>DCUH01000058.1:0-32825 GCA_002327765.1 bacterium UBA2219 | reverse complement strand
GTGGCTCTTTAGCTCAGATGGTAGAGCAGAGGACTGAAAATCCTCGTGTCCCCAGTTCAATTCTGGGAGGAGCCACCATGCAAGCCCAAGGGGCCGGGCGAAACCGCCTGGCCCCTTTTTTATTTCGCGGCATGGCCTGTCCGGACGGCGCCCCTCCGTCGTTCGGCGACTGGGCGGTGAACATGGGAAAATAATTGCCCAATAAACCGATATCCCTTCCTGATGGATCTCCCTGCAACATATTAGTTCTTTCTATTCAATGCTTTGTAAGTTTTATTCACAGGTATAATTCTTGCTGGTTCCAATCATGAATTACCCAACCTCGAATCAGCGGGACGGGACCGATAAACGACATGATGCTTCCTGCGCATCCATCCGTGAGTCTCGTGCCTTCCCGGCCGGCTCTCGTCCTGCTTCTTGTCCTGCTTTCCTCTTTCGCGGGGATCGCGGGATGCGGCGGCTCCGATAGCTCCTCCACCGTCATGGTCAGCCCCGAAGGATGGGTGCAGGCCGGAAGCGGCGGCGGGCACGCGGCGTCCGCCGTCCGGACCTACATCGACAACGGTGTCGCTTCCTGCGCCGAGTGCCACGGGGCGGACCTCTCGGGAGGAACCGCGAGCGTCTCCTGCTACGGGAATCCCGCCGGCTGTCACCACGGCACGGTCGCGGGCTGGGCCGCCTCTTCCCCCGCGGCCCAGGGCCACGGCGCCGCCGCGAAAAGCGCCGCCGGAAACTCCGGCTTCGTCGCCTGCAGGATCTGCCACGGGGAAGCATTCACGGGGGGGGGATCGGAGGTGTCGTGCTTCGCCTGCCACGAGGCGGGAGCGCCGCACCCGGCGGGACTTTGGCGCGGCACGAACTACACTCACGTCAATACCGGCGCGATGAACGTCGCCGTCTGCGCGCAGTGCCACGTCGCGGGATCGCCGAACAACCCGGCGGGCCATCCGGCCGCCCCCGCCCCCGCGGGTACGGAGCCCGGCTGCTTCAACAGCACCCTGTGCCACGGCCCGNNCCTACTGCCAGGGGTGCCACGGCACGCCGGGAACCATCCTGTTCAACGGCGGAGCCGCGACGACCTCCTGCCAGACCTCCGCCTGCCACCCGCACGCGAAGGCGCACCCGGATACCTGGTACCAGGCGGCCGGACCGTTCCCGGCCTACGTTTCCTCCCATCGGGATTCCCGAAATCGGGAGGTTTCGTGCGCCATCTGCCACAAGACGGACGGGACCGGAGGCGGGCCCGACGCCGCCGCGCCGGGCTGCCTCGCTCCCTCCTTCGGGGGGGTCTCCTGCCACGCCGGCGGCCCCGTCGTTCCGGACCATCCCGTTCCTTTCCTGGAAACGGCCCATACCTCCGTAACGGCGATCGGCTTCGCCTCGAACTGCGGTACGTGCCACAACGAAACGGGGGAGGCGGAGAAGACCGGCCCGACATGCACGGTATGCCACAAGACCGGCTCGCCCCTGGTGGCGTCGAACTGCGCTTCCTGCCACGCCAACCCGCCCGCCGGCGCAGCGACGAGATACCCGGACGTCGCGGGTGCGCACGCCGCACACCTCGCCTTGAATGAAGCGGGAACCGTGGTTTCCTGCAATGCCTGCCACGACAGGCTGGGGACCGATACCTTGAGCCATTACAACCGCGCGAACGCGCGCCCGGGAAAGGATTCGCTGCGCGTGCCCCCCGGCAGCGTCGCCGTCCTGGCGGCGTTCGACGCCAAGTCCGGCACTTCCTCCTTCAACGCGGCGGACCGGACCTGCTCCAGCGTGAGCTGCCACGGGGGGCAGACGACGCCCGACTGGCAGGGGGCGCCCGGCGCGATCGACGTCGTCAACGCGTGCACGAGATGCCACTTCTCCGGGACGGCCCAGTACAACAGCTACCACTCCGGGAAGCACGATCTCCACGTCGCGTCGCTCGGGCGCAATTCGGCAACGTGCAAACAGTGCCACGATGCCGCCAAGGTGAACGTGACCGGCCATTTCGGGAACCTGGCAACGTATGCCTTCGAGCAGTCGCCGTCGGCGACGATCCTTCCCTCCGTCGGGTACAACCGTTCCAGGTCGACCTGCTCCCCGGCGTGCCACGGAAGGGAGAAGTGGTGACCCGGCACGACCCCCGCCCGCGACGGACCGGGAAGGGCTATCGGAGGTTCGACATGCGCATGGCTTCTCTCCGGCCCGCGGGCAGGCACCTGGTCGCGCTCCTTTGCGCCGCCTTCCTCCTTTCCACGACGCTCGGGGCGGTTTCCCGCGCGGTCGCAGCCGACGAATCCTGGGAGACGTGGCCGAAAAAGGCGTCGGAGCCGGCCGTGGAGCCGACGGCACCCCCGCCCCCGACTCCCTCCCCGCCGGCCGCGGACACCGCCGGGCCGGACAAGTCCTGGATGACGTGGCCGGTAAAACCTCCCGCCTCGTCCTCGGTGCGGGTACCTCCCGCGGGAAAGGAAGCTGCGGAGAAACCGGCGAGGGGCCGTTCCTACGGTACGGTCGTCTGGGTCGCCCTCGGGATCGCCGCGGCGATCGGGATCGGGATCGCGGTCGCGTCAGGAGGCGGCGGAGACGGCGGCGGCACGGTGGTGAACCCGGGCCATCATTAAAGAAAGTATCGGCGCGCCCCCCACCCCCGCGGTCCGCCGGCCCGTCCCCGGACCGGCGGAAACCGATTCCCGAAAAAAGCAACTAACTGAAATCGGCCAGGCAGGACAACGAAAACATTCCCGCTCCGGAGGCGGCCCCCGTCTTGTGGAATTTCCTGGGCAAGGTGAACCGGAACCTGATCGTGGCCATCCCGGTCATGATGGCGGCGGGGTTCCTTTTCGGTTTGGCGGGGGACCCGGCGCCGCTGAAAAATCTGATCGTCCCGCTCACGTTCCTCATGGTCTACCCCATGATGGTGACGCTGAACGTGCGGAAAGTACTCGAAGGGGGCGATGCGCGGGCGCAGCTGCTGACCCAGGCGATCAATTTCGCCGTGGTCCCGTTCGTAACGTACGGCCTCGGGCTCCTGTTTTTCAAGGATCAGCCCTACATGGCCCTGGGCCTGCTCCTTGCGGGACTGGTCCCCACCAGCGGCATGACCATCTCCTGGACCGGGTTCGCCAAGGGAAACCTCGAAGCGGCCGTCAAGATGACCGTCGTCGGCCTGACCCTCGGCTCCATCGCCACCCCCTTCTATGTCCGGCTCCTCATGGGCGCGGAGATCGAGGTCGACACCGCCACCGTCCTGCGGCAGATCGCGGTGATCGTGTTCGTCCCGATGGCCGCGGGGTACCTCACCCGCCAGGGGCTGGTCCGGAGATACGGGCAGAAAGGGTTCCAGCAGGAGTGGGCGCCCCGGTTCCCGGCCATGTCGACCGTGGGGGTCCTGGGGATCGTGTTCGTCGCCATCGCGCTGAAATCCGCGGCGATCGTCTCCTCGCCCGGCCTGCTTGTGAAGATCCTGGTTCCGCTCCTGATCCTTTATCCCTTCAACTACGCCCTGAGCACCTTCGCGGGGAAGATGCTCCTGCCCCGCGGGGACGCCATCGCGCTGGTCTACGGCTCGGTGATGCGCAACCTGTCCATCGCCCTGGCGATCGCGATCAACGCCTTCGGGGCGGAAGGGTCCAGCGCGGCCCTCGTGATCGCCGTTTCCTACATCGTCCAGGTCCAGTCCGCGGCCTGGTACGTCAAGCTGACCGACAGGGTCTTCGGCCCCCCCGCGCCGGCGCCTCCCGCGGCGGAACCCGCCGCCACAGCGACCGCGCCCGGCCCGGAAAGACCCGTCCCTCCTCCCGCGGAAGCGCCTGCCGTCCCGGTCTTCCGGAAGATCCTTTACGCCACCGACCTCAGCGAAACGGCCCGGCACGCCATCCGCTACGCCTGCGGCATCGGGGTCCGGCACCAGGCCGACATCACCGTGCTGCACGTGGTCCCCGATGCGCTGAAGCAGTATTCCGACGGGGCCGGCGCCGACCTTTCCGCCCGGGCGGGCGATAAAGGGGGGCGGGAGTACAACACGAAGGAGATCGAGGCCGCAGACAACGCGGTCCGCGGGCGGGTGCGGGAAACCGCGGCGGAGATCGGGCGGAGTTTCCCGTTCTGCCCCTTGTCGAAGGAAGACGTCGTCGTGCGCGTCGGCGACCCGGTGGAAGAGATCGTTTCCATGGCGCGGGAAGGGGACTACGACCTTGTCATCCTGGGGACCCACGGTCACGGCAAGCTGGAAGGGTTGATGATCGGGAGCGTGGCCGAAGGGGTCGTCCGGCGCTGCGCCAAGCCGGTCCTGGTGGTCCGCCTGCCCGACGCGCCGGCATCGGCTCGGAAGGCCGGCGAAACCGCCCTCCGGTGACGCCCCTTCCGGGGGAGGCAGGCACGGGACCGGGCGGGGACGCCGCCTTCGTCATCCCCCGGCGGGAACGCGCTCCGGCTCCCCGCCCTTTCCGTAAACGAAAAGGAACGAGTGGCAAAACCGCCCTTTCCCATCGATCGCAGTCAGCCACTTCAAGAGGATGCAGTACGTCCGCTTCCGACCGACCGCCGGAAGGCGGCGGATCTCCCGTCGCAGGAACCCCAGGATTTCGGCCTTGTCCAGGGCAGTGAACTCGACCGGGTTCCGGTAGTTCGGCCAGGGATGGTACTCCTTGCGGCGCTCGAAACCCGCAGCCTCCAGCATCCGCCGGTAGGCCGACAGGGAATGGGTGTACATGTAGTAATCGCCGCCGGTGCGCAGCCGGAAATAGGCCCTGGCGAGACGTCGCGGCATCAGGCTGGTGAAACGGATGTAGCTGTGGTCGTCCGGAATGCCGAGGAAATAGCGCAGGCTGAAGCGGTTCTCGATGCCGACATAGACGAGGCCGCCGGGGGCCAGGACGCGCCGGGCTTCGCGAAGCGCCAGGAGCTGCAGCTCGGCGGGATCCCGCGCGACGTCGATGCCGCCGAGCCACTCGAGAACGCCGTTGAAGACGACGAGGTCGAAGGACGCGTCCGGGTAAGGCAGCGCGATGGCCGAAGCCGCGGCGGGGGAAACGTTCGCAAGGCCGCTCTGCCGGGCGCGGATCTCCACGAATCTGACGCGCTCCACCGTGATGTCGACCGCCGCGACATGGCCGGCCCTGCGCGCGATGGGGATCGTGGTGGTGCCCCAGCCGCAGCCGACGTCGAGGACGCGCGTCCCCGAACCGATGGGAAGCAGGTCGGCCCAGCGGGCGCGTCCTTCGTCCAGCACATAGGTCAGGACGAAGGGATCCGCCACGAATTCCTCGACCGCTTCCCGGTAGCCGTCCGTTTCCGCCCGGCGGATCAGCGCGTTCATCTTCTCCCGGGGAATCTCCCCGTAATATATGTCCCGATCCAGGAAGACCGGTATGGAGCCGGATTTCGGATACACGTTGGAGCAGGAGACGCAGGAGAACCGGCCGTCGCCTTCCTCCATCCTCCCCCGGCAATCCGGACAGTGATACGTCTCTGAAATCATTCGGCAGCGCCCCCGGAGATTCCTTGACCTTATCGACACATTGTTTTTATCGTATCCGTTATCAAAAGATCTGTGACGGGATTGTTCCATGAGACAGAGGAAACCTGCGGCCAGGACGCGGGCATGACCGCGGCGCGCACCGGAGCGGCCGGGGACGGACCGGCAGGAGGAAAAGCACTGCTCCTGCTTCTCGTCCTCTCGCTTCCGTTGCTCGGCGGATGCGGCAGCGTACGCGTCGGACGGGCTCCCGCTTCGCCCTCAACGGTTACGGCCCGGCCGGCCGAGATCGACGACATCCTGTATAACCCGGGAATGGGGATCGCCGACTTCCATTTCGGGGAGGGCTGGAAAAAACAGTACCCCTCCCCGGAGGAGTATCCCCGCTCCACCGTCGCATACTTCCGCTGGACGTGGGCCCAGCTCGAGCCTCAGGAGGGTCGATTCGATTTCGCGCGGGTCGACAACGTGATCCGGGCAGCGAAAGCCCGGGGAGAAACCCTCGCGTTCCGCATCATGTCGGTCTACAAGACCTCCACGCCGAAATGGCTGCTCGACAAGGGCGTGGGCCACATCGAGGTCGATCAAGGCGTCTTCCCGGATCACAACGACCCCGTCTTCCTGCGCTTCCACGAGCGCCTGCTCGAAGCTTTCGGCGAAAGGTACGCGGGCAGGGCGGAAATCGATCACGTCGACATAGGCTCGGTCGGCTGCTGGGGCGTGTGGAACACCGCCTGCTGCGGGAAGGGGAAGGACGCGGCCTGCAGGGAATATTTCCCGGGCCGGGAGACGCAGCGGCTCATCACGGACTGGTACTTCCGGTATTTCCCGGGCACGCCGCTCGTGATGCTCCACGGGGGCCCCCTCGAATATGCGGCCTCCAGGGGGGCCGGCTGGCGAGGGGACTGTTTCGGTGATTACGGGATGTTCAGCGGGAGCTGGAACCACATGGTCCACGCATACGAACCGGTCCTGCGGAACCCGACGGTCGCCGGTGCCTGGAAGAAAGGCCCCGTGCAGTTCGAGGCGTGCGGCGTCGTGCAGGACTGGTACGACCGAGGCTTCGACATCGACCGGATCCTCCGGAAAGGTCTGGAATGGCACATGTCGGTGTTCAACGCCAAGTCCTCGCCCATCCCGACCCCGTGGCGGCCGAAGATCTACGAATTCCTCAAGAAGATCGGATACCGCTTCGTGCTCCGGGAATTGGAGCACGCCTCCGTGGCAAGCCCCGGCGCGCCGTTCCGGATCCGGTCGCTGTGGGAAAACAAGGGGGTGGCGCCCGTCTACCGCCGCTGGCCGCTCGCGTACCGGATCCGGTCGGGAGCGGATTCCGTGGCCGCGCGCTGGGTCAGCGCGGCCGACCCCAGGGACTGGCTCCCCGGAACGCATGAAGTCGACGAGGTGCTGACGATCCCGGTCGATGTCCCGGCCGGAACGTACTCCCTCGACGTGGCCATCCTTGCCGAGGACGAAGCCGCCCCCCTTGTGGAGCTGGCGATCGCCGGCAAACGCGCGGACAGGTGGTACGCGGTATCGAAAGTGAGGATCTGCGATTGACCCTTTTCGAGGAACTCTCCCTTCTCTCCCGCCGGAAGCTGTCGTCCCATGTGTTCCATCCGTGGAAAATGAGGATCCTGTTTTCCAGTCAGGACGATTGGGAACCGCGGATCCGGAAGAGCTTCCGCTACACGAGGCATGAACTGGCCTTCGCCGACATCACCGCCGAAAGCGTCGCGGGGCGCGACCTCGTCGTGCCGCTTTCGATCCGGGACATCCTGTACCTGGACGAAATCCGTCCCCTGGTCGCCGGCAACCCGCTCCCCGTTCCGTCCAGGGAGAGCGTGCTTCTCTGCGACGACAAGCACCTTTTCAACAGCACCCTGAACGAAAGCCGGTTCGGCGGCTTGATCCCGCGGATGGGCGACGGGTTGCGATACCCGTATATCCTGAAGAAGAAGGTGGACGCCTGGGGGGAGAATTCGCATATCGTCCGGGACGGGGAACAGGAGCGGGCGCTGCGCGGGCTTCTGGAAAGCCCGGAGTATTACCGCCAGGAGCTCGTGCGCGGCGACAGGGAATACGCCACGCACTTCCTGCACGCCCGGGGGAAGTGCGCCCACTCCATCACCATCGAGTACGTCTTCGACAAGGAGATCTACATCAAGGGGAAGGACACGGTCCTGGACCAGCGGAAGAAATCCGGCTGCCTCTTCACGGAGCTGTTCTCGGACATCCTCGAATTCATCGGGTTCGAGGGGCTTTGCTGCTTCAACTACAAGATCGTGGACGGCCGCCCCCTGCTGATCGAGATCAACCCGAGGTTCGGCGGCAGCCTGTGCAGCTTCTTTTATCCGTTCCTCGAATACCTTTGGAGGACGTACCCGGACATGTTCGAGGCGAAGGGAAAGGGGACTCCGGGAAAAGGGTAGAAAACACCGGCCCCCTCACGGGGCCTGCCGGGGCTTCCTCCTCCGGAACAGGTCGTTTTTGACCGACGCGACGCGGTCGAGGAAAAGCAGCCCGTCGAGGTGATCCATCTCGTGCTGTATCGCCACCGCCTCGAACCCCACAGCCTCTATGACCGTCCGGACCCCATCCCGGTCGAGCGCGTCAACAAGGACCCATTCCGCGCGCCGGACGTTCGCCGTGAATTCGGGGACGCTCATGCACCCCTCGCGCACGACCTGCTGCCCCCCCATCGCGAGGATCTCCGGGTTCATCAGGACGAGGAGGCCGTGGTTCGGCTCCCGGCTCCCCCGGCGGTGGGCGGACACGTCGACGGCGACGATCCTCCAGGGGACGCCGACCTGCGGGGCCGCGATCCCCACCCCTCCGGGCGCGTTCCGCATCGTGTCGACGAGGTCGTCGACGAACGCCGAGACCCCCGGCGACGCCCCTTCGACGGGAGCGGCCTTTTTCTTGAGGATCGGATCGGGAAACACCCGGATGGGAAGGACGGCCATGGGACGGTCGGCTACAGCTCCACCGGGTCTACGGGCCGCATGGAGATCGAGACGGAAAGCTCCTTCCGGATCCTTTCGAACACCCGGTCCAGCTCCGCGAGGTCCACGGAATCGGGGATGTCGGCCTCCAGGATCATGACGTACACCGGCCGGGTCCCCGAGCCCACGACCTGGGTCGTCATGTCCGTTACGTTCACCCGGAAGGCGGCCAGCTCGCGCGCCACCGCGTGGACGATCCCCGGCCGGTCGGCGCCGTACACCGAGATGACGTGCGGCCTCCCCGCGAACCCCTTCTCCCGGGAAACCTCGTCGTCCCCCAGCTCGTGCAGCGAGATCGTCAGCCCCATCCCCTCCCGCAGCGGGTCGAAGGCCGGGTCGATCTCGGGGACGTGGGAATATTCCCCGTGGACGATCACCAGGATCATCGCGAACTGCCCGCAGAGTATCGTGCAGGAGGAATCCTCGATGTTACAGCCGAGCTCGTATAGCACCCGGCTCACCTCGGCAACGATCCCCGGCCGGTCCTTCCCGACGACGCTCAGCGAAAAGTGGCCCATTATTTCATCCTCCCAAAAACCGCAGAACCGAACCGCAGAACCGGGACGTAGATGAGTTCTACAACAAAAGTGGGACACACATGCCGCTCATCTCTGTCCCCGAACTGCGGTAGAACTCATCTACGTCCCGGTTCTGCCGTCCCGGTTCTGCGATTCGGTCCTGCGGTTGCCTTCCCCGCCATCAGCGATGCGGCGGACACGATCCGGATCCGCTTCCCGCGGACGTCGATCCGGCCGTCTTCCTGCAGCTTCTTGAGCGCCCGGGAGAACGTCTCGGGGACCGTGCCGAGCCGGGATGCGAGCACGTTCTTGCTGAACGGCAGCTCCAGCGTGGCGCCGTCCTTCAAGGGGATCCCGCGGTCCTGCAGCTCCCCCGACAGGAACAGCAGGAGCCGCGCCTCGACGTCCCGCAGCGAGAGATCCTCGACGAGGCCGGTCATCTGCCGGAGCCACCGGGAGAGCGACCCGAGCATCCGGATGGCCACTTTCGGCCGCCTCTCGAGCATATCGAGGAAAGGGCGCTTCTGGATGAGGAACGTCTCGGTTTGCGCGAGCGTCTCGGCGTACGCGGGATAGGCCCCGCCCTCGAAGAGCGCCGCCTCCGCGAAGCTCTGCCCGGGCCCGAGGACGTGCAGGACCTGCTCCTTCCCCTCTTCCGACAGCTTGAAGACCTTCACCTTCCCCGAAGCGACTACGTAGAAGCCCTCGACGGCGTCCCCTTCCCGGAAGATCGCTTCCCTCTTGCCGTAACGGCGGGGGACGGCGACGGACGCCGCCCATCGAAGGTCATCCTCGGGCAGGGACGCGAACAGGGGCGTTCTGCGCAGGACATCCGTGGCCAGGATGGTCATGGTACTATTCTGTTGATTCGGCCTGCGGCGTCAAGGTTTGATTTCCGGCCCGTTTTTCGGCGTCTTTGCGGGGGTGAGTTCATGGCGAAGGTCGGGTTCATCGGGCTGGGGATCATGGGCGAGCCGATGTGCCGCAACGTCCTGTTGAAGGGTCACAACGTGACCGTCTACAACCGGACGCGGGCGAAGATGGGCCCCCTGGTATCGACCGGGGCGAAGCCGGCGGGCTCGGTGCCCGAGCTGGTCCAGCGCTCCGAGATCGTGATCACGATGGTTTCCGGCCCCGAGGCCCTCCGCGACGTCGTCACGGCGAAAACCGGCCTACTCTGCGCGCTGTCCCCCGGCACGGTCCATGTCGACATGAGCACCGTCTCGCCGGAGACCTCCCGGGAGATCGCCGTGATGGTCCGGGGAACGGGGGCCGACTTCCTGGAGGCGCCGGTGCTCGGGAGCCTGCAGGCGGCGGAGGAGGGGACCCTCACGATCCTGACCGGGGGGGACGCCGACCTTTCCCGCCGGCTGGAGCCGCTGCTCCTGGCGATGGGGAGCCGGGTGATCCACGTCGGCGACACCGGCATGGCCGCGCACATGAAGCTGCTCATCAACCAGATGATGGGGACCCTGCTCTGCGTCTTCTCCGAGGCGGCGCTGACCGGCATCGAGGCGGGGCTTTCGGCCGAAAAGATCCTCGAGGTGATCGGCTATTCGGGCGTGGCGTGCGGCGCGCTGAAGATGAAGGGGGCGGACATGCTCTTGGAGCGCGCCTTCACGCCGAACTTCCCCTTGAAGCACGCGTTCAAGGACATGCGCCTCGCCGTGGAGACCGGCAAGGCGATGGGAATCCCCTCGGAGGTGACGGCGGCCGCGCGCGACATGTACGGCCGGGCGTGGGACAAGGGATTCGGGGACCGCGATATCGCGGCAGTCATCCGGGCGCTTACCGACAAATAACGGAACGGCCTTCAGGGGCCGCTGTGCGCGCCCTACTCTCTCCGTTCACGGAACGGCTCCAGCGCCTCCAGCATGGAGGGCTCGAACCGGCACCCCAGCGCCTCCGCCATCGAAGCCTCCCTCGCCGCCGCCGGGTAATCCCCCTTGGCGAACCAGGCCCGGGCCAGCCCTTCCCTCGCCTGACGGCTCGTCGGCTCCGCCTCCACCGCCTTCTGGTACTCGCTGACCCCTTCGTCATACCTTCCGCAGGCGGCGTAGGAGGAAGCCAGGTTCCCCCGCGCCACGGCCATGTTCGGGTCCAGGGAAAGCGCCTTGCGGTACTTCGCGATCGCCTCGTCCGGCCGCCCGAGTCGCTGGAGCGAAACCCCCGCGTTGTAATGCACGTCCGGCAGCCCCGGGTACAGGCGCTCCGCTTCCGCGTACATAGCCAGCGCCTCGGCGTGCCTCCCTTTCCCGGCATACGCGGCCCCGACGCTCTTCAGGAACACCCCGAGCATCTCGGGGGGGGAAAGCGAGCGCAGGTACGGCCCCCTTTCGGCGAGCCTGAACTTGCCCAGGTACGTTTCGTCGTCCCAGGATGCGCCGGAGGCGGAAAACTCCACGTTCAGGCGGGCACCGTCACCCTCGTACCGCACGAAGCAGTGCCCGGGAACGTACGCGCCATGGAACGGGACGCCGAGCTGCTCGGCCAGCGAAAGCCACAGAAGCGACATCCCCAGGCAATTTCCCTGTTTCCGGGCCACGACGCCGCCGGAGAGGAAATTGTCCGGCTTGCCCGCCACCGAATCGTAACGGTAGCCTTCCTCCTTGAGAAGCACACGGCGGAACGCGTCCACGACGGCCCTGCCGTCCTTCGCGGCGGCCACGGCCGGCCGGAGCCGGCCGGCAAGCCGGTAAAGTTCGCGCGCGACCTTTTCCCCGTCGGCCGGGAACCCCGTAAGGTCCCGGGTCGCCGTCTCGGATCGCCGCAGCCACGACCCCATGACGGATCCATCCCCTGGGGCCGAGATCGTCCCTTCCGCATCGGAACGCGCGTGCAGGGGCGACGCCTGGCAGAGGGCAAGGGCCCCGGCCAGGACTGCCAATAGGATTCCCGAAGCGCGAAAAAACGGACGCCGCTCCGGAGTGGCTCCTGCAGGTCTCATGATAACCATTGTACCCTCTCCGCGTTCCCCCCAACGAAAAGCGCCGGGGAATTTTCCCTCCCCGGCGCCGGTTTTCATCGGCCGGTAGATCCGGCCGCGTCCTTGAGGTTACTCGCCGCCCCCGCCGCCGTCGATCGTCCGGAGCTCGGGATGGAACGGGTTGAAGTGCGTGTCGTCAGACGAAATCCTGTCACTTCCCAGGCTACCGGGAACCGCTCCGGTTTCCACCGGGCCGCTCACGGGCCACATGTCAGCATCGGCCACGGAACGTCTCGACATGTCGGACGACTCAAACGCATCGAACTTGAAGTACCCGGGCTCGTCGGCAATAACCGCCGCCGGAGCCAGCCCGAGGCAAAGACCGGCGATCATCGCTATGAATATGCTCTTTCTCATCTCATTATCCTCCACATCTTCTCTCGTGGGTTGGTCGCCGCAACAACCGAATCTTGAATATGAGAATCATTCAGCGTCCGGAAAGTTTCGTTGTCGGAAAAGATTCTTCCCCGCTCCGGTCCAAATGGGAACGCGTGGAGAAACACGCCGGAAGAAACAAAAAAGCGCCGGGGAAGTTTCCCACCCCGGCGCCGTCGTTCTCCGGCCGGAAGATCCGGCCGCCTTCAGAAGGTTACTCGCCGCCCCCGCCCCCGTCGATCGTCCGAAGCTCGGGGTGGAATGGGTTGTAGTGCGTGTCGTTCGGCGAAATCCTGTCGCTTCCCAGGCTACCGGGGACCGCGCCGGTTTCCACCGGTCCGCTGACGGGCCACATGTCGGACTCGACGAGGTTTACGGAATCGGAAGACATGCCGTACGGGATCGACTGGACATCCCCCGAGTATCCGGGGCCGCCCGCGAAAACGGTCGCCGGGACCAGCCCGAGGCACAGGCCGGCGATCATCGCTATGTAGATGTTCTTTCTCATCTGATTCTCCTCCACATCTTTTTGTGTCTTGTTGGTTGAACTTGTAACAACCGAATCTTGACTATGAGAGTCCGGTCGCCCCGGGCGAGTTTCGGGTTCGGAGAAGATTCTTCGCGGCCCGGAAAAAGGGCGCCGGCGCGGCCGGGCGGCGTCATCCCACCATTGCGTCGCGCGCGGCCTCCCGCCCGGCGTCGGTCAGGATGAGCAGGCTGTCCCGCCGCTCCACCAGCCTCCTGTCCCTCGCCGCGCCCACGACCCGTTCCGCGAAGCTCCTGTCCCATTTCAGGTGTTCGTGGAGATGCTCCACCCGGTTTTCCCGGCCAGCGTCCGGGAGCCCTTCGTGGTTGTACAGATGGACGAGGAGCATCCTCTGGGCGAACTCCAGGCGCTGCCGCGACCGTCGCAGGGTGATCGGGATCAGCCCCCGGCCCGGCGCGGCCAGGTACGCCGCCGCGAACAGCAGGCCGGACATGGAGGCCATGGACCCGGCGATGGAAGCGTCGAGGGCGTGGGCGACCCAGTAGCCGGAAACGGCGCCGGCGGCGCCCAGCAGGGCGCTCAGCAGGAGCATCGTCGACAGACGGTCCACCAGGAGGTACGCGGTCGCGGGAGGGGCGATCATGAGCGCCACCACGAGGATCGAACCCACCGCGTCGAAGGAGCCGACCGCCGTAAGCGAGACGAGGGCCATCGACGCGTAGTGGAGAACGCCGGGCGAGAACCCGAGGACCGCGGCCAGCCCGGGGTCGAAGGTCGCCAGCTTCAGCTCCTTGAAGAAGACTGCAACGAACAGGATGTTCAGCGCCGTGATCCCCGCCATCATGTAGAGTGCCCGCGGGCCGATGTCGTACCCCAGGACGACAAGGCGGTTGAAGGGCGCGAAGGCCAGCTCGCCGAGGAGGACCGCGTCGGTGTCGAGGTGGATGCTGCCCGCGTACCGGGCCACGAGAATGACGCCGGCGCTGAACAGCGCGGGGAACGTCAGGCCGATCGCGGCGTCCTCCCGGACGAGGCCGGTCCGGTTCAGCAGCTCCACGAGGGTCACGGTCAGCACGCCGGTCAGCGCCGCAGCGGCGACGAGGAACGGGGACGTCAGGTCGCGCGTCACGAAGAACGCCAGGACGATGCCCAGCAGGATCGAGTGGCTGATGGCGTCGCTCATCATCGCCATCCGCCGCAGGACAAGGAACGTTCCGGGAAGCGCGCACGAGACCGCGACCAGGACGGCGATGACCTGGATCTCGATCTGGGGGGCGGTCACGGTCCCTCGTCCCCTTTCCCGGAAAGCCGCCGGGCCTCCGCGAGTCCGTCCGGCGTGAGAGACCACGTACCGCCCTCCGTCTTCCGGACGAGCCCCCGTTTCCGGAGCAGTTCCAGGCTCCGGTCCACGCCGCCGTGGCCCAGGCTCATGGTGCGCAGGACGGAGATCGGGTGCCCGTGGCCGGGGTCCTCGTGCCGGAGCGCCAGCACGTGAAGGTCGGCCAGCACGGCATCGACCATGATGCGCCGCCGGTTGAGCCGCTCCCGCGCCCAGCCCCAGACGAGGCCGCGGTTGGGCGCCATCAGGAGGGAGACGATGACGATCGCACTCAGGCAGAGGACGATCGTCGGCCCCGTCGGAAGGTGCGCGACGACGCTGCTGGCGAGGGCCCCCGCCCCGCCCGCCAGCGCCCCGAAGAAAGCGGAGATCGCCACCATGGCCCCCAGGCGGTCGGTCCACTGCCGCGCGGCGGCGGCCGGGGCCACGACCATCGCGCTCATCAGCACGACGCCCACGGTCTGGAGGCCGATCACGATGGAGGTCACCAGGAGCGCGGTCAGGAGGATGTCGAGCGCCCGCACGGGGAACCCGAGGCAGTGGGCGAAGTCGGGGTCGAAGCAGAGCAGCTTGAACTCCTTCCAGAAGACGGCGACGAGCACGAGGACCGCCGCCCCCAGGGCGCCGATCGTGGCGACGTCCCGCAACAACAGTGTCGCGGCCTGCCCGAACAGGAACGTGTCGAGTCCCGCCTGCGCGGCGACGGGCATCCTCTGGATCCGGGTCAGCAGGATCAGGCCGAAGCCGAAGAACACCGACAGCACCAGCCCGAGCGCGCTGTCGTACTTGATCCGGGTGTTCTTCACGACGCTCATGATGAAGAGGGTCCCGAGCCAGCCGGCCGCCGCCGCGCCCAGCAGGAGGACCGGCGCCGACTTGCTCCCCGTCAGGAGGAACGCCAGGGCGATGCCCGGAAGCGCCGCGTGGGAGATGGCGTCCCCCAAAAGACTCTGCTTCCGCAGGACGGCGAAGGATCCCAGGACGCCGTTCGCGATCCCGAGGAAGACCGCCCCCATCCCCACGGTCCGCAAGGTGTGGTTCGAAAACAGGTCGGCGAGGAACTTCAGCGCCGTTTCCATGAAAGGCGTCACCCGTCCCCTTCCCCGGAAAGCGCGTCCCCGGGGCCGTGGTGCGTCAGGTAGGAGACCCGCCCTCCATAGGCCAGCCGGAGGTTTCCCTCGGTGAAGACGCGGTCGACGGGCCCGCTCGCCACGCAACGCACGTTGAGCAGCGTGACCCAGTCGAAGTATTCCGGGACGGTCTGGAGGTCGTGATGGACGACCGCGACGGTCTTGCCGCGCCCGCGCATCTCCTTGAGGAGCTCCACGATGGCCCGCTCGGTCGTCGCGTCCACGCCCTGGAACGGCTCGTCCATCAGGTAGATCCGCGCGTCCTGGACGATCGCCCGCGCGAGGAAGACCCTCTGCTGCTGCCCGCCGGACAGCTGCCGGATCTGCCGGCCGGCGAACTCGGTCATCCCGACCATCTCCAGCGCCTCCAGCGCCAGCTTCCTTTCGGTCCGGCCGGGCCTGCGGAGCCACCCCAGCCCCCCGTACCGCCCCATCATGACGACGTCGAGGACGGTCGTCGGGAAGTCCCAATCGACGCTGCTGCGCTGCGGCACGTATCCCACCAGCCGCCGCTGCTCCGCGTAGGGCCTGCCGAAGATCTCGACGGTCCCGGCGACGGGCCGGACCAGCCCCGTTACGGCCTTGATCAGCGTCGTCTTGCCGGCACCGTTGGGGCCCACCACCGCCATCAGGACGCCCGCGGGAACTTCCAGGTCGACGTCCCACAGCACGGGCTTGTCCCCGTAGGCCACGGTGAGGTCGTCCACCTTGATGGCCGGCGATCCGCCGTCGGAAAGCGTCACCTGTCCCCTCCCCCCGCGCCGTCCCGCCGTCCCGGCTCTCCGGGCACGGACAGCGCGGCGACGATCGTATCGATATTATGGCGCACCATCCCGACGTACGTCCCTTCCGGCGACCCGGGGTCGCCCATGGAGTCCGAGAAGAGGCTCCCCCCGACCCGCACGCGGAAGCCCCTCGCCCGGACGGCCTCCTGAAGCGCCTCGATGTAGCGGACTGGAACCGAGGACTCGACGAACACGGCCGGGATCCGTTCCTCCGCGATCATGCGCGCAAGCGCCTGGATGTCCGCCGCCCCTGCCTCGGCGACGGTGCTGATCCCCTGCAGACCCCGGACCCGGAACCCGTAGGCCCTCCCGAAATAGGTGAAGGCGTCGTGCGCGGTGACGAGCACCCGCCTGGAGGGAGGCACGACGGACGCCCGGTCCCTGACGTACCGGTCCAGGGCCGAAAGCCGCTCCCGGTACCTTTCCCCGTTCGCGCGGTAGACGTGGACGTGGACCGGGTCCATCCCGGAGAGCGCATGCTCCACCGTCCGGGCGGCCTCCATCCAGAGCGTCACGTCGAACCAGACATGGGGGTCGTAGGCGCCTTCGAAGCCGGGCGGCCGGAGCAGCCGCCCCCGGTCGATGCCGTCGGTCACCGCGACCGTCCGGACCCGGTTCCGCATCCGCTCGAAGACCTCCGACAGCTTCCCCTCGAGGTGCAGGCCGTTGTAGAAGACCACGTCCGCGGACGCCATGCGGACGACGTCGCCTTCGCTTGCCTTGTAGAGGTGCGGGTCGACCCCGGGGCCCATCATCCCCCGCACGTCGACCCGGTCCCCCCCGATCTCCGCCGCCGCCTCCGCGATCATCCCGGTCGTGGCCACCACGGCGATCCTGCGCGACGACAGCTCCTTCGGCTCCGGGACGCCGGCGTCGTGCCGCTTCGGGAGGTCGCAGGAAGCCAGGAGGAGAAGGAGGAGCAGCGCCCGGGAGGGAAGGCTTGCGCCGGCCCGGCGGGAACACCGCGGGCGTCCCGCCGACGACCCGTCGGCGGGCGCCCGGGCAAGCGACCGATGTCCCGTCACGTTCGTCGCTCCGCCGCCTTCTCTGAAAAACCGTTCATTGCGCCGGGGTGATCATCAACACGGAAAAGCCGCCATTGAACGTCGTGGCCGAATCCGGAACCACGGCATCGTTCACGACCGGGGCCGCGACGAAGCTGTCGAACGCCACCCCCCACTGGAAGGGTTTCTCGTAGTAGACAAGCCGCATGACACCGTTCAGCAGGAAGCTCGCCGAGTCGTCCGGATCGTCGACCCTGCATTGCGAGATCGCGAAGGTGAACGTGTCCCACAGCCCGCCGGAGGAGTCGTAATCGATCTGCCCGTTCCCGTTCACGTCGGTCCAGGTGACGGAGAAGGTTCCGGGCTGCCCCGGGACCCCGGGAAGCGTGCCGCATACGTCGTTCACCTGGACCGCGTTGCCGCTGCCGGCGGCCAGCAACTCCGCGCGGAGATCCTCGACGTAGATGGTCGCCTCGATGGAGAACTCGAAGGCGGAGAAGGTCGCCTGCCGCGCGTGGAACACGAAGGAGGCCACGCGCTGAAAGAGCGGCAGGCCGCCATCCTCCCACAAATCCCCGAATGCCGACCAGGGGGAGAACGCACTGCTCTCGTACGTCCCGTCGTTCCCGGCGTCGTGCCGGGACAAAACGCCCGCGATGCCTCCATCCGAGGTCACCTGCGCGCGGATCGTCCCGGGGAAGGAGCCGTCGCGGGAACGGATCAGGAACTCCCCTGCGGTCGGGTTGTCCGCGCCGTTCCAACGGAGCGTCTCGCTCGCCGAAACCGAGAGGTTCCCGAACAGCGGCCCGTCCCCCGGCGTGAGCGTGTCCGCCCAGAAGATCACGTTGTCCGGGTCCCCGGTGATGGTGGCGTCCAGCGTATCCGTGTCCCACCTTCCCCGGATCAGGGGCAGCTCCTGTGCGGGCGGGTCGGAGCCCAGCGTGAATTTCGAGCCCGGCCCCGCGACCGTCAGCGGCGCGGTCCCCGCCCTCGGGCCACCCAGCGTGTATTCCAGGTTGGTGGTCGGGGGGGTCTGCTCCACATCCCCGCCGCCCCCCCCGCCGCAGGAGGCGAGAAGGGCCCACAAAACCGCCGACAGCAAAAAGATGACGACCGGATAAGCAGACTTCATGCGCACCATGGCGACTCCCTCCATAAGGGTTCCGACATTTGGACTCCTGGCGTACCGCCGCAAAAAAACCAAAGACCGGGAAATGGAACCGAAGCCGCTCGGAAAAGGTGCTTCCTCCAATCTATTGCACTCCCACCGGTGCGGCAACGTGCATTTTGACCTTTTCGGAAAGCGGTTTCCGGCGGAGGTGTGGTATTTTCCAACGGGTAAAGGGAATTCGACCCGAGGGGAAGGCCGTGCCGATCTTCCGGTTCAGCAAAAAGAGGCTCCTGCTCTTCCTGGCCGTCCTCGGGCCGGGGATCATCACGGCGTCGGTCGACAACGACGCGGGCGGCGTCGCCACGTATTCCATCGCCGGGGCCCACTTCGGGTACACGCTGCTCTGGACCCTCATCCCCATCATGGTCGCCCTGATCGTCGTCCAGGAGATGGTCGCCCGGATGGGCGTGGTCACGGGGAAGACGCTGGCGGACCTCATCCGGGAGAAGTTCGGCGTGCGCCCCACCTTCTTCCTGCTGGTCGCGATGGTGATCGCCAACCTGGGGAACACGGTCGCCGAGTTCGCCGGCTGGGCGTCCGCGTGGGAGATCTTCGGCATCAGCAAGTACCTCTCCATCCCTGTCGGCGCGGCGGCCGTCTGGTTCCTCGTGGTGAAGGGGACCTCCCGCGTCGTGGAGAAGGTCTTCCTCGTCGCATGCGCGGTCTTCTTCACCTATCCCGTCGCGGCCTGGCTCGCGCGCCCCGACTGGGGGGAGGTGGGTCGCAGCCTGGTCGTGCCCACCCTGCGGTTGGACGCGACGTACGTCACGATCCTCATCGGAATGGTGGGGACGACCATCGCCCCCTGGATGCAGTTCTACATGCAGTCCGCCGTGGTGGAGAAGAACGTCCAGGTGGAGCACTACCCGCTCACACGGATCGACGTGATCTTCGGCTGCGTGGTCACGCTGGTCGTGGCGATCTCGATCATCGTGGCGTGCGGCGCAACACTCTACGCGGAGGGAACCCGGATCGAGGACGCCAAGGACGCCGCCGTCGCGCTGGCGCCGCTCGCGGGGAATTACGCCTCCTGGCTGTTCGCCTTCGGTCTGGCCAACGCCTCCCTGTTCGCGGCCTCCATCCTTCCGCTGGCCACCGCCTACTGCGTCTGCGAGGGAATGGGCTGGGAATCGGGAGTCGACAAGGACTTCCGCTCGGCGCCGCAGTTCTTCTGGCTCTACACCGGGCTCATCGCGGTCGGCGGGGGGCTGGTCCTCTACCCGAAGGCGCCGCTGATCCTCATCATGTACCTGTCGCAGGTCGTGAACGGCGTCCTGCTCCCGTTCGTCCTGGTCTTCATGCTGAAGCTGATCAACGACCCGGAGCTGATGGGCGACTACGTCAACACGAGGGGGTTCAACGGGGTCGCGTGGGGGACCACGATCGTCATGATCGTCCTGACGGTCCTCCTGGTGGCCGTGACGATCTTCCCGGGGCTGCCCGGGCTGGTGGGGCTTTAGGCCTACCTTCTCCGCCGCTTCCGTCGGGACGCCGGCGGCAGCAGGATGTCGACCACGTCGTCGACGGTGACCACGCCGAGCAGGAAATTCCCTTCGTCCACGACCGGCAGGGCGAGCAGGTTGTACTTCGAGATGATCTCGGCGACCTGCTCCTGACCCATCTCCGGGCGCGCGGTCTTCAGCTTGGTGTGCATCACGTCGGAGAGCGCCTTCTCTCGTTCCTCGATGAGGAGGTCCCGCAGCCCGACGACGCCAACCAGCTTCTCCCCCTCCACCACGTAAATGTAGTAGACGTGCTCGATCTCCTGCGCCTCCGCCTTGAAGCGCTCCTGGGCCTCCCCCACGGTCAAGTGCGGCGGCCAGGCAAGGTATTCGTTCGTCATGAGCCCGCCCGCGGTGTCGTCCTCGTGGTGGAGCAGCTCGTGGATGTCCTCCGCCTCCTCCTTCTCCATGAGCTGGAGCAGTTCCTGCGCCTTCTCGGTAGGGAGGTCCGCGATGACGTCGGCCGCCTCGTCCGGAGGCATCTGCTCGATGATGTCGGCGGCCTGCTCCTTGTCCATCTCGGTGATGAGGTCGGCCTGGATTTCGGGCTCGAGCTCGTGGAGCGCCTCCGCCGCCGTCTCGGTGTCGAGCTTCTGGAAGAACTCCTGCCGCTCCTCGGGGGGGAGGTCGCTCATGATCTGCGCGAGGTCCGCGGGATGCAGGTCGGAGACCGCCTCGCGCGACACTGACAGCGTGAGGCGGTCGAGCTTGTGCTCCAGCGGCTGGAGGAACTGCCAGGATATGAGCTGGTGGCGCAGCGGGTGGCGGATCGTCTCGAAGAAGGCGTTGCCGCGGTGCTCGATCCCGAGCCGCCGCAGGATGCCGCGCATCCCGACGTCCACGTCGGTGACGTAGACCGCTCCCCCCTCCTCCGTCAGCTTCACGTCGTTCACCCGGACGACCTTCGCCCCGTTGATGTCGACGATCTGCTTGTCGAGGATGTCCCGGACGATGAACAGGAGGTCCTTTTCCCCGCCGTTCTCAAGGAGCTCGCCTTCCGTCTTCCGGGAAGAGATGATCCGCCGGTTGAAGATCGTCAGGTCATCCCACGGCAGGTAGCGCTCCGCCTTCTTCTTTTCGAGGGAGAGGCCGACGGCGCGCGGGAAGCGGGCCCCCGCCTCCACCGCGATGTCCCGCACGCGCCCGATCTCCTCCCCGCGCGGGTCGAGCACCGTCTTCCCCAGGATGTCCGCGACGAACACTTCGCCGATCAGCGCCATGGGGCCAGTCTACGTTCCGGATCCTTTCCGGGTCAAGGAACGGCTTCGCGGCTACGGCTTTTCCAGGAACGTCTCCGGCATCCGGACCGTCACGATCTCCCCGCGGGCGGTCGCGACGTCCCCCGCGTACACCGTGGCCTCGACGACGACCTTGCGCCCCTTGATCTCCTTTACCCGCCCCCGTAGGACGAGCTCGCCCATCGGCGTCGGCTTCAGGAAGTCGACGCGCAGCGAGGCGGTCACGAAGCGGAAGGGCGGCTCGGTGTCCATCCCGCGCCCCTCGGCGCGGTACATCGCCGCGGCGGCGGTCCCCGTCCCGTGGCAGTCGATCAGCGAGGCGATCAGCCCGCCGTAGACGAAGCCGGGGATCGCCGTGTGGTGCGGCTCCGGGCGGAAGCGGGTGACGGACTCTTCGCCTTCCCAGAAGGTCCTTATCCCGTGCCCGTGCGCGTTCAGGCGGCCGCATCCGAAGCAATGCGCGACGTTGTCGGGGTAATGGTCCTGGAACGGCCTCTCTTCCATGGCTTCTCCCTTCAGGGGTTCTCGAGCGTCTTCCGGACCTTGCTCTCCATGCCCGCCAGGTTGGGGACCTCTGCCAGGGCGGCACGGTACTCCTCGCGCGTGATCATCCGGGCGCCGGCCATGCGCCGCAGAATCCGGTCGGAGCGCTTCATCACGCGGTTCATCTTCCGGTAGGGGTTGTAGATCCTCGGGCTCGGCAGCATCGAGGCCAGGAACGCGCATTCCCGCACCGTCAGGGCGGAGGGCGGCTTTCCGAAATAGTAGTCCGCCGCGTGGCCGATGCCGTACACCATGGGGCCCAGTTCCACCACGTTCAGGTACAGCTCCAGGATGCGCCGCTTGCTGACCGCGTCGTCGATGCGCCTCGCGAGGATGATCTCCTTGACCTTGCGGACGATCGTCTTCTCGCGCGTCAGGTACAGGTTCTTCGCGAGCTGCTGCGTGATGGTGCTGCCGCCCCGGACGAACTTCCCCCTCCGGATGTCGGCCACGATCGCCTCTTTCATCGCCTCGTAGTCGACCCCTTCGTGCGAGTAGAAATTGCCGTCCTCCGCGGCCACGACGGCCTTCTTCATGGCGGGCGGGATGGCGCCGTACGGGGTCCAGCGCGGGTTTCGGGGGCCAACCATGAGGGTGCGGTCCCTCTTCTTCCAGTCCTTCACGGTGATCGGCATCGAGAAGCGGGGGTTCGCCAGCGGCTTGACCGAGGGGAGCGTGAGGATCGACCAGGCGACCCAGGCCGCGTAGGCCAGGACGGCCGCCCCGAGGAGGAGGAGCGGCCTGCGGTACCACGGGCGGCTGCTTTTCATGGGCGGGGAGCCGCGCTACTCCCCGGAAACGTAATCGCGCGCCGAGGCGAGGAAGGCGGGATCCAGGGGAACGGGGCGCTTCGCGGCGTAGTCGTACATCACCTGGACCGTTTCGGCTTCCACGAAGAGCCGCCCGTCGGTCGGATCGAAGAGCTCGTAGCGGAAACGGTAGGAGCTCCGGGAGACGTCCGTGATCCACATCCGCACGCGCACGGGGTCCTGCAGGAGAATGGGCAAACGGTACCTGCAGGAGACCTCCGCGATGATGAACGGGATGTCCTCCACCCGCCGGGCCCCGAACAGCTCCACCAGGAAACGCACGCGCCCGGTTTCCAGGTACGATACGACCGTCGCGTTGTTGACGTGCCCCATCGCGTCGGTGTCGCGGAAGCGAAGCTGGATGTCCGTCTCGAAGACCTTCGCCGGGGAGGGGGGAAGCGTCGCCGGAAAAGGCTCCCCCCAGCGCGGCGAGAAGGCGATCTCCCCGAGCGCCTTGCGGACCCGGGGCTTTTCGTCCTTCTTCCGGGCCGCCTCGTCGAGCTCCGCCGGGTCCCCGGCATACCCGACGGCCACCACGGTCATCGGGGCGAAGTCGTCCGGAAGGCCCAGCGCGGCGCGCAGCGGCGCCTCCTTCCAGCCGGCCATCGGGTGGACGAGGAGTCCCAGGTCGACCCCGCGGTACACGAGCGACATCAGCGCCAGCCCCGCGTCGAGGAGGTGGTATTCGCGGGACTCGACCACCGCCCCGGCGGGGCGGCTCGACCCCGCCACGATCAGCACCGGCGCGCGTCGGGCCCAGGCGTTGCCCACGTCGAGCGTCTCCTCCACCGCCCCCCTCGTCGGTGCGTCCCGGTCCACGACCACGAACCTCCACGACTGGCGGTTCGCGCAGGAAGGGGACCAGCGGGCGGCCTCCAGCATCCGCTCGACCTTCTCCGGCTCCACGGGGCGCGTGGAATAGGCCCGCAGGCTCCTGCGGGCCCGGATGACTCGGTGGAATTCCATGGCTCCTCCGGTGTCAGCCTCCCGCGGTCCGCCGGGATACGGCGTTCCGGTCGACGGACCGGCGCGGGGCTTTCTTCGTCGGCTTGAGGTTCGAGCCCTTCTTCTTCGGAACGGCCTTCTTCGTTTTCCCTTTTTTCGGGGCGGCCTTCTTCCCGCCGGCGGAGATCCTGTCCTTCTTCCCTCGGATCTTCGCGCGATAGGACGGGGGGTTGGAGGAAGGGTACCCGAAGTAGGCGCTGAACGCCTCCTTCCCCACGTAGCTCCCCTTGATCTTCCAGCGGTCGTCGTTCACGACGAGGGCCGCCAGCGCGAGCTTCGGGGCGCGCACGGGGGCCACGCCCGCGAACCACTCGAAGTGTACCGGCGGCGTCCACCCGGAGAGCGACCCGGTCTTCCCCGCCACTTCCATGTCCTGGAGCAGCGGGGTCCTGTCGGGGGAGCCGAAGGCGCGGTGCGAGGTGCCCATCTCGACCGTCTTCACCATCATCTGAAGGACCGCCGACGCCGTCTCGGGGCGGACGGTGTCGCGCAGCTTGGAGGGGGCGGATTCGAAATCGACGTCCCCGTCCTCGTCCAGCACCCGGTCCACGAGGAGCGGCCTGGGCATGGCGCCCCCGGTGGCGAGCGCGGACATGACCATCGCAATGTGCAGCGGAGAGACGTACACCTCGCCGAACCCGGCGCCGGTGCGGGCGAGCTCGTATTCCTCGCGCGGAACGTCGGCTCGGCTCGGCTCGACGGGAAGATCGAAGGGAATGGGCTGGCCGAAGCCGAACTTCCAGAGATACTCCCCGAGGACGGGCCCGCCGACGTTGCGGACCGCCACCTTGCCGAACACGGAGTTCGCGGAGCGGGCGATCGCCTCCTCGAGCGACATCTTCGGCATGCCGTGCCCCCCCTCCTCGCGAATGCCGCGGCGGCTGATCCCGTAGATCCCGCCCCGGTAGCTGATCTCGTCTTCGGGAGACACGTTCCCCCGCTCTATGGCGGCCGAGGCGGTGATCACCTTGATGAGGGAGGCGGCCGGGTAGATGGCCTTCAGCGCCAGCCACGGGTCGGATTCCCCCCCGCGGCGGTACCCGACGAGGGCGACGACGCGCCCCGACACGGGCTCCATGGCCGCGAAGACGCCGTACGGGGGATCGAAGCGGCGGAACAGCTCGAAGATCTCCGCCTGCAGCTCCCTGTTGATCGCCAGCGTCACCCGGGAGCCGTCGGGAAGCGCCTTCTCGACCTCGCCCGCCTTGACCAGGTCGAAGAGTCCCTGCTGTGTCAGCCCGTGGCCGAACGGGACCGCATCGGCCGGGGCGGGGGCCGATCTCGACGGGTAGGGAAGCTGGTGCCGGTTCGCCGCGGCGACGATCCTCGCCACGGACCACCCCGCGACCAGCAGGAGAGCCGCGGCGAGCGCGAACCGGATCGGCCCTCCCCGCAAATAGCCTCTCACGCCTTCCTCGCAAGGCACACGACGGCGTCCGAATCCGCGGAGAAGGGGACCCTCGCGAAATCGCCGAAGAAGCGGACGTCTTCGAAACCGGCGAGCGACGTCATCTCCCGCAGCTCCTCCGGGAACAGGGGGTACAGCGGCACCTCGTTCCGGCGGATCATCGGCCCTTCCGCGGTGGATAGCCGCAGCGTCGTGCGGAACGCGACCTTCCGGCGGCCTTCCCACTCGTAGCGGCGGCGCAGCTCCGCGGAGCCGTCGGCGGAGCGGATCAGCGGAAGCTCCGTCGCGCCCTCCCGGAACAGCCGCTCGTAATTCAGGATCTGCAGGAGGATCGAGCCTCCGGGGAAAAGGGCCTTCGCGGCGTCGAAGAGGAATCGGGCGGCGTCCTCGGCGGGCACGTGGACCAGCGAGTTCCCGAGGCACAGCAGGAGGTCCGCGGGAGACTCGGCCAGCCGCGGCAGATCCGCGAACGCGCCCTCCTCGACACGGGCGCCCGGATACGCGGCGAGCTTCCGCCTCGCGACGGCGACCAGCGACGGATCGGGATCGAACCCCAGGCAATCCGCTCCCGCGGCGGCGAACGGAAGGAGCTGCGAGCCGGTGCCGCAGCCGCAATCGACGACAGAGCGGACTCCGCCCGCCTCGCGGAGGTTTTCGAGCAGGGAACGTTGCGCCGGGGACACCGGGAAGAGGTCGTCGTACGCTGCGCTTATGTCGGCATAGAACGTCACTATTCCATCCTCGGGTCATTGTAGCAGGACGACCCGCGCACGACGAAAAAAAACCGCCGCGGTCGGGCTCGAAAAAGCGCCGCCCGCGACGGTCCGTCCGCCCGGCGATGCCGGCCGCCGCCTATAGTTCCTTCGCCCGCCCGCCGGCCGTCACTTGTACCTCGGGTCGATCTCCGTCACGCTTCCCCCCGCCGGCTCCCCGCCGGGGAAAGCGCTCCCCGGCGCAACGAGGATCACCGGCTGCTTCAGGGTGAGCTCGTTGTCGAAAGGGGAAGCGTCGTGGAACA
This sequence comes from bacterium UBA2219, assembly GCA_002327765.1. Taxonomy (GTDB): domain Bacteria; phylum Desulfobacterota; class Deferrimicrobia; order Deferrimicrobiales; family Deferrimicrobiaceae; genus UBA2219. The sequence continues at coordinate 7,044 of DCUH01000058.1, read as the reverse complement.
CGAAAGCCTCCACCTTGACCTTGTATTCGCCGGGAGGCATGCGGCGCGTGTCCCACGGGATCTGAAGCCTGGTGTTGCGCTCCGCGCCGGGGCTCCCCCACCGGAACATCTGCTTCGCGACCGACTTCTTGTTTGCGTAGACCTCCGCCCAGGTCGTATCGCTCCCGTCCTCCCTGTTGTCGATCACCACGTCGATTTCGATGACGTCCCCTACGTACGCCCGGACCGGACGAACGGTCACCTGCTGGACCACCAGGTTGACCGACGTCCCCCCCCCGTCGCCGTTTTCCGCCGCCGCGAGGCGGGTCAAGTCCCCACTCCCCGCGCGGGCTATTGCCGGGAAGTATGAGAGCAGGAGGGACAGGACCGCCGCCGCCCCCAGGATAGTCGCCGTCTTCCTCATGCGCATATGCTCCCTCCTTTCCGTTCTTTTCATTATAAAGCCGGATTCCCGGGCAAAGCCGAAAGTTCCTTCCCGCACCGCCATGCTTGCAATATATTTGCATTTGCAATATATCTGCAAAAGAGGCGGCCATGGGGAAACACACTGAAACGCTGCGGCGGATGGGGCGGACGTCGACCCGGGGGCGGGAAGGGATTCTGAGGATCCTCGAGGAGACCTCCATCCCGCTCTCGCCGAAGGACATCCGGGAACGGTTCCCGGAGCCGAAACCGGACACGGCCACCGTCTACCGGAACCTGTCGCTGCTCTCCTCCCTCGGCCTCGTGCGGAGCGTGGCGCTCCATGAAAGGTGCCGGAGGTACGAGGCGGCGGGAGAGGGGATCCACCGTCACCGTGTCGTCTGCCGCGGCTGCGGACGCATCGAGGCGTTCCAGGTGACGACGTGCCACCTTGCCGGGATCGAGGCCGACATCCGGAGGCGGTTCGGCTTCAAGGTCACGGACCACTCGCTCGAGTTTTTCGGCAGCTGCCCGGAGTGCCGGAAGAAGGAGGGCGCGAAATGAAACCGAAGCGTCTTGGCCCGCCCCTCGCCGCGGCCATTCTGCTCCTGTGGCTGTCCGCATCGGCCTCTGCGGCCCCCCTGCGGGTCCTCGCCTCGTTCCTGCCGATGTACCTGTTCACCGTGAACGTCGCCGGCGGCATCCCCGGCGTGACGGTGGACCTGCTGCTCCCGGCCGACCTCGGCTGCCCGCACGACTACGCGCTTACCCCCTCCGACATGCGGAAGATCGCCTCCGCGGACCTCTTCATCGCCAACGGGATGGGCATGGAGGAGTTCCTGGGCAACCCGGTCCGCAAGGCGAACCCGCGGGTGCGCACGGTCGAGACGGCTTCCTCCGTGCCGGCGCTGCGCGGTTCCCCGGACGCGGGGGCCGCGCATGGCGGGCGCAATCACGGTCACGCGCACGGCGACATCAACCCGCACACCTGGGTCAGCCCGAGGAACGCCGTCCTCCAGGTGCGCGCGATCGAGAAGGCGCTGCGGGAAGCGTCCCCCGGCAACGAGGCGCGGTTCCGCGCGAACGCCGACGCGTACGTGCGGCGGCTCGAGTCGCTCCACCGGGAATACGCCGAGGCGTCCCGCTCCTTCCGGAAGAGGAACGTCGTCACTTTCCACAACGTGTTCGACCACCTGGCGCGGGATTACGGGCTTTCGGTCGTCGGCAGGGTCGAGAACGCCCCGGGGCAGGAACCCTCCGCGGGGGAGATCCGCAGGCTCGTCCGGACGATCCGCGACAAGGGGGTCCCGGTCCTCTTCGCCGAGCCGCAGTACCCGCAGCGGATCGCCGACGTGATCGCCCGCGAGGCGGGCATCCCCGTCCGCGAGCTCGATCCCGTCGCCACGGGATCGACGGACCCGGGGTTCTACGAAAAAGCGATGCGTCGGAACCTTGCGACGCTGAAAGAAGCCCTTTCAGGCCCATGAGCGGCGACGCCTGCCACCATACCCTCGAAATACGGAACCTGACGGTCCGCAAGGGGGGAAGGGAGATCCTTTCCGGGGTCGACGCCGACATCCGGTGCGGCGAGGTGACCGCCCTCATCGGCCCGAACGGCGCGGGGAAGACCACCCTGCTCCAGGCGATCCTCGGCCAGGTGCCGTACGACGGCGAGATCCGGTTCTGCCGCTCCCCGGAGCACGGGGAGGGAACCCCCCGCATCGGGTACGTCCCGCAGCACCTCGACTTCGACCGGGAGACGCCCCTCACCGTCCTCGATTTCTTCGCCCTCTCCGCCCAGCGGCGCCCCGTCTTCCTCGGAATCTCCGCCGCAGCGCGCCGGTCGGCGCGGGAAAGCCTCGAGCGCGCGGGAGTGGCCCACCTTCTCGACCACCCGCTGGGAAGGCTCTCCGGCGGAGAGCTGCAGCGCGTGCTCTTCGCCCTGGCGCTTCGCGACGCGCCCGACATCCTCCTGCTGGACGAGCCGGTCTCCGGCGTGGACCTCGCCGGCGGGGAGCAGTTCTGCGAGTTCCTTTCCCAGGTACACCGCGACTCGCGATTCAGCCTCCTCCTCGTGAGCCACGACCTGTCCGTGGTGACCCGGCACGCCGACCGGGTGATCTGCCTCAACCGCCGGATCGTCTGCCAGGGGGCGACCACGGAAGTGCTCACCGCCGAAAACCTCGCGTCCATGTACGGCGAGGACGCCCACCTGTTCCGCCACAGCCACGCCGACGGGCACGGCCATATCCACGAACACCGGGAAAGGAACGGGTAACGCCATGGAAGGGATCCTCAAGGCCGTCTTCTCCGCGATGGACGCGCTGCTCCCCTTCGCCTTCGCGGAAGCGGGCTTCATGAAGCGGGCGCTGCTGGCCCTTATGCTGGTCGCGCCGGCGGCCGCGGCCGTAGGAGTCCCGCTGGTCCAGTTCCGGATGGCCTTCTTCTCGGACGCCATCGGGCACTCCGCGTTCACCGGTGTCGCCCTCGGCGTCGTTCTGGGCGTGAGCCCCACCTGGACCATGGCCGCCTTCGGCGCCCTGGTTGCCGTGGCCATCGTCCTGGTCAAGGGACGAACCGACCTTTCCACGGACACGGTCATCGGCGTCTTCTTCTCCACGGCCATCGCCCTGGGGATCGCGATCATCAGCCGCGAGAAGGGGCTGACGCGGAACCTGCAGTCGTTCCTTTACGGAGATCCCCTCGCGGTCTCCGACGCGGAGATCGCCTGGATGGCGGGGCTGCTGCTGCTCGTCGCCGTCTACCTGCTGATCACGTACAACCGGATACTCCTCCTGGGGATCCACGAGGGGTTCGCCCGGACGAAAGGCGTCCCGGTCCGGGCGGTGGAGGTCTCCTTCGCCCTGGTGACGGCGCTCGTCGTGACGACGGCGATCCGCACCGTGGGGATCCTCCTCGTCACCGCCCTGCTCGTCATCCCGGCCGCGTCGGCCCGCAACCTGGCGCGGGGGGCCGCTTCCGCGTTCCGCATCTCCGTGGGGATCGCCGCCCTTTCCGGGTTTACGGGCCTCGTCGCCTCCTATTACCTCGACACGGCGACGGGCGCCACCGTGGTCCTGGCGGCCGCGGCCTGCTTCGCCCTGACCGCCGCGGCGAAGGGGCTCCGCCGGAACGGGTGAGCGTTTCCCGTTTTGTTGTTGCGGCCTTCCGAGAAGGGTTCCTATAATATGAAACTACCCTCTCAACCCAATCGATCGGAGGAACCATGGAACTGAAAGGATCCCGTACCGAAAAAAACCTCATGGCGGCGTTCGCGGGCGAATCGCAGGCGCGCAACCGCTATGGTTTCGCCGCAGCGGTCGCGTCCAAGGAAGGGCACGAAGTCATCGCGGCCATCTTCAACGAGACGGCGGAACACGAGAGGATGCACGCGAAGCGGTTCTTCCAGCAGCTGCAGGGCTTCGACGTCGAGATCCAGGCGACGTACCCGAGCAGGTTCGGGGACACCGCCGTCAACCTGGAAGCGGCCGCCGCGGGCGAGCACGAGGAGTGGGCGGACCTCTACCCCGCCTTCGGGAAGGTCGCGGACGAGGAAGGCTTCGGCGCGGCGGGGACCCTCTTCCGGCAGGTGGCCCAGGCGGAAGTGAACCACGAGAAGCGGTACCTGCGGCTCCTCGAGCAGATCAAGAGCGGCACCCTGTACAAGCGCACTTCCCCGATCCAGTGGAAATGCACCAAGTGCGGAAGGGTCCACGAGGGGACCGAGGCCCCGAAGGTCTGCCCCACCTGCGCGCACCCGCAGGGGTGGTTCATGGCGATCGAGGCCAATTTCTAGACGGGAGGAAACTTTGCGGACGGCGGCCCGCTATTGACGGGCCGCCGCCCGCGGCATCACGAACCCCGGCTCACTCCGGTGGGGCGACTTCCGCGAAGCGGGCCTTTTCGCGGTTCATGGCATCGCGCCCCGCGTCGTACGCGGCCTTGAGGACGGAGCGCTCCTCCTCGACGAACCCTTCCACCTTCTGCTTCACGTCGCCGGACAACTGCTCGGTCTTCTTCTTCAGGTCTTCCGCCATCCCGGTGATCTTCTCGCGCGTCTCGCGCCCGGAGGCGGGAGCGTAAAGGAGAGCGAGACCGGCACCGACCAGCCCGCCGGCCAGGAACGCCAGAAGGATCCCTCCCGAACCGCACTTTTCCTCGCTCATCTTGTTCCCTCCTTTCCAGCAAACCTGTGGAGAATGTGGGAAGCCGCGGCCCGGATCCCTGCCAGCCCCCCGGAGAGGCCCACCAGCGTCGGGGACACGGAATGGTCGAGGACCTTCGCCGCGACGTCCAGGGGCCCCCGCAGGGCCCGGATCCCCTCCGTGAAATGGGTCACGTTGGCTACCGCCTTGTCGACGCCGGAAACGACCTCACGGAGGGCGATATCGGTCTTCCGCAGGTCCTCGGCCGTCATCTCGACCTGTCGGAGCGTCTCGTCGAGCCTCTGCGTGAGCTGCTCGGCGTTCCGCCGGATCCCGAGGAGCGTGTACGTTATGCCGATCGACAGGACCAGTGCCGATATGGCCAGCGCGATGTACAGGATCGACAACGGATCCAAGGGCCACCTCCCGAAGGATACGGCGCGTGGTGACGAAAATTTACCCGGTGAATATAAAATATCGCAAAGGGGGCCGTGCCGCAATCTTCCGGAAACCGAAACCGCGATAAGATGTTGGAACCGAAAGAGGGGGACCCGTGTCGGAAGAAGAAGGAGGCGCCGTGGGAACGCCGAAGGAAGCAGGCGCGCCGGTCGACCTGCTCTTGGAGGCGTACAGGAAGGGGAAGCCCGGCGCCTTCGACGCGATCGTGCGGGCGCACCAGGACCGGGTATACGCCTTCTGCGCCCGGATGCTGTCGGACCGTGAGGACGCTTTCGACATGGCGCAGGAGGTCTTTCTTTCGGCGTACCGGAACCTCGATACGTTTCGCGGGGATTCCGCCCTGTCCACCTGGCTTCTCCGGATCGCGGCGAACCGCTGCCTGAACCGCATCCGCCAGAGGAAGACCGCCGCAGGGCGGGAAACCCCTTGGCCGGTTTCCCAGGAGGACGGCGAAGGGATGGAGTTCCAGCCGCCCGCCCCGGAAGAGAACGGCCCTGAGCGGGTTTACGAGAACCGGGAGATGGGAGAGATTCTCGCCGAGGCGCTCGGCCGGCTCGATCCGGGAACCCGCTGGATGGTGCTGCTCTCCGACGTGGAGGGGTTCTCCCACGAGGAGATCGCCGAACTCTCGGAAGTGCCGCTGGGAACGGTCAAGTCGCGGCTGCACCGGGCGCGCATGGCGCTGCGCCGTGTCCTGGCCCCGGTGATCTGAAGGGGGATACGGAATGGACTGCAGGGAAACGCGGGAACGCCTGTCGGATTTCCGGGACGGCTCCCTGTCCGGAACCGCCGCGGAGGAGCTCTCCCGGCATCTCGGGGAATGCCCCGGATGCGCAGAGATCGCGCGTTCGCTCGACGCGGTTCGGGAAGGGCTCCGCAGCCTGCCCCCGGTCCCCGCTCCCCCGGAACTGCTGAGCCGGATCCGCGAAGCGGTCGCCGCCGAAGGCGGTTCGGCGCCCGTGCACGACGCGCCGGCCCGGTCCGTTCTCTCGCGGTTGAAAGTGCCCCTCCGAACCGCCGCCGCGGTCCTGCTCGTCGCCTCCGCATACCGTTACTGGGCGGGATCCCCGACGGCGAAGATCGACCGGACGGCCGCGCCCGCCCTGCCGCCCGCCGAAATCGCTTCCCCCGTCCCGGCGCCCGAGGCACCCGTCCCGCCGGCGGTTTCCCCTCCGCCCGTGCAAGTCGCCCGCGCGACGCCCCCCCCCGCCTGGACGCCGCGTGCTGCGGCACCCCCGCCCCCCGAACGGGCGCGGGAATCAGCGGACCATGACGCGGAGAGGTCGGTCTCCACCCTTCCGGAAGACACGCCGGACCCGAAGGTCCGCGCTTATTCCCTGTCCGACCTGCCCTCCTCGCCGGTGCTCAACGCCAGCACGCGGTTCCGCCGGATCCAGCCCTCCTACACTACGGAGGAATCCCCTTCGGCGGAGACCACGGAACCGTCGACGGAGGCCGCCCGGACGGCGCGGCTTCGCCCGCCGTTCCCGTACGGCAGGGACGTATCGCTGGAAACGGCCCCGGAGGATCGCGAGGAGGCGGCGGAGCGTATACGGGAAGCCGCGCGCCGCCTTGGAGGGACCGTGGAAGGGACGGATCGCGTCGCCTCCGAAGGCACGGTGGCCGTCCGGGTGCTCCTGCCGGAACGCACGGCGCAGGCGTTCATCGACGAGCTTGGGCAGATCGGCAGTATTCCGCCCGGGGGGATGCCGGCGAGGAGCGTCCTCCCCGCGGGGCCGACCCCGGGAACGATCGCCTACACCGTGCGGCTGCGGACGAGGTGACGCCGGGCATCCGGCTTTTCAAGGAAGAATTCCTGCCGATAACGGAGGGATGGGCTTTGTGAAAGGTGGTCTTTGAAACCACCGCATTTCAGTGGAAGCCCCGCGTGAATCAGTAAGCATGGCTTGTTAATAGCCGGGCGGGGGACACTCTTTCCCTTCACCCGCGTAAAACCAAGAGTGTCCCCCGAACCCGCTCGCCCCTATATAGATAGCTTTCCCGTACGTACCATCCGTAGAGAAGATCTCTTCTGTGG
>DCUH01000088.1 GCA_002327765.1 bacterium UBA2219 | reverse complement strand
GCTTTCGCCGGACAAGGTCATCGGGCAGGGGGTGGTCCACGTTCCCGAGGCGCGGCGTCTTTTCCGCGAGATGACGGTCGAGGAGAACCTCGTCATGGGGTCCCTCGCCCCGGAGGCCAGGAAGCGGAGGGCGGAGACGCTGGCCTGGGTCTACGAGCTTTTCCCGCGGATGAAGGAGCGGAGGAAGCAGGTTGCCGGCACCATGAGCGGCGGGGAGCNNAGCAGATGTGCGCCATCGGCCGGGGGCTGATGGCCCTGCCGAAGCTCCTGATGTTCGACGAGCCGTCGCTGGGCCTTTCGCCCATCCTCGTCCAGGAGGTGTTCGAGATCGCGAAGCGGATCAACCGGGAGGGGGTCACGGTGCTCCTCGTGGAACAGAACGTCCGGCAGACCCTCGCCCTTTGCGACCGCGCCTACGTGCTCGAGAACGGCCGGATCGTCCTGCAGGGCACAGGCAAGGAGCTCCTCAACGACAAGCACGTGCGCGAAGCATACCTAGGGATCTGAGGAGGCGTCCATGCGCATTGAGTGCACATCCGGCGACATCCGCACGGTCAAGGCGGACATGGTCGTGGTGAACCTCTTCGAGGGGACCGCGAAGCCCGGCGGCGCGACCGGCGCGGTCGACGCCGCGATCGGGGGCGCCATCGCGGCCGCGGTCCGCGGGGGGGACTTCGACGGCAGGCTCGGCGAGTCGTACTTCCTGCGGCCAGCCCGGGGCGTGTCCGCTCCCCGCGTGCTCGTGGTGGGGCTCGGGAAGAAGGAGAAGTTCACCGCCGACGTCGCGCGGCAGGTCGCGCTTCCCGTGCTCAAGGCCGCGAAGAGGATGAAGCTTTCGACCGTCGCGTCCGTCGTGCACGGAGCGGGGGTCGGCGGGATTTCCCCCGAAACGGCCGCCCGGTTCTGCGCGCTCGGCGTGGCGCTGTCGTCGTTCGAGTACGACCGCTTCAAGGAGGAGAAGGGGCATCGTCTTTCCCGGTTCCTGTTCGTCGAGCGGGACGCGAAGGCTCTTCCGGCCGTGCGCGCCGGTGTTTTCCACGGCGTGAAGCTGGGAGAAGCGATCAACTGGGGGCGCGTTTTGGTCGCGACGCCGCCCGCGGACCTTCGGCCCGACGACCTGGCCAGGGCCGCGAGGAAGGTCGGCGCGGGGCTCGACTCCCGGGCGGCCGCCAGGATCCGCGTGCGGGTGCTTGGCGTGCGGGAGCTCACGGCTCTCAAGGCCGGCGGGATCCTCGCCGTGGGGAAGGGGAGCCAGGCGCCCCCTCGGCTGATCGCGGCGGAGTATAGAGGCGGGCCGGCGGCGGGGAAGTGGACCGTGCTGGTCGGGAAGGGCGTCACGTTCGACACGGGCGGGATCTCCCTCAAGAAGTGGGAAGGGATGGAGAAGATGAAGTACGACATGGCCGGCGCCGCAGGGATGCTGTCGGCCATCCGCGCCTGCGCGGCCCTCGGGGTCCGCAGGAACGTGGCGGCCGTGGTGCCCGCCGTCGAGAACATGCCTTCCGGGTCGGCGTACCGGCCCGGGGACGTCCTCCGGATGATGTCGGGGAAGACCGTGGAGATCCTGTCGACGGACGCCGAGGGGCGGCTGATCCTGGCCGATGCGATGACGTACGCCCGCCGGAAATACCGGCCGGAGGTCATGGTCGACGCGGCGACCCTCACCGGCGCTTGCGTCGTGGCCCTCGGCAGCGTGAACATCGGGATGATGGGGAACGACGAGAGGCTGGTCGCCCGGATGAAATCGGCTTCCGCGCTTTCCGGCGAGAAGGCTTGGGAGCTGCCGCTCCACGAGGAGTACCTCGAACAGATCAAGAGCGAAATCGGCGACCTGAAGAACATCGGGGGACCCGAGGCGGGGACGATCACGGCCGGGTACTTCCTGAAGGAGTTCGCCGGGGACACCCCCTGGGTGCACTTCGACATCGCCGGCACCGCATGGGTCGAGAAGGAGAAACGGGGTTACGCGCCGGGGCCGTCGGGCGCGCCGGTCCGGCTGCTCGCCGAGTTCCTCTCGACGCCCGCCGGAAGGTGACGGCCATGCCGGACGAGGTCACCTGCCCGCGATGCGACGTAAGGATTCCCGCCGACATGCCGGTCTGCCCTTTCTGCAAGCAGCCGGTGGCCGCGCCCGCGCCGGAGAAGCCGGAGAGGATGCCCGGCGGGAAGCCGGACGGGACGAACATACGGGACCTCCTCGTTCCCCCGGAGAGCTTTCCGGCGCTGAAGGAGTTCCTGCGCCTTTACGGCAAATGGCTGAAGCTCGCGGTCCCTGCCCTGATCGCGATCCCGGCCCTCTGGATCGTTTTCCTCCTGGTGACGGGGCTGTCGGTCGATATCCCGAAGGACCCGGTGTTTCCCATGGAGGTGGAGAAAGTGAAGAAGGGGGGGCGGGTCGCGCTTCTCAAGGGGACCCTGACCAACCTCGGCGAGAACGTCCCCGACCTGTCGCTGCGGTCGATCGGGGTGACCGCGGAGATCCTCATGAAGGACGGGAGGGTAGAGAGGAAGCGGGTGTTCCCGCGTTCGCCCTTCCGCGGGGAAGGGGCGCTGCTCCGCGAGGAGTCCGGCGCGTTCGAGATCGAGGTGCCGCCGGGGGCGAAGTCCGTCACCCTGCGCGCCGGGATCGTGAACCTGGGGGAGGACCGCAGGTTCAACCTGCCGCTGCAGGGGGACCGCCCTGCGGGGCGAAAACAGAAGTGAGAGGTGCGACATGAAGGGCAAGGACGGAAACGTTCTGAACATCGGCCTGCCGAAGGGTAGCCTGCAGGATTCCACCCTGCACCTGTTCCGGAAGGCCGGTTTCACCATCACCGTCGGTTCACGCAGCTACGTGCCCATGATCGACGACCCGGAGCTTTCCGGGCTCCTGATCCGCGCCCAGGAGATGGCGAGGTACGTCCAGGACGGCATCCTCGACGTGGGGCTGACGGGGCGCGACTGGGTCCTCGAGCAGAACGCGAAGGTCAAGGAAGTCTGCACGCTTCTCTACGCCCGGGGCGGGCTGCGCCCGGTACGGTGGGTCGTCGCCGTCCCGGAGGATTCCCCCATCAAGTCCGTAAAGGACCTGAACGGGAAGCGCGTGGCGACCGAACTGGTCCAATACACGAAGCGGTACCTCAAGGAAATGGGCGTCGAGGCGCAGGTCGAGTTCTCCTGGGGCGCCACCGAGGTGAAGGCGCCCCGCCTCGCGGACGCGATCGTCGAGCTGACGGAGACGGGCAGCAGCCTTCGCGCGAACAAGCTGCGCGTCGTCGACACCATCCTCGAATCCACCACCGTGCTCATCGCGAACAGGGAGTCCTGGAAGGACCCCTGGAAGCGGCGCAAGATCGAGAACATCTCGCTGCTTCTCCAGGGGGCGCTCCGGGCCGAGGAGAAGGTGGGCCTGAAGATGAACGTGGGGCGTGACGATCTCGACCGGATCCTCAAGGTGCTGCCGGCCCTCCAGAACCCGACGATCTCGACGCTGAGCGAGGCGGGGTGGTTCTCCCTCGAGGTGATCGTCGACGAGAAGACCGTCCGGGAGCTGATCCCGCTGCTCAAGACCGAGGGGGCCTCCGGCATCGTGGAATACCCCCTGAACAAGGTCATCCCCTAGGGCCTTGCCAGGTTGGCCCCCGCAGGAGGTCCCGCATCACGGGAGGCTGCGCTGGTCGCCGGCCTGGAGGCGCTGCTGGCCGAAGGCAGGGGCGCCGTCCTCTCGCCCGACCCGGTGCTGTTCCCCCACCGGTATCCCGACCCGGGGGACGCCGAGGTCGCGGCGTTCGTCGCGGCAACGTTCGCCTTCGGCGGCGTGCTCCAGATCCGCGGGTTCCTCGAGCGGCTGTTCGGCGTCCTCTCGCCGTCCCCCCTCGCCGCGCTGACCGCCCCCGCGCCCGTCCCCCGCACCGCGGTCGACGGTCTTTCCCACCGGTTCGTCTCCGCGGACGGCGTCCACCGTTTCCTGCGGGTCGTGCGGGAAGGCTGCCTCGAGCACGGGACGCTGGAACGGCTCTACCTGGACGGCAGGGGAGGGAGCCCGCCCGACCTGCGCCGGGACCTCGCGCGCTTCCTTGCATGGTTCCGCGCGCGCTGGGGAAGCGCTCTCCCCCGGCAGCGGGATTTCCTTTTCCCGCGGCCGGATCGGGGCTCGGCGTGCAAGCGGCACAACCTGTTCCTGCGGTGGGTGGTCCGGGAAGCGGACGGAGTGGACCTGGGGCTATGGAGGGCCGTGTCGCCCCGGGACCTCGTCGTCCCTCTCGACACGCACATGGCGCGGATGGGGGAGTGGCTCGGGCTGACCCGCCGGAAGACGCGGGATTGGCGGATGGCCGAGGAGATCACCGGAGCGTTCCGGGCGGTGTGCCCGGAAGACCCGGTGCGGTTCGACTTCCCCCTGACGCGGATCGGCATCCTGCGGGTCTGCACGCTCCCGCGCAGGGGAAACTGCTCCCGCTGCCCCGTGGCCCCGCTGTGCGCCCGCAGGACGAAACGGGAAAAATGATATTGCCTGGGGTTTCGCCCCGTGAGATATATTGAATCGCCGATCGTTGCGTCGCCCATCTCGTTGACAGGAGATGACAGATGGCTGAAAAGAAAATGAAAATCGGCGAAATCCTGGTCGCCGCGGGGGCCATCCGGAGGGAGCAGCTGAACGACGCCCTCCACAGCCAGAACCAGCTCGGCGGGACGCTCGGCGAGAACCTGGTGCGCCTCGGGTTCATCACGGAAGGCGAGCTGCTGAAGTTCCTCTCCGAGCAGATGGGGCTCCAGCACATCAACCTGTCGAAGGTGGAGATCCCTGCGTCCGTGCAGCGCCTGGTCAACGCGGAGACGGTGCGCCTGCGCCGCCTCCTTCCGATCGGCTTCGAGGGGAAGAACCTGGTCATCGGGATGGTCGACCCCACCGACATCGCCGCGCTTTCGGAGGTGGAGTTCCAGACCGGCCACAGGAACAAGGCGGTCATCCTGTCGGCGACGCAGTTCGAGCAGGCGCTGGCGTTCTTCCAGGCGCACGGCTACGGCTCCGCCGCCTTCAAGCTGGAGAAGGACGCCTCGGGAGGCAAGCGCCCCGCGGAGGGCAACCTCGCCGGCATGCTCTCGCTGCTCCTCGCATGGAACGGACAGGACCTTCATCTCTCCGCCGGCGCCATCCCTTCGATCCGGGTGGACAACGAGATCCGCCGGCTCAACCTGCCGGCGCTGAAGCCCGCGGAGATCGAGCAGATGATCATGTCGATCCTTTCGCCGGAACAGCGGCGGATCTTCCAGTCGCAGATGGAGCTCGACTTCGCCTTCTCGCTGCACGGCGTGGGCCGGTTCCGGTGCAACCTGTACCGGCAGCGCAATTCCGTCGCTTTCACCGCGCGGCACGTCTCGGAAACCATCCCCTCGGCGGCGGACCTCGGCATCCCCGATTTCCTGAAGGAATACGCTCTGAAGAACCAGGGGCTCGTCCTCGTCGCCGGGCCCAACGGGCACGGGAAGTCCACCACGCTGGCGTGGATGGTGGAGACGATCAACCGCGAGCGGAAGTCGAACATCATCACGATAGAGGACCCCGTCGAGTTCACCTTCAAGCACAAGAGCTCCAACGTCAACCAGCGGGAGGTCGGGACCGACACCCACAACTTCGCCGAGGGGCTGCGCCACATCTTCCGGCAGAACCCGGACGTCATCGTGATCGGGGAGCTCCGGGACCACGAAAGCATCTCCATCGCGCTTACCGCCGCCGAGACGGGCCACCTGGTGCTCGGCACGCTACATTCCATGAACTCCACGGCGGCGGTGGACCGGATCATCGACAGCTTCCCGGCGAACCAGCAGCCCCAGGTCCGGGCCCAGCTTTCGGAATGCCTGCAGCTCGTCTTCTGCCAGCGGCTCCTGAAGCGGGCCGGCGGCATCGGGCGGGTGCTGGCCTGGGAGAAGATGTCCACTTCGCTGCGCGTCCGCAACGCCATCCGGGAAGGGAAGGTGCACCAGCTTCGCTCCATGATGCAGTCCAACGTCGACGAGCTGGTGTCCATCGACTGGAACCTTGCCGAGCTGACCGCGGCCGGGAAGGTAAAGTACGAGGAGGCGGTGAAGTTCGCCGACAATCTGGTCTACCTGAACGAGCTGCTGAAGGTCCGGGGCGCGTTCAAGTGATGCTGCGGCCCGGGAAGGCCCCGGGAAGGAGGCAGGCGAGCCGATGATCGGCAAAAAGATAAGGCTGGAGCGGATACTCGACCGGAACACCCGGCGTACGGTGATCGTCCCGCTGGACCACGGCGTGACGGTCGGGCCGATCCCGGGACTGATCCAGATCCCCCCGGCGGCGAACCTGATCGCGGAGGGCGGGGCCAACGCGGCGGTCGTGCACCGCGGCGCCGCCATGTTCGGGCATCGCGGCTACGGCAAGGATCTGGGACTCATCCTGCACCTCTCCGCCAGCACCACGCTGTCGCCGGACTCCAACCAAAAGGTCCTGGTCGCCACCGTGGAGGACGCCCTCCAGATGGGGGCCGACGCCGTTTCGATCCACGTGAACCTGGGGGCGGAGGACGAGGCGCAGATGCTGCGGGACTTCGGGACCGTCTCGAGCGCGTGCCAGCGCTGGGGGATGCCGCTCCTGGCGATGATGTACACGAGGGGGCCGAAGATCCGGAACGAGTATGACGTGCGGTACGTCCGGCACGCTGCCCGCGTGGGGGCGGAGATGGGGGCGGACATCGTGAAGGTCTCCTACACGGGCTCGCCGGAGACGTTCCGGGAAGTCACCGAGGGATGCGCGTCCCCCGTGGTCATCGCGGGGGGGGAAAAGATGGAAAGCGACGAGGACGTCCTGCGCATGGTCCACGGCGCGGTGTCCGCGGGAGGCGCGGGAGCGTCGATCGGCCGCAACGTCTTCCAGCACCGTTCGCCCGCCGCCATGGTGAAGGCCATCGCGGCCATCGTCCACGGGACGGCCACAGTGAAGGAGGCGCTCGGCCTCATCAAGGCGAGGGCCCATTGAGCGTCCCGCGGATCTGGGCCCGGATCGTCCCCTGGGACAAGGAGGCCGCGGTTTCCGCCGTCGAGTCGGGGGTGGAGGCGCTCTGGCTGCCGGACGGGTTCGCGGAGCTCGCCCGGGCGCTGGGGCGCGTGACGACGGTCTGCGGGGACGGCGACATCCGGGAGGGGACCGATTTCCGGGTGACCCGGATGGAGCGGAAAGAGGACGAGGAGCGGATCGCCGGGTCCCCGGCGGACGCCGTGTGGGTGGTCTTCCCCGCCGAAGGGGAGATCATCCCTCTGGAGAACCTGGTCGCGCTGGGCCGCAGGATCCTCGTCGTTGCGAAGTCCCCGCGGGAAGTCGCGCTTTACCGGGGCGTGCTGGAGCGGGGCGTTTACGGCCTGGTCCTCGATTCCCCCGATCCCACGGGGATCCGGGCGATGGCCGAGGCCTGCCGGACCTGCGCGGACGAAGTGTCCCTCGTCCCCGCCAGGGTGACGGAGGTCGTTTCCCTGGGGATGGGGGACCGCGTGTGCGTGGACACCTGCACCTGGATCGAGGGGAGCCGCGGGCTGCTGGTCGGCAACAGCAGCGCCGGGCTGTTCCTGGTCTGCGCGGAAAACGTCCCCAATCCGTACGTCCTACCGCGGCCGTTCCGCGTCAACGCCGGCGCGGTCCATTCGTACTGCCGCGTTCCCGGCGGCCGCACCGCCTACCTGTCCGACCTGGCGGCGGGGGCCGGCGTGCTGGTGGTCGACGAGAAGGGCGGCGGCGAGATCGCCTATGTGGGCCGGGTGAAGGTGGAGCGTCGCCCACTCCTGCTGCTTCGCGCGGCCGCCCCGTCCGGCGACGAGCATTCCATCGTGCTTCAGAACGCCGAGACGATCCGGCTCGTGGGGCCGGGAGGCGTCGCGACGTCGGTCGCCAGGATCAGACCGGGGGACGAGGTGTTGTTGATGGAGGAGCGCGCGGGGAGGCACTTCGGGGTGGCGGTGGAAGAGACGATCAGGGAAATATAACGGGATTCGCGGTGGAAAGGGGGGGTTAGCCATGTTCGGTTTGGGAATCTGGGAGCTCGTCGTGATCCTCGTGATCGTCGTGCTGTTGTTCGGCGCGAGAAGGTTGCCCGAGATCGGCGCGGGGATCGGCGAAGGGATAAGGAACTTCAAGAAATCGATGAAGGACGACAAGGCCGAAAAGGGAGAAAAAACCGACAAGATCGACAAGGTCGAACCGAAATAGGCCGGGGCCGCACCCGGCCGGATGAGAAGGAAGGGGGGGAGATGCCCCCCCTTCCCCCGTCATATCGGCTGTCTTTCGCCTCCAGCTTGTAGCTGTCGATATCTTCCGGCGCGTCGAAGAACAGCACCATGAACGGGATGGATTTGCCCGGCGGGACATCCATGTTCGCCAGGTGCTCGCCGAGAGGGTTGACGAGCGCCTTGCGCAGCGTCTCCATGTTCTCCGTCTTCAGCTTCTCCCCGGAGAGCAGGTTCCCCGCGTAGACCGTTTCTTCCATCATGACCTTGCCCGTGTTGTCCAGCAGCGAGGCGAGGATCCGGATGCCGCTCCTCTCCGCCGACGAAAGGTTGGTGACCTGTCCCTTGATGACGAAGATCCGGGGGGAGGAGGCGCCACTGACCAGGTAACCGATCTCTTTCGTCTCGTACCTGGAGACCGCCGGGCCCGCGCCGCCGCCGAGCAGGCCCGAGATCCCGGGGACGTAGCTTGACGCGAGACGCTTCCCCGACGCGGTGAAGCCGAAGTAGCCGACAGCGGTCGCCAGGGCCAGCGCGAGGGCGATCCCGGCGATCAGGCCGAACGAGGGTCCGGAAGGCCTGTAGGCGGGCGCCTCGGCCGGCTCACGGGACGGCGCGGGAGGGGCGACGGGTCCAACGGCCGGTTCCACGGGTTCTTCCGCCGCATAGGGAGGGATATCGGCCTCCTGCGCGCCGGGCTGGGGCGTGACGTTCCCCTCGACGGCGATCTCTTCCGATGCCGGGGCTCGGTCCTCTTCAATCGAGGGAGGGTAGGCCGAGGTCTCGATCGCAAGGGAGGGTTCCTGGTCCGCGGGACTCGACGCGATCGCCATGGAGATGTCAGCGGTCTCCCCGGTTCCGGGCTTCCGGTACTCCCCCTTCAGCGACGGAAGCTCCTGTTCC
The DNA here is from genome assembly GCA_002327765.1 of bacterium UBA2219. Taxonomy (GTDB): domain Bacteria; phylum Desulfobacterota; class Deferrimicrobia; order Deferrimicrobiales; family Deferrimicrobiaceae; genus UBA2219. The sequence goes on along the minus strand of DCUH01000088.1, from coordinate 3,981 downwards.
CCCGCGATCTGGACTTCGAGGGGGCTCTCGCCGATGTTCCTTTCTTCCTTCTCCCCGGCCGCCGGCATTGCAATGGACGTCGACTCGATCGTCAGCTCCGCGGGCGGCTCGAAGNNGGCTCGAAGGCGGGCGGCGGCTCGAAGGCCGGTGCGGGCGGCTCGGCGGGCGGCGCGGCTTCTTCGGGCGAATCGGGCGACCGCGAGAGGAGCTGCTCGAAGGCGAAGTCCACCTCGTCCTTCGCCGCGGTCTCCGGGGGCTCTGCGGCCCGGGAGGGCGTTTTCGGAAAGGGGATCAGGTTGTCGGGGGGTTCCCGGAGCGCCGAGCCCAGGTCGAGCGAGCCTTCCCTCTCCCGGGGCGGTTCGGCGGGGCCGGGTTCGGCGTCCTTGAGGACAACGATCTGTTCGCCGCACTTGCGGCATTTCACCCGGGCGCCCCTTCCCTTTATCTTCGATTCGTCGAGGCGGAACCGTGCGTGGCAGGTCTTGCACTCGATGATCATTTATGGCCCCTCCAGTTCGTAGATCTGCCGAAGCTCGCGGCCCGCCTCGGCGTAGTCCATGCCGTATCCCACGAGGAAACCGGTCCTGGCCCGGAACCCGGTGAACTCGACGGCGACATCGGCTTCCCTGCGGGTCCTCTTGTCCACGAGGGCGCAGAAGCGAACCGTCCGGACGCGCTTCCGTTCGAAGTGGCGGCGCAGCGCCGCGACCGTTCGCCCCGTATCCACGATCTCCTCGATCACGAGCACGTCTTTCCCCGCCGCGTCCGTTTCGATGTCTTTCGTCAGGCGCGTCTTGCCCGCGGGGGAGGTTTTGCCGCCGTAGCTCGACATCCTCACGAAGTCGATGGCGACCGGAACGGTGAGCTCGCGCGCCAGGTCGGCGAGGAAGAACAGGGACCCTTTCAGGACGCCGACGAGAAGCACCTCGGACCCCGCGTACGCGCGGTCGACGCGGCGGGCGATGGCCGCCACTTTCCTCCGGATCTGTTCCGCGGTGTACCGCGGCCGTAGAACCCCCCTGCGCGGCAAGCAGCCCCTCCGCCCCTTGCGGAGCCTGACACCGACTATATGGAATTTCCCCGCCGGACTCAAGACGGCGGAAGGCGCTTCGCGGCGTTTCCGCGCCGTTCCCCCAGGGCGCAGAGGAGGATCCCCGCCTCGTAGAGGGCGTATAGGGGAAAGGACACCAGGATCTGCGACACCGCGTCGGGCGGCGTAAGGACGGCGGAGAGCAGGAGGGCGCCCAGGACGGCCCCCTTGCGCCATCTCCGGAGGAACGGCGCGGACAGGATCCCTCCGCGCCCCGCGAGGTACAGAACGAGAGGCAGCTCGAACATGACGCCGAAGATCAGCAGGAGGCGCAGCACGAGGGAAAGCGATTCCTTCATCGAAGGAAGGGGCACGACGACCTCGCGCCCGAAGGAGAAGAAGAAGTTCATGAACGCGGGTATGGCGACGAAGTACGCGAAGCACATCCCCGCCGCCAGCCCGAGCGTCGACCAGAAGGCGAAGAAGGCCACGAGCCGCTGCTCCTTCCGGTACAGACCCGGGCTCACGAAGCGCCACGCCTGGTAGAAGATGACGGGGGAGGAGAGGACCAACCCTCCCCAGAGCGCCAGCTTGAAATAGGTGAGGAACGCCTCGGTGAGCTCCGTGAAGACCAGGACGGAGTCCGCCGGCAGCGCGTCGGTCACCGGCCGGATCAGCCGCTTGTAGATCTCGCCGGCGAAGTTGTAGCAGGCGGCGGTGCCCGCCCCGAATGCGATCAGGGAACGGATCAGCCGGGTGCGGAGCTCCTCGAGGTGCTCCGTTACGGGCTGCCGGGTCTCCTCCGGGGAGGTATCCAATCGGGCGTCGTTCAATCCTGCCGGGGTGGCGCCGGCGGTTCCGTGTCGCCGGAACGCGCATCGGCGGGAGACGAGTCAGCGGGAGACGAGTCAGCAGGAGACGCGTCCGCGGGAGACGCGTCGGAAGGGGGGGAATCGTCGGGATACGCTTCGAGCGAGCGCGCCTCGACGGGGTGGTCCCCCTCGCCCGACGGCGTCGAAGCGGGTTTCCCCTCTTCCTCCTGCACCGCCTCCTCGATCCCTTTCCGGACCTCGTCGGACGCCTTCTTGAACTCCGCGATCCCTTTCCCGAGGCTCTTGGCCAGGTCCGGAAGCCGCTTCGGTCCGAAAACGATCAGAACCACGACGAGGATGATGAGCATTTCCTGTAGGCCGATGCCGAACATGGAAACAATTATATCGCGCCGGAGCCGCAAGTCCACGTTCCAGTGAACGATATCCGATCGGATATGGGGGTATCCGATCGGGGCGGTATCCGGGGGGAGAGAATCCGCTGTTCATGCGGAAGTGGCCGTCCTGGAAAGGCCCCCGTTTTGGGCACGGGTATTGAATTGATATAAACAGATATCCCTTGAATACGTTCGCCGCGGAAATGGAGGGCTCCTCATGTTCCTCGGCATCGATGTCGGCTCGATCAGCATGAAGTTCGTCCTGTTCCTCGAGGCCGGAGAGCCCGTGCCGCCCCCCGAGGTCCTGCAAACGTTCCTTTCGCCGGTACCGGTGCCGCTGGGCGCGGCGGGGACGGGATACCTCCTGTCGTACGACCGCCTCCTCGGCGACCCGATGCGCAAGGTGCCCGAGCGGTTCCTGAGCTGGATGGCGACCCTCGGCGAGTTGAGCGTCACCGGCATAGCGATCACCGGGAAGAGCGGGCGTCAGCTCGCCCCGCTGGTCGGCGGCGGGTACGAGAACGATTTCCGGTGCCTGGTGAAGGCCGTGACGGCCGCCCACCCGGAGGTCCGGACGATCTTCGAGATGGGTGGGGAGAACGCGAAGGTCGTCCGCCTGGGGACGGCGGGCCCGGAGGCCGCCGTCGCCATCCGGGACTACGACACCAACGGCGACTGCGCGGCGGGAACCGGGTCGTTCATCGACCAGCAGGCCCACCGCATGAAGATCGAGGTCGAGGGCATCGGGGACATGGTGGGCCAGGCGGCCAGCGCGGCGCGGATCGCGGGGCGCTGCTCGGTCTTCGCCAAGACCGACATGATCCATCTGCAACAGGGGGCCACCCCGGATTACGAGATTATCGCCGGTCTCTGCCAGGCCATGGTCCGCAACCTGAAGAGCAATATCGCCAAGGGCAAGGTCATGGAGCGGCCGGTGGTCTTCCAGGGCGGCGTGGCCCACAACCTGGGGGTGCGCCAGGCCTTCCGGACGGTCTTTGCGCTGGCCGAAGACGAACTCATCATCCCGCCCCATTTCTGCTCCCTGGGGGCCATCGGCGCCGTTCAGGTGGCCCGGGAAAACCCACCCCAGGATTTCCGCCTGAATATTCAAGCCTTGGCAGATTATCTGGCCCAGGCCCAGGGCGAAGCGCGGCACCTGCCGCCCCTGCAGCCCCCCGAGCCCTTGACCGCAGAACATTATCGGGTGGTGGAGCTGGGCCCCGAGGAGCGGGCCGAAGGTTATCTGGGCATCGACGTCGGCTCCATCAGCANNTGGCCCGGGAATACCTCATGACTGCCGGCCGGCCCCTGGAGGCGGTAACCGAGGGCTTAAAGTGCATCGGCGCCAAGTTCGGCGACCGCCTCACCATCCTGGGCGCCGCCACCACCGGTTCCGGCCGCTATCTCACGGCAGACTTCATTGGCGCCGACCTGGTCCGCAACGAAATCACCGCCCAGGCCACGGCCTCCGCGGCCATCAACCCCAACGTCGACACCATCTTTGAGATCGGCGGCCAGGACTCCAAGTTCATCGCCCTGGAAAACGGCGCCATCGTCGATTTCATGATGAACAAGGTCTGCGCCGCCGGCACCGGCTCCTTCCTGGAGGAGCAGGCCGAAAAGCTGGGCATCGCCATCAAAGAAGAATTCGGCGCCCTGGCCCTGCAGAGCCAAAAACCGGTGCCCCTGGGCGAACGCTGCACCGTCTTCATGGAATCAGACCTGGTGCATCATCAGCAGCAGG
>DCUH01000059.1:4174-4370 GCA_002327765.1 bacterium UBA2219 | reverse complement strand
GCCGGGCTCCCGGGGATGATGCGGTTCACGAGCACCCCCTTCTCCCCCTTCGCCCCGAACGCCTCCGCCAGGTCGGGGGTGAGCGGCTGGATCGACACGCCGAGCCATCCGCGGCGCACGGAGCCGTGGGCGGCGAGCTCCTGCTCCACCGCCTTGACCGTGTTGATGGGGATCGCGAAGCCGATCCCCTGGCCGG
>DCUH01000059.1:0-4167 GCA_002327765.1 bacterium UBA2219 | reverse complement strand
GCGTCGGTCTGGATGAACTCGTCGCCTCCCTCGAGCTCCGGTTCGGCGCTGCGCCCCGTGGCGCTCACCACGCCGAGGGTGACGGTGCTCTCCAGCCCGAAGGGGTTCCCCACCGCGATCGCGAACTCCCCGACCTTCAGGCCGGAGGAATCGCCCAGCGTCGCCACGGGCAGCTTCTTCGGCGGCTGGATGCGCAGCACGGCGACGTCGGTGCGGACGTCCGCGCCGATCACCTTCGCGCGGTACTCGCTCCGGTCTGACAGGCGGACGACGATCTCGTCCGCGTCGCGGATGACGTGCTCGTTCGTGACGATCAGACCGTCCTCTCCGACGATGACGCCGGAGCCGAGCGAGTTCTCCCGGAAGCCCCCGTTCTCCTCGAGCAGGTCCATCAGGTACTCGGGCGGCTGCCCACCGGGCCACCGCGACCCCTCCGTCCCCTTGGAGAAACGGGTCACGGTCCGGATGTTGACGACCGCCGGCACGGCGCGCTCCGCGGCGACGACGAAGGCCTGCTGGACGGAGGAGACGTCGGCCGGCGGCGGGGCGTTCCCCTGATCCTTCCCCGCGCAGCCGGCGAGCAGCGCCGCCAGCAGCAGGACGAGGGCCCTCATCCGCACGACGCCTCCGGCGCGCGGGGCCTTTTCCACAAAGGGATCTTCGTCCCCCGGGCGAACTCCGCGTCCTTGCCGATCTGCCGCACCAGCTCCTCGACGCTCTGGAACTTCCGCTCGTCGCGTATCCGGTCGCGGAACCAGACCGTCATCTCCCTCCCGTACAGGTCCCCCTCGAAGCCGAACAGGTGCGCTTCCAGCCCGAGGCAGTTCTCGCCGAAGGTCGGGGAGAACCCGATGTTCGCCACGCCGCGGTGCACCGCGTCCCCCGCTTCCGCATCGACGACGTAGATGCCGGGCAAGGGCACGAGCTCCTGCGTGAACTGCACGTTGGCCGTGGGGTATCCCAGCTTCCGCCCCCGCCCGGCCCCGCGGACCACCGGCCCGGACACCTTGTACGGCCGGCACAGCAGCTCCTCGGCCTCCCGCACCCTTCCGCCGAGGATCAGCTCGCGGATGCGGCTCGAGCTCACGATGGCCCCGCCGCGCGTCATCGGCGGCACGACGTCCACCGTGAACCCCAGCTCCCGCCCGAAGCCCGAAAGCGTCTCGGGGGACCCGGCCCGGTCCTTCCCGAAGTTGAAGTCGTACCCCACGGTGACGACGCGCGCCTTGAGCCGCTCGTGCAGTATCGTCCCCGCGAAGTCGCCCGGCGTCATCCCGCCGATCTCCCCGTCGAACGATTCCACCACGAAGAAGTCGATCCCGAGCTCCTCCATGAGAGCGGCCTTTTCCCCGACCGTCGTGATCTCGTACATGCGGGCCCCGGGGGAGAGGAAACGGATCGGGTGCGGGGAGAAGGTCAGGGCGACGGCGGGCCCGCCGAGGTCCCTGGCGTGCTCCACGGTCCTGCGGACGAGCTCCCTGTGGGCGAGGTGCACGCCGTCGAAGTTCCCGATCGTGACGGAGGTTTGGCCGGGGGGAGAAAAACCCCGCGATCCCGCGATATATTTCATCTTAATAAAGTATGATACTACACGATGAAACTGTCGCGGAAATATCTCCTGGCGGAGATGGCCGGCCCGTTCCTGCTGGGGCTGGGGAGCTTCACCCTCGTGGTCCTGCTCCACCGCTTCTCCCGACTCGCCGACATGGTGGTCGCCCGCGGCGTCCCGGTGCGCCTGGTCGGCCGCCTCCTTCTCGCCCTTTTCCCGCCGTTCTTCGAGATCACCCTGCCGGCGTCCCTCCTGCTCGCCGTGCTTCTCGCCCTGGGGCGCCTCTCCGCCGACTCGGAGACGACCGCCCTGTCCGGCGCGGGCGTGGGGATGCGCGCGATCGCCGTCCCGGTCCTCGTCGCCTGCGGGATCGTCTTCTCCGCGTCGCTCCTCGTGGCCTGGAAAGGGATCGCCTGGGGGAACCGGGAAACACAGCACGTCCTCGCCCGGATCCTCTCCGAGCGCGCCGGGGCCGGGACTTCAGAGCACGTGTTCCGCGAGATAGCGCCCGACGTGGTCATCTACCCGGACCGCGTCTCCGCGGACGGCCGGCGGATGGAGGGCGTCTTCCTGTCCTTCCGCCCCCCCGGCGAAGAGCCGCTCCTCGTGTTCTCCCGCGAGGGCAGCTTCCTTCCGGCGGCGGAAGCGGAGCCGGCGGGGCTGCTGCTCGCGGACGGCTCCATCCACGGCAACCCCTCGGGCAAGGGGCTGTACCGGGTGGCGTCCTTCGGGCGCATGGAGTTCCGGGTCCCCGTCGCGGTCGCCGAGGTGTCCGTCGCGAACGTGCCGAAGGGGATGACCCTCCCCCAGCTCGCGGCGAACATCGATCGGACGGGGGGCGCCGGCCAGGGCACCCGCTACCGCTACTACTTCCACCGCCGGCTCTCCCTGGCCTTCTCCTGCATTTCCTTCGGCCTGCTTGCGATCCCCCTGGGGCTGGCCCAGCGGGCCCGCGGGAAGTCCTCCGCTTTCGGGATCACGCTCGCGCTGATCCTCGGCTACTACCTGTTCATCGCGGGGGCGGGGCTGCTGGAGAAGGTCTCCCCCCCGGCCATGGTCGCCGTCCTCTGGGCGCCGAACGTCCTGGCGGTCCTCGCCTCCGCCTGGATCCTCTGGCGCTCCGAGCACCGCACGGACCTGCTCCCGGCTCGGGCCCGGGCGCTCCTGGCGGGGCGATGAACGTCCTCTCGCGCTACATGTTCCGGGAATTCCTCAAGGCCGCGGCCGCCTGCAACCTCGGCTTCGTCCTCCTGTTCCTGCTGGTCGACTTCGTGAACAACGTTGACCGGCTGCTCAAGCACGACGCGAGCGGCTCCGAGATCGCGTGGTATTACCTTTCCACCCTGCCGAACTGGTTCGTAATGATCTCCCCCGTGGGGACGATGCTCGCGGTCCTCGTCGTTGTCTCGGCGAGGATGCGGGGCAACGAGCTCACGGCCATGTACTCGGGCGGGTACAGCCTGGCGCGCATCTGCGCCCCGGTCATGGTCGGCTGCCTCCTCGTGTCGGGATTGTCGCTTCTTTGTTCCGAACTCCTGTCCCCCGCGGCCAACCGGCACGCGCGAGAGATCAAGCAGGCGCGGATGAAGCCGGGCGCCGTGGCGGCGCAGTTCTCCGGGAAGCGGTACTGGATGCGGGGCGAGGGAGGGATCCTGTCGGCCACCCTCGTGGACACGCAGTCGAAGTCGCTGTCGGGCTTCCTCTATTTCGAGGTCGACCGGGATTTCCGGCCCGTCCGCCGCGTCGAGGCCCGGCGGGCGGTCATCCTTCCCGACGGGTCCTGGGAGCTGCAGGACGGCGAGGAGCGGCGCCTCGGGAACGCTTCGACGGTGGAGCGGTTCCGGTCCCGGGCCTTCCGCTTCCCGGAAACGATCGCCGGGTTCCTCGACGGCGAGACCCCGCCCGAGGAGATGACGTTCGCGGAGCTGTCGGATTACGTGCGGGAGCTGCGGAAGAGGGGGTACGAGGCCCGCCGGCACGAAACGGACCTCCAGGCCAAGATCTCCTACCCCCTCCTGAACGTCCTGATCGCGATGCTGGCGATCCCGTTCGCCCTGCGCGGCCCCCGCTCCGGGGGCATATGGCGGAGCATCGGTCTGGGGCTGCTGGTGGGGTTCGTCTGCTGGGTGGTCCTCTCCGCGTCGCTCTCCCTCGGGAAGAAGGGGGTCCTCCCCCCCCTCCTCGCCGCGTGGCTTCCCGGGGTTCTCTTCGTCGGGTCGGGGGCCGCCCTGTTCCGGCTGGGGCGCTAGCGCCCCGTCAGGTCCCCATCTCCCAGGAGGAGAGGTACTTCCTCTGCTCCGGCGTCAGCCGGTCGATCCGGACCCCCGAGGCCCGAAGCTTCAGCCGCGCGATCTCCCGGTCGATGGCATCCGGGACGTCGTGCACGTCGTTGGCGAGGTCCCCGTGGTTGGCGAGCATGTACTCCACCGACAGCGCCTGGTTGGCGAAGCTCATGTCCATCACGATCGCCGGGTGCCCCTCGGCGGCCGCGAGGTTGATGAGGCGCCCCTCCCCCAGCACGTGGAGCTTCCGGCCGTCCCGGAGCGTGTATTCCTGGACGAACGGGCGGACGGTCCGCACCGACTTCGACATCTTCGCGAGCGCGGGGATGTCGATCT
>DCUH01000092.1 GCA_002327765.1 bacterium UBA2219 | reverse complement strand
GGTCAACGGCGCGGGGCTGGCGATGACGACGATGGACATGATCAAGCTCTGCGGCGGCAGCCCGGCGAACTTCCTCGACGTCGGCGGCAACGCGTCGACCGAGCAGGTGACGCACGCCTTCCGCCTCATCCTGTCCGACCCGAACGTCAAGGCGATCTTCGTGAACATCTTCGGCGGGATCATGCGATGCGACGTCATCGCCGACGGCGTGGTGGCCGCCGCGAAGGGGGTCGGCCTTCCGGTCCCCCTGGTCGTCCGGCTCGAGGGCACGAACCGGGAGAAGGGGAAGGAGATCCTTTCGTCGTCGGGGCTGAACATCATCCCCGCGTCCGACATGGAGGACGGGGCGAGGAAGGCCGTCGCCGCCGCCGGGGGAGGTCGCCCGTGAGCATCTACCTGGACGCGGACAGCCGCGTCATCGTGCAGGGGATCACCGGCTCGGCCGGCGCGTTCCACACGCGCCAGATGCTGGACTACGGCACGAAGGTCGTGGGCGGGGTCACGCCGGGCAAGGCCGGCGGCGCGGTCGAGGGCGTCCCCGTCTTCGACTCGGTCTCGCAGGCGGTCCACGCCACCGGGGCCGACGTGTCGGTCATCTTCGTCCCCCCCGCGTTCGCGGCCGACGCGATCTGCGAGGGATTCGACTCCGGGCTCTCCCTGGTCGTCTGCATCACGGAAGGGATCCCCGTCCTGGACATGGTGAAGGTGAAGCGGTTCATGGAAGGGAAGAAGACCCGCCTGGTGGGGCCGAACTGCCCCGGCGTCATCTCCCCCGGGAAGAGCAAGGCCGGCATCATGCCGGGCGGCATCCACCGGCCCGGCGGGGTCGGCGTCGTCTCCCGCTCGGGGACCCTCACCTATGAGGCGGTGCACCAGCTCACCGCCCTGGGGCTGGGGCAGTCCTCCTGCGTGGGCATCGGCGGCGACCCGCTGAACGGAACGAGCTTCATCGACGTCCTGTCCGCGTTCGAGGCCGACCCGGATACCGAAGCGGTCGTCCTGATCGGGGAAATCGGCGGGACGGCCGAGGAGGACGCGGCCGCGTGGATCCGTGAGAACATGCGCAAGCCGGTCGTCGGGTACATCGCGGGGCTGACCGCCCCCAAGGGGAAGCGGATGGGGCACGCGGGCGCCATCATCTCGGGGGGGAAGGGGACCGCGGCCGAGAAGATCGAGGCGTTCCGCGCGGCGGGGATAACCGTTTCCGAGTCGCCCGCCGACATCGGGAAGACCATGGCGCGGCGGCTGGGCCGGTGAGGCGGGGCCGGGGGGAGCGGGGAGCCGGATGACGAAGGGGCGGCAGGCGGAGAAGGTCGAGGAGTGGGAGAACGCGAAGGTGCGGATCCGCGTCGTCCCGCGCTACTGCAAGGGGTGCGAGATCTGCGTGAAGCTGTGCCCCGTCCGGGCGCTCGGCATGGAGCGGTTCAAGTCCAAGGTGGCCGACATCGACAAGTGCATCCTCTGCATGCAGTGCGAGATGCGCTGCCCCGACTTCGCCATTTCCGTCGAGAGGAAGGAGGAGGCCCCGTGACCCGTGTAAAGCTCCTTCAGGGGAACGAGGCGTGCGCCGAGGGGGCGCTGTACGCCGGCTGCAATTTCTTCGCGGGCTACCCGATCACGCCCTCCACCGAGGTTGCGGAGCACCTGGCGAGGAAGCTCCCGCGGTCCGGCGGGGTGTTCCTCCAGATGGAGGACGAGATCGCGGCGATGGCGGCGGTGATCGGCGGGTCGCTGGCGGGATGCAAGGCGCTCACCGCCACGTCCGGCCCCGGTTTCTCCCTCAAGCAGGAGAACCTGGGGTTCGCCATGCTGACCGAGATTCCCTGCGTCGTCGTCGACGTGATGCGGGGCGGGCCGTCCACGGGGGTCCCCACGGGGCCCGGCCAGAGCGACATCATGCAGTGCCGGTGGGGGACGCACGGCGACCACCCCTCCATCTGCCTCACGCCCGCCTACGTGGAGGAGATCTTCTCCGAGACGGTCCGGGCGTTCAACCTGTCGGAGAAGTACCGCACGCCGGTGATCGTGGCGTTCGACGAGGTCGTGGGGCACATGCGGGAGCGGATAGAGATCCCGGAACCCGGCGCGATCCCGCTGGTCGGGCGGCCGCGCCCGACCTGCCCGCCGTCCGAGTACCTGCCCTACGACGACAGCCGGGGCGACGTCCCGCCGATGGCGAATTTCTTCGAGGGGTACAGGTACCACGTCACGGGGCTGAACCACGGCCCGGACGGCTTCCCCGTGAACGCGTCTCCCCGGATCCACACGGACGAGCTCCGGCTCCTCCGCAAGGTGGAGGGGAACCGGGGCGACATCGTGCGGTTCGCGGAGCACCGGCTCGAGGACGCCGAGGTCGCGGTGTTCGCCTACGGCATCTGCGGGAGATCCGCCAAGACGGCGGTGGACCAGGCCCGGTCCGAGGGGATCCGTGCCGGGCTGTTCCGACCCCTGACCGTCTGGCCGTTCCCCGAGGAGCAGGTCGCGGCCCTTTCCGGCCGGGTGCGGCGGATCGTCGTCCCGGAGCTCTCCCTGGGGCAGATCGTCCTCGAGGTGGACCGCTGCGCGAAGGGGCGCTGCGCGGTCGAGGGGATCCACCGGGTCGACGGCGACCCGATCACCCCGGCGCAGATCCTCGCCCGGATCCGGGAGGCCCTGTAGATGGCGTTCGACTATGGCAAGTACATCCGGCCGGGGAAGCTGCCGCACATCTGGTGCCCCGGGTGCAGCTACGGGATCGTCTTCAAGTCGCTCCTGCGCGCCGTCGACGCCCAGGGGCTGGATCCGGACGACATCGCGCTGGTCTCCGGGATCGGCTGCGCCTCGCGCCTCCCCGGGTACGTCGACTTCAACACCCTCCACACGACCCACGGCCGCGCGCTGGCCTTCGCCACGGGTCTCAAGATGGCGAAGCCGGACAAGCACGTCCTGGTCGTCAGCGGCGACGGCGACGCGACGGCGATCGGCGGCAACCATTTCATCCACGCCTGCCGGCGCAACATCGACATCACGCTGCTCGTCTTCAACAACTTCATCTACGGGATGACGGGCGGACAGTACTCCCCGTCCACGCAGCCCGGCCGGTTCGCTTCCACCATGCCGTACGGCAACGTCGACTTCGCCTTCGACATCCCGGCGCTCGCGACGGGGGCGGGGGCCACCTTCGTCGCCCGCGGCACCGCCTACCACGCGGCGGCGCTCGACAAGCTCATCGTCGACGCGATGCGGCACCGGGGCTTCTCCGTCGTGGACATCGTGAACGCCTGCCCGACCACGTACGGCCGGCGCAACAAGTTCAAGAGCCCCACGGACATGCTCCTCTGGATGAAGGACGCCTTCGTCCCGGCGGCCGCGTACGCGAAACTCTCGCCCGACGAGGCGGCGGGGAAGTTCCCCATGGGCGTGCTGCACCGCGTGGACGGCAAGCCGGAGTTCTGCGAGGCCTATTACGGGATGGTGGAGCGGCTCAAATCATGAGCGGGCGATACGAGATCCGGTTCTCGGGATCCGGGGGGCAGGGGCTGATCCTGGCCGGGGTCATCTTCGCCGAGGCGGCGGCCATCTACGACGGGATCAACGCGGTCCAAAGCCAGTCGTACGGGCCGGAGGCGCGCGGCGGGGCGTCCAAGTCGGAAGTCATCCTCTCGGACGGCGCGATCGATTTCCCGAAGGCGACGTCGATCGACCTGATGCTCGCGCTGACCCAGGAGGCGTGCGCGAAATACTGCAAGGACGTCAAGGAGGGCGGGACCCTGCTGGTGGACGAGGACTTCGTCCACGACGTCCCGGCGGGGGATTACAACGTCATCCGCCTCCCGATCATCCGCACCGCCTCCGAGGCGGTCGGCAAGGCTTTCGTCGCCAACATCGTGGCGATCGGCGCAATCGCGGCGATCACCGGGAGGGTGAGCCGCGAGGCGGTCGAGAAGGCGGTCCTCTCCCGCGTCCCGAAGGGGACCGAGGAGCTGAACCGGAAAGCTCTTTCGGCCGGATACGAGCTCGTCGAAAGGAGAACGGTCTGATGCAGCAGTCAGGATTACAGCGCACCCTCTCCATCGTGAAGCCCGACGGCGTCCGCAAGGGCGTCATCGGGGAGGTGGTGAGGCGCTTCGAGGCGGCGGGTATCCGCATCGCGGCGATGAAGATGATCCGTCTCACGAAGCGGGAAGCGGAAGGGTTCTACGCGGTCCACCGGGAGCGCCCCTTCTTCGGCTCCCTCACCGATTTCATGTCCTCCGGCCCGATCGTCGTCATGGTCCTGGAGGGCGAGAACGTCATCGCGCGGAACCGCGAGCTGATGGGAGCGACGGACCCGAAAAAGGCGGCCCCGGGGACGATCCGCGCGTCCATGGCGGACGGTGTGGAGCAGAACATCGTCCACGGGTCCGACGCGCCGGAAACGGCCGCAATGGAAATCCGCTACTTCTTCGGCGAGTTGGAAATCGTCAACTAAACCGATGGATGAAGGCGGGGCCCGTTCCGTCGATCCCCGGACCGATCTGAAGGGGATGCCCCTCGCGGAGCTGGAGTCGTTCCTTTCCCGCTGGGGAAAGGAACGGTACCGGGCGCGGCAGCTTTCCCGGTGGATCTACGGGAAGCTCGTCGACGATTTCGCGGGGATGACCGACCTGTCGAAGGATTTCCGCGCGCTGCTGGCGGCGTCCTGCCGCATCTCGGCGCCTCCCGCCGAGCGGATCGACGTTTCGCGGGACGGCACGGAGAAGGCGCTGTTCCGCCTAGATGACGGGGAGGGAATCGAAAGCGTCCTCATCCCGGACGAGGAGCGGCGCACGCTCTGCATCTCCTCCCAGGCGGGGTGCGCTTTGGGGTGCGGCTTCTGTGCGACCGGCGCGATGGGACTGCGCCGGGACCTGTCCTCCGCGGAGATCGTGCACCAGGTGTGCTTCTTCGCGAGGCGGCTGGCGGAGCGGGGGGAGCGCCTGACGAACGTCGTGTTCATGGGGATGGGGGAGCCGCTGCGCAACGTCGCGGAGGTCTCGCGCGCGATCGACATCCTCCTCTCCCAGTACGGCTTCGGCCTTTCCGGCAAGCGGGTCACCGTGTCCACCGCGGGGATCGTGCCGGAGATGCTGTCGCTCGCGTCGAAATACCCCGTGAGCTTCGCCGTCTCCCTCAACGCCTCCGACGACGCCCGGCGCTCCCTCCTGATGCCGGTCAACCGGAAATATCCCTTGAAGGAGCTGGCGGCCGCGATGCGGCGCATCCCGCTCCAGAGCGGTCGCAAGGTGACCGCCGAGTACGTGCTGCTTTCCGGAGTGAACGACGCCCCCGGGGACGCGGCCGCGCTCGCCCGCCTGCTCAAGGGCGCCCGGATCAAGGTGAACCTCATTCCCTACAACCCGCACGAAGGTTCCCCGTACGTGCCCCCCGGCCAGGAAACGGTCGACCGGTTCCGCGACATACTGCAGGCCGCCGGCATCCAGACGATCACCCGCGAACGCAGGGGCGCGGATATCCGGGCCGCGTGCGGGCAACTGCGCGCAGAGATAGGGGAAAAATCGAAGATTCAGAAAAAAAGGGGTTGAGCGGGGCCCACGATCTACCTATAGTCTTACTATGTCTGGAATTCTCGGCGTCATAGGCGGTTCCGGTCTTTACGGAATGGAGGACTTGAAGAACGTCCGGCAAGTGGTCGTCCGGACGCCTTTCGGGGACCCGTCCGACGCCCTGGTCGTGGGCGAGCTCGAGGGAAGGACCGTCGCGTTCCTGCCGCGCCACGGGAGGGGGCACCGGATCTCTCCCTCGCGGATCAACTACCGTGCGAACATCTACGCGATGAAGAAGATCGGGGTCGACGCCCTCCTTTCCATCTCCGCCGTCGGGAGCATGAAGGAAGCGATACGCCCCGGCGACGTCGTCGTGGTGGACCAGTTTTACGACAACACCCGGTCGCGGGAAAGCACGTTTTTCTCCGACGGGCTGGCCGCCCACATCGCCTTCGCCGACCCGGTCTGCCCCGCCCTGTCCGCGGTCGCCGCCCGCGCGGCGCGCAAGGTCGTCCGGCGGGTCCACCGGCGCGGCACCTACCTCTGCATCGAGGGGCCGGCCTTCTCCACGCGCGCCGAGTCGAACATCTACCGGAAATGGGGCGTCGACGTCATCGGGATGACCAACATGCCCGAGGCCAAGCTGGCGCGCGAGGCCGAGCTGTGCTACGCGACGCTGGCCCTGGCCACCGACTACGACTGCTGGCACGAAACCGAGGGGAACGTTTCCGTCGACGCGATTCTCGCGGTCCTTTCGAGGAACGTCGAGAATTCGAGGAAGATCGTGCGGGAAACCGCGAAGCTCCTGCCGCTCCCGGGGAAATGCGGGTGCGGGGAGGCGATGAAGCAGGCGGTTCTCACGGAGCGGAAGGCCATCCCCGCCCCGGCGCGGAAACGGCTGTCGCTCCTTCTGGGGAAATACCTGTGACCGCGCGGCGGTTCTTCCTGCCCTTCCTGCCGCTCGTCGCGGCGGTCTGGCTCTTTTCCGGCTGCGCCGCCCCGACGGAGGCCCAGAGGAAGGAGGCGGACGCCCGGATGCACATGGGAGTCACCTACCTTCGGCAGAACAACCTCCCGATGGCGATGAAGGAGCTGATGCGGGCCTCGGACCTGGACCCGTCCAACGCGGAAGTCGACATGCTGATCGGGCTCGTCTACCGGGCGAGGGGCGAGGGGGAAAAGGCGGAGGAAAACCTGCGCAAGGCGATCGGCAAGAGGGAGGATTTCGCCGACGCGCATAACAACCTGGGGATCGTTCTCGCGGACCGGCAGGCGTGGGACGAGGCGATCCGTGAATTCGAGAAGGCGGCGGCGGACGTCCGGTACCAGACCCCCGAATGGGCGGTCTACAACATGGCCGAGGCGTACCGGCAGAAGGGGAACGCGGCGAAGGCGGAGGAGCAGTACCGGAGGGCGCTCCGGCTGAACGAGCGGTACGCTCCCGCGTACATCGGGCTTTCCTCCCTGCTGGCGAAGGAAGGGCGCGCGGAGGAGGCCGAGACCGTCCTTCTCCGGTGCGTGAAGGCGGTGCCCGACTACGTGGACGGCTGGATGGAGCTGGGGCGCACGTATGCGGCGTCAAAGCGGACATCGGAGGCGGCGAAGGCGTTCAGAACCGTTTTATCGATATCCGACGATCCGGAGGTGAGGAAGCAGGCGGTCGGCTACCTCAGGGTCCTCGGCCCGGAGCGGCAATGAAATGAGCGGAAACGCGGGCGAGTCCTGGAAGACCCGTCGGGAGGCGATGGGGAAGACCATCGAGGACGTGGGGCTGGCGCTCCACATCGGGCAGCGCTACCTGCGGGGCATCGAGGAAGGCAACTACGACGGGTGGCCCGAAAAGGTTTTCTCCGCCGGGTTCATCCGCTCGTACGCCAAGTACCTTTCCGTGGACCCCGTGCCCGTCCTCGCGGAGTACGAGGGCACCCAGGGGAAGGCCGCGGATGAAGAGGAGCCGGCGCCGGCGCCGCGCCCCGAGTGGCTGGAGCGGGAGAGGGAGCGCGGAAGCAGGAAGACCACGTATATCTTCGCGGCAGGGGTGGTCCTCCTGCTCGGTGTCGTGCTCGCGGTCCTGTCGATGCGCCAGGCCGACCGGCCGGCCCCCGCGCCGGCCGCGGCGACGGCGCCGCAGGCGCCGGCCGCGGACGATGCCCCCGTTGCGGCGGACGACGCGCCGAAGCAGGCGG
>DCUH01000035.1 GCA_002327765.1 bacterium UBA2219 | reverse complement strand
AGGCGATCTCCCCGCGGTTCGCGATGAATATCTTTTTGAAGCAGCCCATGGGTCCCCCGTCTTATTCGATGTCCTTGCCCGTGAGGATCGTAAGCGCCTCGCGGTACTTGAGCGACGTCTTCTCCACGACGTCCGCGGGCAGGCGCGGGCCCGGGGCCGTCTTGTTCCATGGCAGGGTCAGAAGGTAGTCGCGGANNCGTCGTCTCGAGGTAGTCGCGGACGAACTGCTTGTCGAAGCTCTTCTGCGGGCCGCCGGGGCGGTAGTCGTCGGCGGGCCAGAACCTGGAGGAATCGGGGGTGAGCGCCTCGTCGATCAGGATCAGCTCCCCGTCGACCGTCCCGAGCTCGAACTTCGTGTCGGCGATGATGATCCCCCTCGAGAGCGCGTACGCCGCGGCCTTGCTGTAGAGCCCGACGGCGATGTCTCGGACCTTCCCGGCCGTCTCGCGCCCCACGATCCCCGCCATCCGCTCGAAGGAGATGTTCTCGTCGTGCTTCCCCTTCTCCTCCTTGGTCGCGGGGGTGAACACGGGCTCCGGCAGCCGGTCCGATTCTTTCAGCCCCTTCGGCAGCGGGATCCCGCAGACCTCGCCGCTCTGGCGGTATTCCGCCCACCCGGAGCCGGACAGGTACCCCCGGACGACGCACTCGACCGGGAATGCCTGCGCCTTCCGGCACAGCATGGAACGGCCGCGCAGCGTCTCCGCGTGCTTCCGCGCCGCCTGCGGGAACGCGTCCACGTCGATCGAGATCATGTGGTTGGGAACGATGTCCTCGAGCATGCGGAACCAGAACGCGGAGAGCTGGGTCAGCACCTTGCCCTTCCCGGGAATCCCGTCCGGGAGCACCACGTCGAAGGCGGAAAGCCGGTCGGACGCCACCAGGAGCAGCTTCCCGTCCACTTCGTAGATATCCCTTACTTTTCCGCGACCTATCGGCTTCAAACCGGCAAGATTCGTCTCTACCACCGTGCCTTGCGTCACGCAGGAACCTCCGGGGCGAAATGGATGGAAACTTTAAATATAACAGAATCTCGGCGGGAACAAACAGATCAATAATCGAACTGGAGGGTATGCAGCCTCCGGTAGATGCCGCCGGCGGCCAACAGCTCCTCGTGGGTCCCCCACTCGCGCACTTTCCCCTTGTGCATGACGATGATCCGGTCCGCGGACAGGACCGTCGACAGCCGGTGCGCCACGACGAGGGAGGTGCGCCCCGCGAGAACCCGCGGGAGCGCCTCCCGGATCCCATGCTCCGTCTCGGGGTCGACGCTGGAGGTCGCCTCGTCCAGCAGGAGGACCTTCGGGTTCCGCGCCAGCGCCCGCGCGATGGAAACCATCTGGCGCTGCCCCATGGAAAGCCGCCCGCCCCGCTCTCCCACATCGGTCGAGAGGCCGGCATCCAGCCCGGAAGCGAACCGGTCCACCCCGGCCGCCGAAAGGGCGGCGTCGACGTTGGCCCCCCCCGAGGCGACGTTCTCCAGAATCGAGCCGGAGAAGAGGAACGGCTCCTGCAGGACGAGGGAGATCATGCCGCGCAGCTCGCCCCGGGGGATGTCCCTGATGTCCCTGCCGAACAGGAAGATATGCCCCCGCTCCGCCTCGTAGAACCGGCACAGCAGGGAGAGCACCGTGGTCTTCCCCGATCCCGTCGCCCCCACGATCGCGCCCGCCCGCCCTTCCTCCAGGGCGAAGGACACTCCCCGGAGGGCCGGCGGCCTTTCCGCCCCGGCGCCGGACACCCCGCCGTCGACCCGAGGGTAGGAGAACCAGACGTCGCGGAACTCGATGGCGGGAACAGAGCTTTCCGCCCTCCCCGCCGGTCGCGCCTTTTCCGCGCGCCCCCGGGGCGCCGGCTCCCCGTACTCGGGGGAAACGTCCGTATCCAGCAACTGGAAGATCCTTTCCGAGGATGCCAGCGCGGACTGGAGGATGTTGTACTTGTCGCTCATGTCCTTGATCGGGTTATAGAACTTCTGGGCGTATTCCAGGAAGGCCACCAGCGTCCCGAAGGTGATCGCCCCGGAGATCAGCCCCCCGCCGCCATGCCACAGGAGGAGGGCGACGGCGAAGGAGGCGAGCATCTCCACGCCCGGGAAATACAGCGAAAAATAGTTCGTGAGCCGCACGTTCTCCGCCAGGTAGTCCGCGTTCAGCGCGTCGAAGCGCCGGTCCGACTTCCCTTCCTGCCCGAACGCCTTCACCACGGCGACGCCGGTCACGTGCTCCTGCAGGAAGGCGTTCAGCCGCGCCATCTTGCGGCGCGCTTCCCGGTTTGCCGCGCGGATCCGTTTTTTGAGTAGCTCGACGAAAACCGCAAGGAGCGGCAGGACGGAGAATACGACCAGGGCGAGGCGGGCGTCCATCCAGAGGAGGATCGCCGCCGTCCCCGCGAGGACCGCGACGTCCCCGATCGTCGACACCAGCCCGGAGGAGATGAGCTCCTGGAGGGCCTCGACGTCCGACGTCAGCCGGGTCATCAGGCGCCCGGTCGGCGTCCGGTCGAACCAGGCCACCGGAAGCCGCTGCACGCGGGAGAACATCTCCGCGCGGATCGCGAGGATCACCCGCTGCCCCAGGGCGGACACGGCGTACATCTGAAGGAAAAGGAACCCCATCGCGCCGGCGAGGGCCGCGAGGTAGAGGAGGACCCAGCCCGCCATGCCGGGAAGGACGCGTGGCGTCACGTGGCGGTCAATGACGATCTTGATGAGGTAGGGCCCCGCGAGCTGGCAGGCGGTCCCCAGAACCAGCGCCGCCAGCGCGCCGGCCAGGAGCCCCCGATGCGGGGCGACGTACCGGAGCAGCCGTCGAAGGAGGCGCCAGTCCACTCCTTGCGTTTCCGCCCGGTCGTCCAGGAAGAACCCGTCCGACGGAGGGGTCACGTCGCCTCCTCCAGCTCGCGCGCGAGCATCTGGCGGGAATACAGGTCGAAGTATCTGCCGCGCAGCGAGAGCAGCCCGTCGTGCGTGCCTTCCTCGACGATGCGCCCCTCGTCGAGCACGAGGATCCGGTCGCACCGGGACAGCGACGCCATCCGGTGCGTGCTGAAGAGCACCGTAGCCTCCCCGCTCGCCTTCAGGATCCCCT
This sequence comes from bacterium UBA2219, assembly GCA_002327765.1. GTDB lineage: Bacteria > Desulfobacterota > Deferrimicrobia > Deferrimicrobiales > Deferrimicrobiaceae > UBA2219. The sequence continues at coordinate 4,684 of DCUH01000035.1, read as the reverse complement.
CGAAGATCTCGCGCTCCGTTTCCGAGTCGACCGCGGAAAGCGCGTCGTCCAGCAGCAGGACCGGCCTCTCCCCGTAAAGCGCCCGCGCGATGGTGGCCCGCTGCTTCTGGCCGCCCGACAGGGAGATCCCCCGCTCGCCGACGACCGTCTCGATGCCCCGCGGCATCTCCTCGATCTCGTCGAGCAGCCGCGCGGCGCGTGCAGCCTCGCTCGCGGCGGCGGGATTCGGCGATTCCTTTCCGAAGCAGATGTTCTCGAGGAGCGTGTCGGAGAAGAGGAACGGGTCCTGGGAGACCAGAGCGACCCGCCCGCGGCGCTCCGTAAGTGGGATCTCCACCGCGTCCCTTCCTTCCCAGAAGATCGTACCGGGGGGCGCCGCATAGAGGCCCGCCAGCAGGGAGAGGAGCGTGCTCTTCCCGCAACCCGTAGGCCCGACCAGCCCCGTCACCTCCCCTTTCCCAAGCGCGAAGGAGACGCCCCGCAGCACCTTCTCCCCCCCTTCGTGCGAAAATACCAGTCCCTTCACTTCCAGTATCGGGCATGTCGGCGGCGAAACCGCGCCGGGGGGAGGCGACGGCGTCCCCCCGGGCGGCCCCGGGGCGTCTTCGGGGAGCTCCGCAGGGAGGCGGAGGTACTCGTTGATCCTCCCCATCGCCGCGTTCCCCCGCTGGAACAGGTTGATCACCCAACCCATCGCCATCGTGGGAAACGCCAGCATGGCGAGGTAGGCGTTGAAGGCGACGAATCCCCCCAAGGTCAGTTCTCCCCGGATCACCGACCGCCCCCCGAAGTACAGGACGAGGGCGATCCCCGCCCCCGCGAGGAACCCGATCGCCCCGTGGAACTTCGCGGAGGTCCGGGCCACCGCGACGCTGCGGCGGTAGTACTCCCGGCAGTCCGCGCCGAACCGTCCCTCCTCGCGCTCCTCGAGAGTGAACGCCTTCACGAGGCGTATCCCCGTCACGTTCTCCTGCAGCGTCCCGTTCATGGCCGCGAGCGACTCCTGGATCCCCCGGTGCTGCCGGTGGAAGGCGCGGCCGTATTCCCTCGAAACGACCACCACCAGCGGCGCCACCAGGAGCGACAACCCGGTCAGGGCCGGGCTGATCTCGAGCATGAAGACGATCGCGATGAGCCAGGTGATGCACGTCCCCGTCAGCATGAGCACGCCGGGGCCGAGCAGCAGCCAGACGGCGGAGAGGTCGTTCGCCAGGCGGGACATCACGTCCCCGGTCGGGGTCCCCTGGAAAAACGGCAGCGGCAGCCGGATCACGTGGGAGAACAGGCGGCGCCGGAGCTCCTTCTCCACCTCGCGGGCCGCGACGAACAGCGACCGCCGGGAAAGGTAGCGGAAGAAGGCGTGCAGTACCGCCAGCAGAGCCATCAGGGCCACGGCGCGGCGCAGCCGTTCCGCCGCCCTCCCGGCCCCGCCGCCCGCGCCCGCGGCGGAGACGGCGTCGACGGCGTCGCGGATCATCCAGGGGACGAACAGGCCGAAGACCGAGGAGAGCGCGAGCCCGGCCAGGCACAGCGCGTACGCCCGCCGATGGCGGGCCAGGTGCGGTCGGAGCGCGAGGAGGTCGCGGATCGCCCTATCTCCCCATGGGGAACGGGTCCGGGACGAAACAGAGGACGAACAGCAGCGCGGCGACCGCGCCGGCCACCCGGCGCGCGGGAGAAAGCGGCACCTCCTCGCTCACCGGCCGGGGGTGCCCGGTGCCGATGAAGAACAGGAGCGCGGCCCAGACGAACCACCCGTTCCCCATGAGCCCCATCAGCAGAAGCCCGAACGGAACGAGGCGGGCGACGGATCCGTACCGGTCCCCGAACAGAGCGTAGGCGATGTGCCCGCCGTCGAGCTGTCCGGCCGGGATCAGGTTCAGCATCGTGATGTACAGCCCCAGCCACCCCGCGTATCCCATGGGGTGAAGGAAGACGTCGTGCCCCTGCGGAATCTCCCCGAGGACGATCCGCGACAAGAGCTTGAACAGGAGCGACTCCCCCAGCTCCGACCCGAGAACGCCGGTCGTGCGACGGATTTCCGAAAGGGCGAGCCCCGCCACCAGGACGGGTATGGCGACGACGGCGCCGGCCAGCGGCCCGGCGAACCCGATGTCCATGAGCGCGTTGCGGTCGGGAAAGGGCGACTTCAGCTTGATCACCGCGCCCATGGTCCCCGGGAGCGGCGGGATCGGCAGGAACGGGATGAAGAACGGCGGGGTCGTCACCACCCGGTGCCGCCGGGCGGCTGTGTAGTGCCCCATCTCGTGGATCCCGAGGATCGCGAGGAGCGGAAGGTTGAACATCAGGCCGAGGAGCAGGTCGGAAGGCCGCGCGAGCGGGTTGCCTCCCGCCAGGAAGGAGCCCGCCACGAGCGTGGTCAGGAACGTGGCGACGAACAGGAGCGACGGCGTCAACTTGAAGCGTCCCTTCTTTTCTTCACGGTTAAAAGCCCGTTCCTGCTGTTAAAATAAGATTACCAACAACGAGGTTCGGGTTCCGGCCCTTGAAGCTTGCGTCCGACATCCCCCGCGGGGAGAAAGTCCTCCTCCACATCTGCTGCGCCCCGGACGCGTCCTACGGCGTGCGGGCCCTGAGGGAGCTGTTCGACGTCACCGGCTTCTTCTATAACCCTAACATACACCCGGCGGGGGAGCACCGGAAACGGGTGCAGGCCACCCTCGACCTCCGGGAAAAAGCGCCCTTCCCGCTGATCCTCGGGGAGGGCGGCGAGGCCGGATGGGAAGAAGAAGTCCGGGGGCTCGAGAGGGAGCCCGAGCGCGGCCGGCGCTGCGAGGCGTGCGTCCGGTTCCGGCTGCGCGAGACCGCGAGGAAGGCGGCCGAGCTCGGCATGCCGGCCTTCGGCACGGTCCTGACCGTGAGCCCGAAGAAGGACGCGGCGATGGTCAACCGCGTGGGGGCGGAAGTGGAAAAGGAAACCGGCGTCCGGTTCGTCGCGGCCGACCTCAAGAAAAAGGACGGCTATCTGCAGAGCGTGCGGATCACACGGGAGCTCGGGATCTATCGCCAGCGGTATTGCGGATGCAGGCATTCCCTCCCCGGCGGGGAACCGGCGGCGTCGAGGGAGGAGGCGTGAGAAAGGCATTTCCGGCGTCCCGCTTCGCCGCGGCAGCCTTGGCGCTCCTCCTTTTCGCCTCGGGGACGGCGGAAAGCGGGCCGGACCTGCCGCTCGACGGCATCCGTCTCCCGCGCGGGTTCCGCATCGCCGCGTACGCGGAGGTGCCCGGCGCCCGGTCGATGACGCTGGGGGAACGCGGCACCCTCTTCGTCGGCACGCGGAAAGGGAGCGTGTACGCCGTCCTCCCGGGGAAGACGGCGGAGGGGCTGCACGAGGTCGCCACCGTCGCCCGCGACCTTACCCAGCCCAACGGCGTCGCGTTCCGCGGCGGGGCGCTATACGTCGCCGAGATCGGCCGGGTCTTGCGGTTCGACGGGATCGAGTCCCGGCTTTCCTCCCCTCCCGAGCCGGTCGTCGTCAACGAGGCCTTCCCGAAGGACACGCATCACGGGTGGAAGTTCATCGCCTTCGGCCCCGACGGGATGCTCTACGTGCCGGTGGGCGCCCCCTGCAACGTCTGCGAGCGCGCCGATCCCCGCTACGCCGCGATCCTCCGGATGCGCCCCGACGGAAAAGGGCTCGAGGTGTACGCGTCGGGCGTGCGGAACACCGTCGGCTTCGACTGGCACCCGGACACCGGCGAGCTCTGGTTCACCGACAACGGACGCGACATGATGGGGGACGACATCCCCCCGGACGAGCTGAACCGGGCGCGGGGGAAAGGGCTTCATTTCGGCTTCCCCTACGTCCACGGGAAAGGCATCCCCGACCCGGAGTTCGGCGGCAGGGGGAAGCCGCCCGGCTTCACGACGCCCGAATGGGAGATCCCCGCGCACGCAGCGGCCCTCGGCATGCGGTTCTACACGGGGACGATGTTCCCTCCCGGCTACCGCGGGGGGATCTTCATCGCGGAGCACGGCTCGTGGAACCGCACGGAGCCGATCGGGTACCGGGTCACCTTCGTCCGCATGGAAGGGGACCGCGCCGCGGGCTATGAGGTGTTCGCCGAGGGATGGCTGCGCAAGGGGCGCCCGTGGGACCGGGTCTGGGGCCGCGACCTGTACAAGGCGTGGGGCCGCCCCGTGGACGTGCAGCCGTTCACGGACGGGTCCCTGCTCGTCTCCGACGACCGGGCCGGGATGATCTACCGGGTCTCCTACGGAGAAAAAAACCGTTGATTGAATCCCGGGTAAAGGTAGAATAGGAAAATTCCGGGGCGCTTAACTCAGCGGTAGAGTGCCACCTTCACACGGNNGTTCAAGTCCAGTAGCGCCCACCATCGAACAACCAGGGGTCACGGTTCCACGTGGCCCCTTTTCCCTTCCCATCCCCTCCTTCCGGAGGCGACATGATCTGCGGTAATAAATGCCTTCTCGGGCTCGCCGCCTTCGGCGTCCTGGTCCTCGCGGCGGGGTTCCGCCCCGCCCCGTCGTTCGCGGCCGACGCCTCCCCGAACGCTTTCGGGAAACCGACTCCAGGCAACCCGAACCCGGCCGCCGGCATCGCCGCGGTCCGGGGGACGCGGCCCGCCGGCTGGGCCGACCAGACCCGCTCGGAGGTCCTGGCGCGCAACGGCGTCGTCGCAGCCAGCCAGCCGCTCGCCGC
>DCUH01000083.1 GCA_002327765.1 bacterium UBA2219 | reverse complement strand
GGATGTCGTCGATCAGCAGCAGGTCCATGTTGCGGTATTTGCGGCGGAACACGAGCGACTTGTTGCTCTGCAGTGAGTCGATATACTCGTTGATAAAAGCTTCGGAGGTGACGTAGCACACCTTGGCGGAGCGGCCGTGCGTGAGCACGTAATTGCCGATGGCCTGCATGAGGTGCGTTTTGCCCAGGCCAGGTTCGGCGTAGATGAAGAGCGGGTTGTAGCTGTTGCCCGGCGTGTTCGAGACCGCGACGGAGGCGGCGTGGGCGAACTGGTTCCCCGTGCCGATGACGAACCGGTCGAAGGTGTACCGGCTGTTGAGAGCGGCGTAGGTCCCGCGGGCGCGGACCGGCGCCTCGGCGGACGGCTCGAGGAACTGCGGCGGGGTGACCTGCGGCGGAAGCGGCTCCTCCTCCCCTCCCACCGTGATGTCGATGGAAACCTCCTCGCCGAGCTCCTTGCGGGCGGCCTCCTCGATCTGGTCGATGTGGTTGTCCTCGATCCACTGCTTGAAGAACTTGTGGGGGGTGGCGATGAACAGGACCGACCCCTCGCGCGCGACGAACCGCAGCGGCCGGATCCAGGTCTGGAACACCTGCTCGGACACCGAGCTTTTCAGGTGCTCGAGGACCCTTTCCCACCCCTTGGAGGTCATGGTTTCGAAAGCCGCGCAGGGCGGCGCTTCGCGGATATGCGAGTCCGAAAAACGTTCATTTATGGACGGTTAAGCACGTGTCGAGGACGCAAGTTGCCAACATGGTTGTCCACACCTGTGGATAAATTGAAAAACACTTTTATTTTGATTAGTTGAGCTATTTTTCTGGCCGGTTTTCCCCTGCGGTACTGCAGATTCCGGTTCCGTTCGGTTTCCACCTCCCGGCCAGCCATGGGGGCGTCAAGGAAGGAACGAAATTACCACACGAGAAAAAAGAATCAAGGAGATTTTTCTCACCCCTCGCCGAGGGCGAGTTTCGTGCGGTAAAGATCCCAGTTGACAATCACGCGGAGAGCTGATTGGGCCTTGTCCCTCGCGTCGCGGTAGGCCTGGGAATGGAGGAACCGGTGCAGCGGCCCGCGCTCGGTCATCACCTGTTCCGAAGCCTGCCAGGCCAGTGGCGCCAAGGTCGCGCGGTCGACGAGGCACCCCTTGCGGATCGCATCCGAGGCCAGCGCCAGCGGCACGCCGGCGAGGTCGCGGGCGATCGCCTGGAACCTCCCCTCCACATCCGGGTCGAGGTAGCGGAAGGAGCGGGAATAAAACAGCGCGGTGTGATAGTGCTCCGGCACGTCGAGCATGCCGTCGACCGAGAGGTCGCGGGCGAAGGTCCGCAGGAGATGGAACGTCTCGTCGAGCAGCCCCAGCCCCGGGCGCTGCTGCCCGGGAAGGCGCGGCCGGTCGACGGGGAAGTCCTTGTCGGGATCGGAGAGGACCAGCCAGAGCATGACGAGCATCCGGAAAGAGGTGTTTTCGGTGAACGGGCCGATCGCACGCTTCGGGCGGAAATTCGTCAGCTGCAGGCGCGCCTCCAGGAGGAGCCGCTCCCGGACCTGCTCTCCGGCGTAGAAGCAGATCCGCTGCTCGGACGGGTCGGCGCAGGAAAGGGTCAAGATCGGGTCGGGGTACCCCAGCCGGGCCAGCCCGCGGATCAGCCCGGCCTTTTCGGCGATGGCGCGGACCTTCCGCTCGTCGTACCGGCCGAAGAGGCAATTGGTGGGGTTCTCCTTCGTCAGCTCGAACATGACCTCGCTCTCGATCGTCTCGGAAGGGGCGGGACGGGCGTCCTCCGCCGACAGGAGCGAGAAACGGAGGAACCGCCTCAGGTTGTACCTCAAGGTGTTCCGATCGGGCATGGATCTTCCCCCCCCGGGGCGACGTTGCCGGCGATACCGGTTGACACGACAATCCCTAAAGCCATATATTACACATTTCTCAACGGTTAAGAGAGTTGCGTTTACGGAAGGAGCGAAACAGGTCATGAAGCGTACATACCAGCCGCACAACCTGCGGCGTAAACGGACCCACGGTTTCCGCGAGCGCATGTCGTCCGCGGCGGGACGCAAGGTCCTCGCACGTCGCCGCGCCAAGGGGCGCAAACGCCTGAGCGTGGCGATCGCCGGCAAGAAGTGACCGGGACCCGCCGGTCGCTGCCGCACGGTTTTCCCGCGGAGGAACGGCTTCGCACCGACCGGGAATTCCGGGAAGTGGTGCGGAAGGGGCAGCGTGCAACCACCGAGCATTACACGGTGTACCGGGACGCGCTCGGCGGGCAGCGCCGGCAGGTCGGCGTCTCCGCGGGGAAGCGCGCGGGCGGGTCGGTCGATCGGAACCGGATGAAGCGCCTCCTGAGGGAATTCTACCGGCTGAACAAGGGGCTGTTCCCCCAGGGGACCCGCACGGCCATCGTGGTCCGGAAAACGCCCGGGGACGCGGCGCTGGAGACCGTGAGCGGCGAATTGCTCACGGCGCTGCGGAAACGGTGGGGGCAGGGGTCCGGTGAGGGCTGAAGGGTCATGCGGCCTCGGGAACTGCTTATCGGCGCGTTGAGGTTCTACCAGCTCGCGATATCTCCGCACATCGGCAACTGCTGCAGGTTCCACCCGAGCTGCTCGGAATACATGATCGGGTCGGTGCGCCTCAACGGGGCGGTCGTCGGCGCGCTGGACGGCGTATGGCGCATCCTGAGATGCCACCCGTTCCACCCAGGCGGCGTGGACGAGCCGAAGAAGATCCACATTTTCGGAAAGAGGGACCGATGGGACAAGAAAAACGGATGATGCTGGCGATCGTTCTCTCGATCGCCGTCCTGTTCCTATACCAGTACTTCATGCCCGCTCCCCCGCCGAAGCCCGTGGTGACCCCCGCGGGAACGGACAACGCGGCCGTCGCGGCCCAGGCCGGGGCCGGGAAGGCCGCCGTCGCCCCGCAAGCGGCCCTGCCGGGCCCCGCGGCGCCCGGAAGCGCGGCGACGCCCGGCGCCGTCGCGCCGGAAGGGCTCTCGGCGGGCGTCCCCGCAGCGGAACGCCAGATCGAGGTGAGGACGCCGCTGTTCACCGCCCGCATCTCCACCGAGGGCGGCGGGATCACGTCGTTCCTGCTCAAGTCGTACAAGGACGCGCCGGGGCCGGGCGGAAAGATGCTCGACCTGGTCGGGTCGAAATCGCTCCAGCCTCCCCCGCTTTCCTTATATAAGGAAGAGAACCGCCCCCCCTTCCCTTCCCCCATGATCTTCCGCTCCGTCGCGCCGGACGTCGTCGAGGTCGCCGCGGGCGCGACCGGGAGCGTCCTGCTCGCGTGGGAATCCTCGACCGGGGTGCGGGTGACGCGGGAATACGTGTTCCACGGCGACCGGTACGATTTCGACGTCCGCGTCCAGGCGGCCAACGGCTCCAGGGAGCCGGTCACCGTGCGGCCGGGACTCGAGCTGTCCCAGATGTTCCTCGGAGAGCTGGCGGGCGATTCCTACACCTTCCACGGAATAGCGACCTTCAGCCCGAAGGGGGCGATCGAGCGGTATTCTTTGAGCGACATCACCAAGGGGAAGGTCGAGAAAGGGCAGGTCCGCTGGGCCTCCGCGGACTCGAAATACTTCACCTGGGTCGCGATTCCCGAAAAGGATTGGTCCGTCGGGCGGATTGCGCCCATCGGGGAGCAGGGCGCGCTGCTTTCGATGGCCGATTCCGCGGCGACCCTCCTGGCCGGGGACACGGTCCGGGCCGGCGCGAAGGTGTTCGCCGGGCCCAAACAGTCCGACCTCCTCGAATCGACGGAGAAGGGGCTCGAGGCGCTGATCGACTACGGCTGGTTCGGGTTCCTCGCCAAGCCGCTGGTCTTTCTGATGAAGGCGAGCAACCGCGTCACGGGCAACTACGGCATCGACATCATCCTGCTCACGATCCTCATCAAAATCCTCTTCTTCCCGCTCACCCAGAAATCGATGGCATCCATGCGGAAGATGCAGGAGCTGGCCCCCGTGCTGAACAAGCTCAAGGAGAAGTACAAGGGGGACATGAACCGGATCAACCAGGAGACGATGAACCTGTACAAGACGTACAAGATCAATCCCCTCTCCGGCTGTCTGCCGATGCTGGCCCAGATCCCGGTGTTCATCGCCCTCTACAAGGGGCTGCTCGTCACCATCGAGCTGCGGCACGCGCCGTTCTTCGCCTGGATCAACGACCTGTCCGCGCCGGAGTTCCTCTGGGACATCCACGTCGCCGGCTTCACCCTGCCCATCCGGCTGCTCCCGCTGCTCATGGGCATCTCGATGGTCATCCAGCAGAAGATGACGCCGTCGATGTCGATGGACCCGATGCAGCAGAAGATGATGCTCCTCATGCCGGTCGTCTTCACCTTCATGTTCTGGGGCTTCCCGACCGGGCTGGTCATCTACTGGCTGGTGAACAACATCCTCAGCATCGGGCAGCAGTGGCTGTACAACCGGCAGGCCGATGCGGCCAAGTCCGAGATAGCGTAACCCGTTCTGAAAGTTGGAATATAACGGCGGAAGCCCTTCACGCGAGGGCGCGACGATCGTCTCCCCCGCCACGCCGGGGGGGGCGGGCGCCGTGTCGATCGTGCGGCTTTCCGGGCCCGCCGCCTTCCGCATCCTCGCGGCCCTCACTCCCCTCTCCCCCGCCGGGCTCGCCCCCAGGACGCTGGTGCGCGCCGAAGTCCGCGACGCGGGCGGCGCGGCGCTAGACGACGCGCTGATCGCCTGCTTCCCCGCGCCGCGCAGCTTCACGGGCGAGGACGTCGCGGAGCTCCATCTCCACGGCAGCCCGGCCGTCGTGGACGCGGTCGTGCGGGCGGCCTGCGCGGCGGGCGCCGTCCCGGCGGAGCCGGGCGAGTTCTCGCGCCGCGCGTTCCACCACGGGAAGATGGACCTCACCCAGGCGGAGGGGTTGGCGGACCTCATCGCCGCGAGGACCGGGGAGGCCGCCGCGGCCGCCCTGCGGCAGATGCGGGGAGGTATCGGGAGCGAGGTCGGCCCTTTGAGGGAGCGGCTCCTGTCGCTGCTGGCCGCCCTGGAGGCGGCCATAGACTTCGGCGACGAGGACGATGTCCCCGAGGCTAAGCCGGAGCAAATAGCCGAACGGGTATGCGAAATCTCCTCGAGGCTGGAGCCGCTCCTGCGCTCCTTCGAGGCGGGGCGCCGCTTCCGGGACGGCGCGACCGTGGCGATCGCCGGCGTGGCGAACGTGGGGAAGTCCCGCCTGCTGAACCGCCTGGCGGGGGAGGAGCGAGCCATCGTCGACGAGGCGCCGGGGACGACGCGAGACTACCTGCAGGCGGAGGTCTCCTTGGCGGGGATCCCCGTGCTTGTCGTCGACACGGCGGGGCTGCGGCGGACCGAGGACCCCGTGGAGCGCAAAGGGGTCCTGCGCAGCCGCGACGTGATCGCGCGCGCCGACCTCGTCCTGTTCGTCCTGGACGGCGGGCGGGCCGTGGAGGAAGTCGACCGCGAGGCGTTCCGCGAGGCGGCGGGGCGGCCGCACCTGCTGGTGGTGAACAAGTCCGATCTTCCCGCCGTGGCGACGGGTGAGGAGCTCGCCGGCGGCAAGGAGGGCAGGGGGGTCGTCCGCGTCTCCGCAAAGACGGGGGAGGGGATCGCGTCGCTGGCGGCGGCCGTGGCCCGCGAGCTCGCTCCCTCGGAAGGGGCCGTCCGGGCGCAGGCGCCGCTGACCCGCGAGCGGCACCGCTTGGCGGTCGAGAAGGCGCTTTCGGCCCTTGGCCGGGCCAAGGCGTCCGCAGCGGCGGGGCTTTCCCCGGAGTTTCCGGCCGCGGACGTCCGGGAGGCGTCGCGCGCACTGGCGGAGCTGCTGGGCGAGGTGGCTCCCGAGGAGGTGCTGGACGAGCTGTTCCGCCGTTTTTGCATCGGCAAGTAGGCGATGGTAAAAAGAAAGATGCGGATGTTCCACGTGGAACCTTTATTGCGGGAAGGCCGATGAGCGGTTCGCCGTACGAATACCCGAAGGAATACGACGTCATCGTGGTCGGCGGCGGACACGCCGGCTGCGAGGCGGCGCTGGCCGCGGCCCGCATGGGCTGCGCGACCCTCCTGCTCACCATCAACGCCGACGCCATCGGCCTCATGTCGTGCAACCCGGCGATCGGCGGGCCGGCCAAGGGACACCTCGTCCGGGAGATCGACGCCCTCGGAGGCGAGATGGCCCGGAATATCGACGCCACCGGCATCCAGTTCCGNNCCCGGGCCCAGGCCGACAAGCAGTCGTACCGCCTCCGGCTGAAGAAGGTGCTGGAAGGAACGCCCGGCCTCGACGTGAAGCAGGCCATCGTGGACAGCATCGTGGCGGAAGGGGGCGCCGCCGTGGGCGTCGATACCGACATCGGCGTCCGGTACCGCGGGAAGACGGTGATCCTCTCCACGGGGACCTTCCTCAAAGGGCTGGTCCACGTCGGCCTGGTGAACTTCCCTGCAGGCAGGGCGGGCGACTTCGCGGCGATGCGGCTGTCGGACTCCCTGCAGCGCCTGGGATTCAGGGTGGGGCGGCTCAAGACCGGCACCACCCCGCGGCTCGACGGGAAGACCATCGATT
>DCUH01000040.1 GCA_002327765.1 bacterium UBA2219 | reverse complement strand
AGTTCGGCGGGCAGACGCCGCTGAAACTGTCCGTCCCTCTCGAGAAGGAAGGAGTCCGCATCCTGGGCACCCCGGCCGAGAGCATCGACCGGGCGGAGGACCGGGAGCGGTTCGCGGAGATGCTGCGCAAGCTGGGCTTCAAGCAGCCTCCCAACGGGATCGCCCGCTCCATGGAGGAGGGGGTTCGGATCGCCGCGGGGATCGGATATCCGGTGCTGCTGCGCCCTTCATACGTTCTGGGCGGCCGGGCGATGGAGATCGTCCACAACGAGGAGGGGCTGCGCAAATACATGACGCACGCCGTCGTCGCCTCCGAGTCGCGCCCCGTGCTGGTCGACCGGTTCCTGGAGGACGCCATCGAGATCGACGTGGACACGATTTCCGACGGGGAGACGGTGGTCGTCGGCGCCATCATGGAGCACATCGAGGAGGCCGGCGTCCACTCGGGCGACTCCGCCTGCTACCTGCCGCCCCGGTCCATCCCGGAGGAGCTCCTGGCCGAGATCGCCCGGCAGACCAAGGCGATGGCCGTCGAACTCGCGGTCGTCGGGCTGATGAATGTGCAGTTCGCGATCCAGGGAGGGGAGATCTACATCCTCGAGGTCAACCCGCGCGCCTCGCGGACCGTCCCGTTCGTCAGCAAGGCGATCGGCGTCCCGCTGGCCAAGCTCGCCGCGAAGGTGATGGCGGGGCGGAAGCTCGCCGATCTCGGCTTCTCCCGGGAGGTCGTCCCGGAGCACGTCTGCGTGAAGGAGTCGGTCCTCCCGTTCATCAAGTTCCCCGACGTAGACACCCTGCTGGGGCCCGAGATGAAGTCCACCGGCGAGGTCATGGGGATCGACCGGAGCTTCGGCATCGCCTTCGCCAAGGCGCAGATCGCGGCCGGGATGAACCTGCCCAAATCCGGCCGGGTGTTCGTAAGCGTAAGGGACGAGGAGAAGGAGGAGGTGCTGCCGGCGGTCCAATTGTTCCACCGGCTCGGCTTCGCCGTCGCCGCCACGGCCGGCACGGCGGCTTTCCTGAGCGGGCACGGCGTCCCGGCGGAGACGGTGCTCAAGATCCAGGAGGGGCGCCCCCACGTGGCGGACCGGATCAAGAACGGGGAGATTTCCCTGGTGATCAACACGCCGCTGGGCGCGCAGTCGCAGGCCGACTCCTATTACATCCGCCGGACGGCGCTGGTCTACAACGTCCCGTACTTCACGACGACGGCCGCCGCGAAGGCCGTAGCGCACGCCGTCTCCCACCTCGTCCGCGACGAGCTGACCGTGCGCAGCCTGCAGGAGTACCACGGGACGGCGAAGCAAGGCCCGGCAGGGTCGTAGGTGGCCGCCCCCCCGCCGTCGATCCAGTTCGTCAAAGGGGTGGGCCCCCGGCTCGCTGAGCGGCTCGCCGCCCGCGGCATCCGCACGCCGCAGGACGCCCTCTATCTCTTCCCCAAAGGGTACCAGGACCGCCGCCGGACGGTTCCGATCCGGGATCTCTCCGCCGGCATGACCGTTCCCGTGCGCGGCAAGGTGCTCTCGGTGCAGGAGAGCGGCCGGGGACGCGGCTTCTTCCGCGGGGGGGCGCGGCTTCTCGAGGTGGTGATCGCCGACGGCACGGGGCGCCTCGTCGCCAAGTGGTTCCGCTACCAGCCGTCGCTGGCCCAGCGCTTCAAGGCCGCCGAGGAGGCGACGCTGTGCGGCCCGGTGCGCCTTTTCCGGTTCATGCCCGAGATGCACCACCCGGAGATCCTGTCGGCGGAGGACACCGCGGACCCGATCCACTCGGGGCGGATCGTCCCCATCTACCCGGACGTCGAGGGGATCCCCCCGCGGGTGCTCCGGAAGATCCAGTGGGAGGTCGTCCGCAACCACGCGGACAAGGAGGCCGAGTGCTTCCCGCCCTGGATCCTCGATAAAGCCGGCGTCCCTCCGCTCAACGAGTCGCTGGCGGCGATCCATTTTCCGAAGGACGACGCCGACGCGGCCGCGTTCAGGGAATTCTCCTCCCCCCAGCAGAAGCGGCTGGCGTTCGGGGAGCTGTTCTCCATCCAGTGGGCGCTGGAGCGGCGGCGCGCCGGGGTGGAACGCGAAAGGGCCGTTCCGCTTCTGTGGGACCGCGAGATCGTCGGGGAGATCAAGCGCCGCCTCCCGTTCGAGCTGACCGGAGCGCAGCGCCGGGTGGTCAACGAGATCCTCAAGGACATGGGGCGGCCGCACCCGATGCACCGCCTCCTGCAGGGGGACGTGGGGAGCGGGAAGACGATCGTCGCCTGGATCGCCGCGATGGTCGCCTGGAAGCACGGCGTGCAGGCCGCCGTGATGGCCCCCACCGAGATCCTGGCGGAGCAGCATTATCGCCGGTTCGCCTCCCTGGCCGAAGGGCTCCCCGTCCGGGTCGATCTCCTTTCCGCAGCGGTGCCGGCGAAGGAGCGTGAGGCGGCCCGGCGCAGGATCCGGGAAGGGGAGACCGACATCGCCGTCGGGACGCACGCGCTCATCCAGGAAAGCGTCGAGTTCCGCAACCTCGCCCTGGGCGTTATCGACGAGCAGCACCGGTTCGGCGTGCTGCAGCGGACGGCCTTAAGGGAAAAGGCGAAGATATCGCCGCATCTCCTTGTAATGACTGCGACTCCCATCCCTCGAACGTTGGCCATCGCCCTGTACGGCGACCTCGACGTCTCCGTGATCGACGAGATGCCGAAAGGGCGGATCCCGGTAAAGACCCGGGTCGTGCCCGAAGGCGGAAGGAAGCGGGTGTTCGACGAGATGCGCCGCGAGATCGCGCAGGGCGGGCGGGCCTACGTCGTCCTGCCGCTGGTGGAGGAGTCGGAGAAGCTGGCGCTGCGCGACGCCGTCCGGACGGCGGAAAAGCTCCGGGAAGCGTTTCCCGAGGTCGAAGTGGGGCTGCTGCACGGCCGGATGAAGCCCGAGGAGAAGGAAGCGGGGATGCGCGCCTTCAAGGAAGGGGAGTGGAAGATCCTCGTTTCCACGACGGTGGTCGAGGTTGGGGTGGACGTCCCGGAGGCGACGGTCATCGTCATCGAGCACGCCGAGCGGTTCGGGCTCTCCCAGCTCCACCAGCTTCGCGGCAGGGTGGGGCGGGGGACGCGGCCGTCGCACTGTTTCCTGATGGTCGGGAACGTGCAGGGCGAGGAGGCGGAGGCCCGGCTGTCGGTCATGGAGCGGACGACCGACGGGTTCCGGATCGCCGAGGAGGACCTCAAGATCCGCGGGCCGGGCGATTTCGCCGGAGTGCGGCAGTCGGGGATCCCGGATCTCGTCTTCGCCGACCTGGTCCGGGACGCGAGGATGCTTCAGACGGCGAAGGAGATCGTCGGAGAGCTGCGCCGGAAGGACCCGGAGCTGTCCTCGCCGGAGCACGAGGGGATAAGAAGGTTCCTGGCGAGGAGGACCGCAACGGTCGCGGATTAGGCCTGGCGAGTCCGTCGCACCTGAGCTCGTATCCTGCCGATACGCTCCGGAACAGGAGGTCGTAGTACCCCCCCCGGGAATCGATTTCTGCGGGTCCTTGGCCGTTTGCGCGTAAAATATCAGATATTTCGTTCCCGAGAACCGGATTCGCGTCCTGAGCGGCGGAAATTGACTTGAAGCCCGTCAACCAATAAAATACTTGTTTACACTTTCCAGGAGACCCCGATGCAGGAATTCCCGCGAATCCAGAGACTTCCCCCGTACGTCTTCGCGACCGTGACGGAACTGAAATCGAAGCTGCGGCACGCGGGGGAGGACATCATCGACCTCGGGATGGGGAACCCGGACCTTCCCACCCCGAAGCACATCGTCGAAAAGCTTACGGAAGCTGCCAGGTTGCCGAAAAACCACCGGTATTCAGCTTCCCGGGGCATCCCGAAGCTGCGGCTGGCCATCTGCAACTGGTACAAGCGGAAATTCGGCGTCGAGCTCGACCCGGAAACCGAGGCGATCGCCACGATCGGGGCGAAGGAGGGGCTGGCGCACCTGGTCCTGGCCACCATGGGGCCGGGCGATATCGCGCTCGTGCCGAGCCCCACCTACCCGATCCACACCTATTCGGTGATCATCGCGGGGGCGGACGTCCGGTCGATCCCCCTGATCGACGGGGTGGACGATTTCATGGACCGCGTCGAGCGGGCGATGAAGACGCTGTGGCCGCGCCCCAAGATGCTGATCATCTCCTTCCCCCACAACCCCACGACGGAAGTGGTGGACCTCGATTTCCTCAAGCGGGTCGTCGCCTTCGCGAAGGAGAACGATATCCTGCTGATCCACGACCTGGCCTATGCGGACCTCGTCTTCGACGGGTACAAGGCGCCCTCCATCCTCCAGGTACCGGGGGCGAAGGACGTGGCGGTCGAGCTCTACTCGATGTCGAAGGGGTACTCGATGGCCGGCTGGCGCGTCGGGTTCGTCGTGGGGAACCGGCAGATGGTCGGGGCGCTGACGCGGATCAAGAGCTACCTCGACTACGGCATGTTCCAGGCGATCCAGATCGCCGCCACCGTGGCGCTCAACGGCCCCCAGCGCGTCGTGGACGAGGCGGTGGAGGTGTACCGGAAGCGGCGGGACTGCCTCGTCGACGGGTTCGGGCGGATCGGTTGGGACATCGCGAAGCCGAAAGGGACGATGTTCGTGTGGGCCCCCATCCCCGCGCCGTTCGACGCGATGGGGTCGCTGGAATTCTCGAAGCAGATGCTGCTGCGCGCCAAGGTGGCCGTCTCCCCGGGGGTCGGCTTCGGCGAGCACGGGGAGGGATACGTGAGGTTCGCGCTGTGCGAGAACGAGCACCGGATACGCCAGGCGATCCGGGGGGTGAAGACGATGCTCCAGTCGCCCGCCCGCGGGAGGGCGAAATGAGCCAGCCGCTTAAAGAAATCGGCGTCGGGGTGATCGGCTTCGGGACCGTGGGCACGGGCACGGTGAAGCTGCTCCTCGAGAACGCGGAGCAGCTTCGCAAGCGCGTGGGGGTTCCCGTGAAGCTGGTCCGCGTCGCGGACGCCGACACGAAGCGCGACCGCGGCGTGAAGCTCCCGGAAGGGATGCTGGTCGGCGACGGCATGCAGGTCGCGCGGGATCCGAACGTCCAGATCGTCGTCGAGCTGATCGGCGGCACGGGGGCGGCGAAGGAGTTCCTCCTGGAGGCGATCCGGAACGGCAAGTCGGTCGTCACGGCGAACAAGGCGCTCCTGGCGGAATGCGGGCCCGAGATCATGCATGCGGTGGCCGAAAAGGGCGTCGATATCGGCTTCGAGGCGAGCGTCGGCGGCGGCATCCCCATCATCCGCACGATGAAGGAGGGGCTCGCGGCGAACCGGATCCTCGGGATCTTCGGGATCATCAACGGCACCTGCAACTACATCCTCTCCCGCATGACGAAGGAGGGGAGGGCGTTCTCCGAGGTGCTCGCCGAGGCCCAGAAGGCGGGGCTGGCGGAGGCCGACCCGTCGTTCGACGTCGACGGCATCGACACGGCCCACAAGCTGGCGATCCTGGTCTGGCTCGCCACCGGCGGGCGGGTGTCCCTCAAGGACATCTACGTCGAGGGGATCCGGGACATCTCGCCCGAGGACATCGCGTTCGCGAAGGAATTCGGGTACACGGTGAAGCTGCTGGCGATCGCCAAGGAGGGCAGCTCCGGCATCGAGGCGCGGGTCCACCCGACGATGATCCCGTCCCACTACCTGCTGGCCACCGTCGACGGCGCGAACAACGCCGTCTACGTGAAAGGGGACTTCGTCGGGGCGTCCATGTCCTACGGGCAGGGGGCCGGAATGCTGCCCACCGCATCGGCCGTCGTGAGCGACGTGATCGAGATCTCGAGGAACCTGCTTCGCGGTTCCTCGGGGCGCATCCCGCCCAGCGGCTTCTCCCTCGTCGACCCGAAGATGATCACGGGCATCGCACCCTTCGACGAGGTGCAATGCGAATATTACCTGAAGATCCTCGTCATGGACCGGCCGGGCGTCCTTTCGCGCATCGCGGGAGTGCTGGGTCGCCACTCGATCAGCATCGCCTCCGTCCTGCAGAAGGGGAGAGGGGGAAACGCCGTCCCCATCTACATCGTCACCCACCGGGCGAAGGAGAGCAGCATGCGCTCCGCCCTCGCGGAAGTGGACAAGCTGGCCGACGTCCTCGACCGCACCCGGCTGATCCGGATCGAGAACAACCTGTAACCCGATAAAGGAGCCACCTTTGGGCAGCAAATACCTCATCCTCATCGGGGACGGCATGGCCGACTGGCCGATCGGCGAGATCGGGAACCGCACCCCCCTCGAGGCGGCCGTCAAGCCGAACATGGACTTCATGGCGTCCAACGGGGCGCTGGGCATGGTCCAGGTGGTCCCGAAGGAGATGTACCCCGGAAGCGACGTGTCGAACCTCTCCATCCTCGGGTACGATCCGGCGGCCGTATACACCGGGCGCTCGCCGCTCGAAGCCGCCTCCATGGGCATCGAGCTGGGGTCCGACGACGTCGCGGTACGCTGCAACGTCGTCTCGCTCAGGAACGAGGGGGCCGACACCGAGATGGTGGACTTCTCGGGGGGGCACATCTCGACCGCGGAGTCGGCCCAGCTTCTCGCCTCGCTCCAGGAGCGGATGGAGGGGAAGGGCGTGCGGTTCCACGCGGGCGTCTCCTACCGGCACCTGATGGTCTGGCCCGGCGGGATCGACACGGTGGAGAACACCCCGCCCCACGACATCATGGGGAAGAGGGTCGCGGACTACCTCCCGAAAGGGGAGGGATCGGAGCTGTTCCTGACGGTCATGGAAGCGTCCCGCGAGGTCTTCGCCGACCACCCGGTGAACCGCAAGCGCGTCGCGGAGGGGAAGCTTCCGGGGAACTCGGTCTGGCTCTGGGGCCAGGGGAAGGCGCCGCGCATGGCGACCTTTCGGCAGCGGTTCGGGCTGGCGGGATCGGTGGTCGCCGCGGTGGACCTCATCAAGGGGATCGGCATCTACGCGGGGCTCGAGGTGATCGAGGTCCCCGGCGCGACCGGATACACCGACACGAACTACCGCGGCAAGGCCGAATACGCCCTGAAAGAGCTCGACCGGAAGGACTTCGTCCTGATCCACGTCGAGGCGCCGGACGAGGCGGGGCACAACGGCAGCGTCGAGGAGAAGATCCGGGCGATCGAGCGGATCGACGCGGAGATGCTCGGCCCCATCCTCGGCCGGGTGCGGGAGAAGGGCGACCTGCGGGTCCTGCTCCTGCCGGACCACCCGACGCCGGTCGCCTTGAGGACGCACGCCCAGGAGCCGGTCCCCTTCGTCTTCTACCCCGCGCCGGCGGGGCTGTCGACGAAGCAGGGAAGCCGGTACACCGAGGCGGATGCCCGGGCCGCCGGTCAGATGCTGGAGAGAGGCACGCTTTTGATCGAATACCTGCTTACCTGAAAAAACTTCTTTAGGAGGGCGACCCGAATGGAAAGAAACCTGGCGTTGGAAGTGGTCCGCGTGACGGAAGCGGCCGCGCTGGCGGCGGCGAGGCTGATGGGGAGGGGCGACAACGTCGCGGCGGACCAGGCCGCGGTCACGGCGATGCGCAAAGCCTTGAACTACGTCCAGTTCAAGGGGCGGGTGGTGATCGGCGAGGGCGAGCGGGACGAGGCCCCGATGCTCTACATCGGCGAAGAGGTCGGTGCCGCCGAGGTCCCCCGGGTCGACATCGCGGTGGACCCGCTCGAAGGGACCAGCATCGTCGCGTCCGGCGGGAACAACGCCCTCGCGGTGATCGCGATCGCCGAGGAGGGCGGTTTCCTCCACGCCCCCGACACCTACATGGACAAGATCGCGGTCGGCCCGCGGGCCCACGGCGCCATCGACATCACGGCCTCCCCGACGGATAACCTGCGCAGCGTGGCGAAGGCGCTGAAAGTCTACGTGGAAGACCTCTGCGTGATCATCCTCGACCGCCCGCGCCACCAGGAGTTGATCCGGGAGTGCCGCGAGGCCGGCGCCCGCATCAAGCTGATCGGCGACGGCGACGTGGCGGGCGCGATCGCCACGGCGAAGGAAGGATCCGGCGTGGACATCCTCATGGGGATCGGCGGGGCGCCCGAGGGCGTGCTCGCGGCGGCGGCGCTGAAATGCATCGGCGGCGACATGCAGGGCGTACTCAAGTTCCGCAACAAGGAAGAGATCGAACGCGCCAAGACGATGGGCGTCACCGACCTCGACCGCGTCTACACCATCGAGGACCTGGCGAGCAGCGACGTCATGTTCGCGGCGACCGGCGTTACCTTCGGTGACTACCTGCAGGGCGTCCGGTTCTTCAGCGGCGGTGCGCTGACCCAGTCGGTCGTCATGCGGTCGAAGTCGCGCACCGTCCGCATCATCGACACGACGCACTATTTCGAGTTCAAGCCGAAGTACGAATAATCCGGAAGGGGCGGACGCACGGGCCGCCGGGAAGGGAAGGACAAGGGAATGGCGACGGGCCGCATAGAGATCGACTTCGAGCGGTGCAAGGCATGCGAGCTCTGCGTGCCGGTCTGCCCGAAGAACTGCATCGAGATGGGCAAGGAGATCAACCGGCAGGGGTACACGGCGGCGGTTTTCGCCCGGCCGGACGATTGCACGGGGTGCGCCCTCTGCGCCGAGACGTGCCCCGACGTCTGCATCCGGGTGTGGCGATGAGCGCGCCGGCCGCGGGAGCGGCGAAACGCGTCCTCGCCAAGGGGAACGAGGCAATCTGCCACGGCGCGATCGCCGCGGGGTGCCGTTTCTACTACGGGTACCCCATCACGCCGCAGAACGACATCCCCGAGTACATGGCGGCGCACATGGCGGAGCACGGGGGGGCCTTCCTCCAGGCCGAGAGCGAGGTCGCCACGATCAACATGATCCTGGGGACCTCCTCGACCGGGAACCGGGTCATGACCTCCTCCTCCGGCCCCGGGATCTCGCTGATGCAGGAAGGGCTGTCCTTCATGGTCGGGTCGCAGCTTCCGGCCGTGATCGTCAACATCTCCCGTTCGGGCCCGGGGCTGGGCGGCATCGCCCCGTCGCAGGGAGACTACTTCCAGGCCACCAAGGTGGCCGGTCACGGGGACGCGCACCTCATCTGCCTGGCGCCGCACTCGGTCCAGGAGATGTATTCCCTGACGATGCTGGCCTTCGACCTGGCCGACAAGTACCGGAACCCCGCCATGATCCTCGGAGACGCGATCATCGGGCAGATGAAGGAGCCGTACGACCCGGTGCCGTACGTCCCCGCGGTGCCGGACAAACCGTGGGCGCTGACCGGCGCCAGGGGGAGGGCGGCCCGGCACATCAAGTCCATGTTCCTCAAGGACGGGGAGATCGAGGTTCATAACTGGAAGCTCCGGGACAAGTTCCGGAAGATCCGGGAGGAGGAGGTCCGCTTCGAGCCGTACATGCTCGATGGGGCGAAGATCGGGATCGTCGCCTTCGGGACGGCGGCCCGCGTCGCCAAGACCTCGATCCAGTCGGCGCGCAAGGAGGGGATCGAGGTCGGGATGCTCCGCCCGATCACGCTGTTCCCCTTCCCGGAGGAACAGGTGCGGGACATGGCCTCGGGCGTGCAGAAAGTGCTGGTCGTCGAGATGAACACCGGCCAGATGGTGGAGGACGTGCGCCGGAGCACGCCGCATCACGAGCGGATCCATTTCTTCGGGAAGCCGTGCGCGGTGCCCACCCCCGACGAGATCCTCGAGCAGATCCGGCTTCTTGCGGGGAGGAAGGGATGAAACAGGTATTCGACAGGCCCAGGACGCTCCTGGACGCCCGCTTCCACTACTGCCCGGGCTGCCACCACGGGACGATCCACCGGATCATCGCGGAGACGCTCGACCGGATGGAGCTGCGGGAGAACACGATCGGGATCGCGCCCGTAGGGTGCGCGGTCATGCTGTACGACTACATGGACATCGACATCCTCGAGGCGCCGCACGGCCGAGCGCCGGCGCTGGCGACCGGGATCAAGCGGTCGCTCCCCGACCGGGTCGTCTTCACCTACCAGGGCGACGGCGACCTGGCGTCGATCGGGATGGGGGAGATCGTCCACGCCGCGAACCGCGGCGAGAACATCACGGTCGTCTTCGTGAACAACACGACCTACGGCATGACGGGAGGGCAGATGGCCCCCACGACCCTCCTGGGGCAGAAGACGACCACCTCGCCGTTCGGCCGCGACTTCCGGACGGAAGGGTACCCGATACGGATGGCCGAGCTCCTGGCGGGGCTAGAGGGCGTCGCGTACTCGACCCGGGTGACCGTTTCCTCTCCGGCGCACATCCGGAAGGCCAAGGAGGCCATCCGCAAGGGATTCGAGATGCAGCTCAAGGGGATGGGGTTCTCCATCATCGAGGTGCTGTCCACGTGCCCCACGAACTGGGGGATGAAGCCGCTCGACGCGCAGAAGCGCGTCCTGGGCGAGATGGCCGAGTATTTTCCGCTCGGCGTGTTCAAGGAAAGGAAACAGGCGGACTTCGCATGACAAAAGACATCATCATGGCGGGTTTCGGGGGCCAGGGGATCCTTATGATCGGGAACCTCCTCGCCCTGACGGCGATGGAAGAGGGGAAGAACGTTACCTATCTGCCTTCCTACGGGGTCGAGATGCGCGGCGGTACGGCCAACTGCACCGTCATCATCTCGGACGAGGAGATCGGGTCGCCGGTCGTGTGGCGCCCGGGCTCGCTCGTCATCATGAACGGCCCTTCCCTCGAGAGGTTCCTTCCGAACCTTCAACCCGGGGGGGAGCTCGTCATCAACAGCTCCCTGGTGGACGCGCGGAAAGTGGACCGGACCGACGTGCGGCTCTTCCAGGTCGCGGCGGACGAGATCGCCCGCAACAAGATCGGCAGCCGGCAGATGGCCTCGATGATCGCCCTGGGCGCCTACGTCGCCCTCTCGGGCGTAGTGGGGCTCGAGACGCTGATCGGCTGCCTTCCAAAAGTCATCTCGAAGAAATACGAACGGTTCATTCCTCTGAACGTCAACGCACTGAAGGAGGGAGCGGCCCTTGCAGGAATTCACGCGTGACGAGACGTTGGACGACATCCTCTCCGAACTGGAGAAGGAGGCGGGGGAGAATGCCGGCAAGCCGGTGGAAGAGGACGTTCCGGTCGGCCAGCACGTAAAGGAGTTCCGGGAGAAGACGGGGCTGACGCTGCAGCAGTTCGCCGAGAAGGTGGGCATCTCCTCCGCCCTGCTGACGCAGATGGAAAACCGGATGGTGTCCCCGTCGATCGGGATGCTCGTCCAGATCGCCAACGCCTTCGGGACGACGGTATCGTCCTTCATCGGCGGGAAGCCGGAAGCGGAATATTCCGTCGTGCGGAAGGAGGACCACTCCACCGTCTCCCGCGTGGGGCTCAAGGACGGCGGAGGGAAGACCCCCTACATCTACGAGTCGCTCGGCGCTGGCAAGGCGGGGCGGAGGATGGAGCCGTTCTTCCTCAAGCTCCAGCCCATGTCCGAGCCGCCGACCGCTCGCAGCGTGCACGCCGGGGAGGAATTCCTCTACGTCCTTTCCGGAGAGGTGGAGGCGTTCCTCGGGAACCGGACCGAGCTGCTCAAGGCGGGTGACTGCATCTACTACAACTCCACGACCCCCCACCACGTGCATTCGGCGAGCAGGGAGGAGGAGGCGGCCGTCCTCGTCGTGCTGTACGCGGGGAAATAGCCGGGGAGATGGAGGGAGCACGCGCCGCGGAAGGGCTCCGGTTCGCCGCCGCCACGGCGTCCGATCCGTCCGCACCGGTGCGCCTGTGGAGGGTCCTCACGGGGCGCAAGGTCGTCGGCTGCCCCATGCTGTTCCCCGCGCAGGAAATATTCCATTCGGTCGGTATGCTGCCCGTGATCGTGCGAGACGCGGAAGAACGAAGGCGGCTGGAACCGCTGGTGGATGAATGGGCGGCCATTCATGGTCCTTTCCCGCGGGGGCTCGAGGAGGCGCTCGACTGGGTCGAAACGACCGCTTCGCGGGCCGAGGAGCTCTCCGGGGAGCCGTGCACGGACGGGGCGGTGGAACGATCGATGCGGATTTTCCGTCGGCGCGATGCCCTGGCGAGGCGGCTTGAAGAACGCGCGGAGTCCCGGGGGTTCCCCGGGCCGGGGCCCCTTCGCGACGCGATCGAATCGGGGCGGTTCCTTCCGGTAGAGGCGCACGCGGTCCTGCTGGAAGGGATCCTCGGGGAAGCGGCAGGCGCCGACGCGGGCGGCCTCCGCGGGGAGGACGGGGGAGACCCCTTCCTGATCCTTGCGCGGCGCGCGCTGAGCGAGTCGGTGCGGCAGGAAGATCAAGCGTGATCGAAAGGAGATTCCATTCATGAAGGAAGCCGTCATAACGGGCGCGGCGAGAACCGCCATCGGTTCGCTCATGGGAGGGCTCGCGGACGTGCCGGCGCCCCGGCTGGGAGCGGTCGTCATCGGAGAGGCGATCTCGCGCGGCGGGATCGCGAAGGAAGACGTGGAGCAGGTGATCATGGGGAACGTGCTCCCGGCGGGCGCCGGGCAGGCGCCGGCGCGGCAGGCGGGGATCTACGCGGGCGTCCCGGTCTCGGCCGGGGCGATGACGATCAACAAGATGTGCGGGTCGGGGCTGAAATCCGTCATGCTGGCGGCGCAGTCGGTCGCGACCTCCGAGTGCGATGTAGTCGTGGCGGGCGGGATGGAGTCGATGAGCCAGGCGCCGTACCTGCTGAAGAAGGCCCGGGGCGGGTACCGGCTCGGCAACGACACCATCTACGACCACATGATCGTCGACGGCCTCTGGGACGTCTACAACAACGTCCACATGGGCAACTGCGCGGAGAAGCTGGCGAAGGAGAAAGGCATCGGCCGGGAGGAGCAGGACGCGTACGCCGCCTCTTCCTACAACCGCGCGCTCGACGCCATCAGGAACGGCCGGTTCGATAAGGAGATCGTTGCCGTCCCGATCCCGCAGAGGAAGGGCGACCCCATCCTCTTCAAGGTCGACGAGGAGCCGGGGCGCGGAAATGTCGCCAAGCTGCCGGCGCTTTCGCCCGCCTTCGACAAGGCCGGTACCGTGACCGCCGGAAACGCTTCGTCCATAAACGACGGGGCGGCGGCCGTGGTCGTGATGTCCGCGGACGCGGCGAAGCGGAAGGGAGTGAAGCCGCTGGCGCGCATCGTCGGCTATTCCACCGCCTCGCTCGAGCCGGTGTGGTTCACCGTCGCCCCCGTCGACGCCATCCGGAAGCTTTCGGCCTCCACGGGCGTCCCCCTGGACAAGGTCGGGCTCTTCGAGATCAACGAGGCGTTCTCCTGCGTGGCGCTGAACGCCGTAAAGGAGCTGTCGCTCGATCCCGCCCGGGTCAACGTGAACGGCGGGGCGGTTTCGCTCGGGCATCCCGTCGGCGCCTCCGGCGCCCGGATCCTCGTCACACTCCTGTACGCGATGGCCGAGCGCGGCGAGCGGTACGGCGTGGCGTCGCTCTGCATCGGCGGCGGGGAGGCGGTCGCGATCCTCGTCGAGAGAGCCTGAAGAAGCGATGGCCGTCGAAACGATCGGCGTCCTCGGCGCCGGGCAGATGGGGAGCGGCATCTCCCAGGTCTGCCTGGCGAGCGGCTTTCGAGTCGTCCTGAACGATGTAAGCTTCGATGCGCTCGAAAGGGCGCGGGGGGTCATCGGGAAGGGGCTCGACGTCCTGGTCCGGAAGGAGAAGATCGCCGCCGCGGACAGGGACAAGGCGCTGGCGGCGCTGACCGCGACGACCGACCTTTCGGATTTCGCCTCCTGCGACTTCGCCGTCGAGGCGGCGACGGAGCGCGAGGAACTGAAGATCTCCCTGTTCCGGAAGCTCGACGGGATCGTGCCGGAGGGGAGGATCCTCGCGACCAACACCTCGTCGATCTCCGTCACGCGGATCGCCGCGGCGACGAAGCGGCCGGAGCGGGTTGTCGGGATGCATTTCATGAACCCCGTCCCCCTGATGAAGCTCGTGGAGGTCGTCCGGGGTTTGCGGACCTCGGACGAGACGTTCGCGGCAACGGTCGATCTCTCCCGGAAGCTCGGGAAGGAGCCGGTACCGGCGAACGACTCGCCGGGCTTCATCGTCAACCGGGTCCTGGTGCCGATGATCAACGAGGCGGTCTACGCGCTTTCGGAGGGGGTCGGGAAGGCCGAGGACATCGACGCGGCCATGAGGATGGGGGCAAACCACCCGATGGGGCCGCTGGCGCTGGCGGACCTGATCGGGCTCGACACCTTGCTCGAGATACTGCACGTGCTGCACCGGGAGCTCGGGGACCCGAAATACCGCCCCTGCCCGCTGCTCGCCCGGCACGTCGACGCAGGATACCTCGGGAAGAAGTCGGGGCGCGGATTCTACTCCTACGGGAAGGAATGAGGATATGACGATGGAATACCGGAACCTGCTTTTCGAGGCGTCCGGCCGGATCGCCACGATCACGTTCAACCGGCCGAAGGCGCTCAACGCCCTGAACCCGGAGACGATGCGGGATCTTTCGGCAGCCCTCCGGGAGGCCGCCGGCAGGGAGGACATCGGCGCGGTCATCCTCACGGGGGCGGGGGAGAAGGCCTTCATCGCCGGCGCGGACATCTCCGAGATGAAGTCCTTCACCCCGATGCAGGCGCTCGACTTCGCCCAGGCGGGGCAGGAGGTTCTTTCGTTCATCGAGCGGATGCCGCAGCCCGTGATCGCGGCGGTCAACGGCTTCGCTCTCGGCGGAGGGTGCGAGACGGCGATGGCGTGCGACCTGATCGTCGCGGCCGACACCGCCCGGTTCGGGCAGCCAGAGGTGTCCCTGGGGATCATCCCCGGCTACGGCGGGACGCAGCGTCTCCCCCGCCTCGTCGGGCGCAACATCGCCAAGGAGCTGGTCCTTTGCGGGGACATGATCTCGGCCCAGAGGGCCTTCGAGATCGGGCTGGTCAACCGCGTTGTCCCCGCGGCGGAGCTGATGGCGGCTGCGAGGGAGATCGCCGGGAAGATCCTGTCCCGCGGCCCGACCGCGGTGAGGGCGGCGAAGATGGCGATGAACCGGGGGCTCGACCTCGACCTTCCGAACGCCTGCGCCCTCGAGGCGAGCCTGTTCGCCGCGGGCTTCTCCACGGCGGACCGGCTGGAGGGGATCACTGCGTTTCTCGAGAAAAGAAAAGCGAACTTCATCGGAAAATAGGAAGGGGAGGCAAAGAGATGGTGTTCGAATTCACGGAAGAGCAGCGGATGATCCAGGAGACCGCCCGGAACTTCGCCCAGAAGGAAGTTCTGCCCAAGGCGGCCGAGCTCGACGAGACGGGCCGTTTCCCGTCGGAGCTGGTGAAGCAGATGGCCGAGCTCGGCTTCATGGGCGTCGCCGTCCCGGAGGATCTGGGCGGCTCCGGCATGGACAACGTGTGCTACGTCATCGCCATGGAGGAGATCTCCAGGGCGTGCGCGTCCACGGGCGTCATCATGTCCGTCAACAACTCGCTGGTCTGCGACCCGCTCATGAAGTTCGGCTCCGACGAGATCAGGAAGGAGTATCTCGGGCCGCTGGCCTCGGGCAGGAAGCTGGGCTGCTTCGCCCTCACCGAGCCGGGCGCGGGTTCCGACGCGGGCGCACAGAAAACCACGGCGGTGAAGGACGGCGACTTCTACGTCGTCAACGGGGAGAAGAACTTCATCACGAACGCCCCGGAGGCGGACTACGCGATCCTGTTTGCGATGACCGACAAATCGAAGGCGCACAAGGGGATCACGGCCTTCGTCGTCGACATGAAATGGATGGGGGTCTCCACGGGCCGGCACGAGAAGAAGATGGGGATCAAGGCCGCCCCGACCTCGTCCATCATCCTCGAGGACGTCCGCGTCCCCGCGAAGAATCGCCTCGGCAACGAGGGGGACGGATTCAAGGTGGCCATGTACACCCTGGACGGCGGCCGGATCGGGATCGCCGCCCAGGCGGTCGGCATCGCCCGGGCGGCGCTGGAGGACGCGGTGGCCTATTCGAAGGACCGCAAGCAGTTCGGCCAGCCGATCTGCGATTTCCAGGCGATCCAGTGGATGATCGCGGACATGGCGGCCGAGATCGACGCCGCGCGGCTTCTCACCCTCCGGGCGGCATGGATGAAGGACAAGGGCATCCGCCACTCGAAGGAGTCCTCGATGGCCAAGCTGTTCGCCTCCGAGGCGGCCAGCCGGGCGGCCACCAAGGGGATCCAGATCCACGGCGGGTACGGCTACATCACGGAGTACCCGATGGAGCGCCATTTCCGCGACGCCAGGATCACCGAGATCTACGAGGGCACCTCGGAGATCCAGCGGCTGGTGATCGCCTCGTCGCTGGTGAGGTAGGCGCCATGCGGCCCGCGCGGCTCGGAAGGGGATACGTCCAGGTTTACACCGGCGATGGGAAGGGAAAGACAACCGCCGCGCTCGGCGTCGCGATGCGCGCCGCGGGGCACGGCCTGAAGGTGGAAATCTTCCAGTTCATGAAAGGGAACATCGAGTACGGGGAGCTCGAGGGGGCCCGCCTGCTCTCCCCGAACGTCGTGATCCACCAGCTCGGCCGGGAGACGTTCGTCGACCGGAAGGAGCCGGACCCCGAGGACGCGCGGATGGCGCGCCAGGGCTGGGAGCTGGCGAAGGAGGCGATCCGCCGGAGGAGCGCCGACATCGTCGTCCTCGACGAGATCAACTGCGTGATGGATTTCGGCCTGGTCCCGGTCGCCGAGGTGGTGGAGGTCCTCCGGAGCAAGCCCTACGACATGGAACTGATCCTGACCGGAAGAAGCGCGCCCCCGGAGATCGTCGAAGCGGCGGACCTGGTGACGGAGATGCTCCAGATCAAGCATTACTATTTCGAAGGCGTGGAGGCGCGGGAGGGGATCGAGCGCTGAACCGAAGCGTCTACATCAGGACGTTCGGCTGCCAGATGAACGTTGTCGACTCCGGGAGGATGCTGTCGCTCCTCGCCGCGGAGGGGTACCGGGCCGCACCTTCCCTGGAGGATGCGGACATCGTGCTGCTGAACACCT
>DCUH01000067.1:40296-41488 GCA_002327765.1 bacterium UBA2219 | reverse complement strand
ACCCCGGTGGAGCCGCCGAAGAACGCCATCGGCCCGAACACCGCCGAGAGCACCAGCCCGATGCCGATCAGGGCGCTGGTGATCTGATCCATCGACTTGCGCGTGGCCTCCCGGGGTGACAGCCCCTCCTCGCTCATGATCCGCTCGACGTTCTCGACCACGACGATCGCGTCGTCCACAAGGAGGCCGATGGCCAGCACGACCCCGAACATCGTCAGCATGTTGATGGAGAACCCGAAAAGGCCGAGGACCCCGAAGGTCCCCAGGAGCACCACGGGCACCGCGATGGTCGGGATGAGGGTGGCCCGCATGTTCCCCATGAAGAGGAACATGACCAGGAAGACCAGCAGGACCGCCTCGAAGAGCGTCTTCACGACTTCCTTGATAGCCACCCGGACGAAGGGGGTCGTGTCGTAGGGGTAGACGACCTTCATCCCCTTCGGGAAAAACCGGCTCATCTCCTCCAGCTTCCCCCGGATGCTGTCGGCCGTCTCGAGCGCGTTGGCGCCCGCCGCCTGACGGATCGCGAGGACGGCGGAGGGCCTGCCGTTGTGGTACCCCTGGATGTCGTACGTCTCCGTCCCCAGCTCCGTGCGCCCAACGTCCTTGATCCGGACGACGGAGCCGTCCGGGTTCGTGCGGACAGGGATGTAGGCGAACTCCTCCGGCGACTTCAGCATGCTCTGGACGGTGATGGTCGCGTTCAGCCGCTGCCCCCACACCGCCGGCGCGCCGCCGAACTGCCCGGCGGAAACCTCGACGTTGTAGCTCTGGATCGCCCCGATGATCTCCTCGACCGAGACCCGGTAATCCGTCAGCCGGGCGGGATTGAGCCAGACGCGCATGGCGTACTGCGTCCCGAAGGTCTCCACCTCGCCGACTCCCGGAACCCGCGCGAGAACCTTCTCGAGGTTGGACTGGGCGTAGTCCCGCAGGTCGTTGCCGTCCATGCTGCCGTCTTCGGACACGAGCCCCACCAGGATCAGCCAGTTCCGGGTGGACTTGCTGACCTTGACGCCCGAGCGCTGGACCGTGTCGGGCAGGCTCGCCATGGCGAGCTGGAGCTTGTTCTGCACCTGCGCCCACGCCAGGTCCGGGTCCGTGCCCGGGGCGAAGGTCAGCTCGATCCGGGAGGTTCCGGCCGAGCTGCTCTGCGCGGAAAGGTAGAGCATCTTGTCGAAGCCGGTCATCT
>DCUH01000067.1:0-40271 GCA_002327765.1 bacterium UBA2219 | reverse complement strand
GCGGGGCGATGGGAGGGTACTGGGAGATCGGCAGGTTATAGATGGCGAGGCCGCCCGCCACCATCAGGATGATGGCGATGACCCAGGCGAAAACCGGCCGGTCGAGGAAGAATCGGGATAACATTCGCGCGCCTCCGTCAGTTCGTGGTCTCGACGCCCAGGGGAACGACCTTCACGGAAGCGCCGGGGCGCACCTTCTGCATCCCTTCCACGACCACGTTGTCGCCCGCGGAGAGGCCTTTCGACACGAGCCACTTCGGACCGACGGCGCGGTCCAGCACGAGCGCCCGCTGCTCCACTTTCCCCGCGGCGTCGACCAGAAACGCGTACGGGTTCCCCTTCGGATCGCGGGACACCGACTGCTGCGGGATGAGGACGGCGCTTCCGTTCACCCCCTCCTTGATCACCGCGCGGACGAACATCCCCGGCAGGAGGACTCCCTGGGGGTTGGGCACGACGATCCTCAGGGTGACGGACCCCGTCGTCGGGTCGACCGTGACGTCCTGAAACTGGAGCGTCCCTTCCCTGGAATGCTCGGAGCCGTCCTCCAGGAGGAGCTTCACGGAGCGCTGGTTCGCCCCCGACTGCAGCCGCCCTTCCTTCATGCGGGCCTTCAACGCCAGGAGCTCGGAGGTGGATTGCGGCACGTCGATATATATGGGATCCAGCTGTTGTATGGTCGACAAGGCCATCGGCTGGTGTGCCGTGACGAGCGCGCCGTCCGTCACCTCGGACCGGCCGATGCGGCCGGAGATCGGCGCGGAGACACGAGTGTATCCCAGGTTGATCCGGGCGGTCTCGACGGCTGCCTTATAGAAGTTGACATCCGCCTCCGCCTGCTGCATGGCGGCCGACGCGTCGTCGTAGTCCTGCCGGCTGACCGCCCGCGATTCCAGCAGCTCCTTGTACCGTTCGACGCGGGAACGGATGGCGGGCAGGTTGGCCTCGGCCCTCCCGAGCGCCGCCTTCGCGTTGTCGAGCGCCGCCTGGAACGTGGCCGGGTCGATCTGGTAGAGCACCTGGCCGGCCGTGACGGCGGAGCCTTCCTCGAACAGGCGCTTCTGGACGATCCCGCCGACCTGGGGACGGATCTCCGCGGTCCGGTAGGCGACGGTGCGTCCCGGCAACTCGCTGGTCAGCTCGACCTTCTGCGTCGTTACGGTGATCGTGGCCACTTCCGGGGCGGCCTGCGGGGGCGCCTGCTTCTTCCCGCCGCACGAGCCGGCCATCGCCAGCCCGGCGATAACGGTAACGACCGCCGCCAGCTTCAGCGGCTTCTCAAGAATTCTCTTCGGTTCCATTCGAATCGTCCTCCGGGATTCCGTATGGGTTCGTCATGGATGTTCAGGCAAGCAGCCCCTGGAAGAATATGTCCAGGATGGCGTCCGGGTCCTCCGGCATCTTCTGCCGGTCGGGGCGCAAAAGACCCTGCAACAGGAATCCGTTGGTCACGCTTTCGAGCGCGACGGCCAGGTGGTACGGGTCGGCGATCTGCCTGAACCGCCCCCGCGCCATCCCGCTCTCGAAGACCCCGGCCAGCGCCTGTAGGAATTCTTCATGTTTATCGCGCATCTCCGAATCCACACCTGCCAGGACGTTGTGGCGGGCACCCTGGGTTTCCGAGAAATAGAGACGGATCATGGCGACGTTGGCGCGAAAGACCTCCTCCTTGGCTCGAACGAAGTTGCGCAGCTTGTCCACTTCGTCGTCCGCCGAAGCGATCGCCAGCATGATGCCCTCGTGGAACTTCACCGCCTGCTCCCGGACGAGGGCCCTGTAGAGATCTTCCTTGTTTTTGAAGAACTTGTATAGCGTTCCGATGGCGAACTCGGACGTTTCCGCGATCTCCTGCATGGAGACGTTGCGGAATCCCTTCTTCGAGAAGAGGCCAAGCGCGGCGTCGAGCATCTCCTGGCGCTGGGCCATCCTCTCCCGTTCCCGCCTTGGAAGCTTTTGGGGTTCCGTCGCCGCTGCCTCCATCCGCCACCTCGCCATGAACCCGGTTTTCGAAGCGTGAATATCACATCACATTATGAAATACATCGTCACAAAGTCAAGAAAGGTTTAACTGAAAATCGTAATAGGGCGGGTTTCCCTTATGGACGTCCGGACCTAACATTTCGAACGGGGAATCTAAACAGAATCCTATTTTTCGCAAAGATACCGGACCAGGCAAGACTCGCCGGTGACCGCACGCACGATCCGGAAGCCCGAGCGGCGCAGCAGCCCCTCCATGATCCAGTCCAGCGTGCTGTATTCCCGGGCCGCATGGACGACGGCACCCCCGCGGGTGCTCTCGGGGAAGGAGCCGATGAACGACTCGAAGCAGGCCGGATGGTTGTCCCCGCTCCAGGAAAAAACGACGTCGCGCAGGACGAAGCGACCTCCGGGCCTCAAGGCGCGGTAAACGTTCCGGAGGGCGACGGCCTTCCACAGGTCGGGCAGGTGATGCAGCGCGGCCACCGAGACCGCCGCGTCGAAGGAACCGGGCTCGCAGGGAAGCGTCAGGAAGCCGGCGCGCCGGAACCCGATTCCGTGCAGCCCCTCGTCCCGTGCCCGGGAGGCGGCGTATTCGAGCATGACGGCCGAAACGTCGGCGGCGGTCACGCGGTGCCCCGCCTTCGCCGCGGCCCTTGCGAAATGCCCCGTGCCCGTGCCGATTTCCAGGACGCGGCCGGGCCCGGGAAGAGCGAGCTCCTCGAGGATCGACGCGTCCTCCGCCGCGAAATCGCGGAACTCTCCCATCCGGCGGTCGTATCGCTCGACCTCCGCGACGTCGGCGTAGTCGGTGCCGACCTGGCGGATCTCGTCCCACTCCCAGGCGGGCCTGCGCCCCTTTTCCCCCTCGCCCATATTCCTCACCTCGCCTCAAGGGCCGTCCCGGCCCCGGAAATCGAATCGAACGTGCGGGTCACCCAGGCGATCCCGACGCTCCCCACGATGAAATCGGTCGCGAGCCGCCCGAAGAAGACCCCTCTCACCCCGAACCAGCGGGCGCCCAGCAACGACAGCGGTATCAGCACCACGAACACCCGGAGGGCGTTCAGCAGCGTCGTGGACACCGGTTTCTGGAGGCCGGTGAGCATGAACCCGCTGTACCGGTGCGTTTCCATCATCCCGTATCCGAAGGAGACG
Organism: bacterium UBA2219; assembly: GCA_002327765.1. GTDB lineage: Bacteria > Desulfobacterota > Deferrimicrobia > Deferrimicrobiales > Deferrimicrobiaceae > UBA2219. Next base: position 37,136 of record DCUH01000067.1, on the reverse strand, counting down.
ATCCGGATGTACGCGACCAGCACGGCGGCGACCTTCGGGTCGTCGGTGAAGAGCGCAGCGAACAGGGGGGCGCAGGCGAAGAACACGACCGCGACGGCCGCCCCGTACAGGAGGGCGAACCGCGTGGCGAGCGACCGGGCCTCCCGGATCCGGTCGAGGCGCCCCGCGCCGAAGTTCTGGCTCACGAACGGGGTCAACGAGATCCCCAGCGCCATGGGAACGACGAAGGCGAACGACTCGATCCGGGAAGACGCCCCCGCGGCGGCCACGGCCTCGTGCCCGAAGCCGCTCAGGATCCGCGTGATCACGCCGGCGGAGACCGGCATGAGAGCCATGGAAAGGATGCTCGGGACCGCGAAGCCGGCGATCCTGCGGAACGAGTCGAGGTATTCCCCGGGCCGCCACTTCCGTAACGCAAGGAGGCGATGCCTGGCGATCAGCAGGTGCAGGAGCCAGGCCGTGGAAACGGTTTGCGCGACGACGGTCGCCAGGGCGGACCCCCGGATCCCCATCGCGGGGAAGCCGAGCAGCCCGAAGATGAAGATCGGGTTCAAGACCGCGTTGAGGGCGGTCCCCAGGATCATGAAACGGCTCGCTCCCGCGGAGTCCCCCGCGGAGATCAGGATCCCGTTCCCCATCATGGGCAGCGCCATGGTCAGGGCGCCCAGGTACCAGATGCGCATGAAGTCGGCGACGAGCGGAAGCGTCTTCCCGTCGGCGCCGAGCCGCCGGAACAGCCAGTCGATGCTCGCGTATCCCGCAATGGAGAGGGCCACGGCCGCCGCCACGGCCAGCGCCATCCCGTGGGTGACCAGCTTGACCGCGTCGGCACGGTCCTGCCGGCCGATCGCGTGCGACACCAGCGCCGTCACCCCCGTGCCGATCCCGCCCGCCACGAAGGTGAGCAGCATGACGACCGGGAACGTGACGGACATCGCGGCCAGCGGGACGGTCCCCAGGCGGGAAACGAAATACGCGTCCGTCAGGTTGTACGCGTTCATCGCGAACGTCCCCGCCAGCATGGGGAGCGCCATCCGCAGGAGCGTGTCGCGGACGCTCCCCCGGACGAGCGTCGACGCTTCGCCGCGCTTCACGGCTAACCCCTGCCCAGGAAATACGCGCCGAACAGGAGGGAAAGGACGGTCAAGGGGACGCCGACCTTCAGGTATTCGAGGAAGGTGATGCGGACGACCCGGCGCGCCCGCTCGATCACGATCAGGTTGGCGATGGAGCCGAGCACCGTCAGGTTCCCGGCCAGCGTGGACGACATGGCCAGCGTCAGCCACGCGTCGTCCGGGCGGGGAAGCTGCGAAACGAACGGCTTGAAGACGAGCACGGCGGGGACGTTGCTGACCAGGTTGGACAGGACCGCGCCCCAGAACGTCAGCACGCCGGTCTGGTCCAGCCGCAGGCGGTTCACGAGGGCCGGTATTTCCCCCGTCAGGACCGTCTTCTCCACCCCGGCGATGACCACGAAGAGCCCCGCGAACAGCACGAGGAGCGACCAGTCTATCTCGCGGTAGACCCTTTCCGGCTTGACGCGGCGGGTGACGAGCAGGAAGGCGCCGGCCACGAACGCGACGCTCGGGACCGGCTGCCCGGCGAAGAACAGGGCGATCATCGCGGCGGCCGCCCCCACCGACTTCCACAGCAGCGCGCGGTGGACATGGACGCGCCGCCTTTCGACGACGATCGGGGGGACCCCGAAGAATTCCCTCCGGTAGACCAGGGCGATCAGGACGAAGGCGAGCAAAAGGCCGACCGCGGCCACCGGCGCGATCGCCGCCGCGAATTCCCGGTACGGGATCCGGGAGAAGGTGCCGATCAGCATGTTCTGGGGGTTCCCCGTGATCGTCGCCGCGCTGCCGATGTTCGCCGCCATGGCGACCGCCAGGAGGTACGGGACGGGGTTGCGCCCCAGCCGCGTCGCGATGTCCAGCACCAGCGGCGTCAGGACGAGGCACATCGTGTCGTTGACGAAGAAGGCCGACAGCGCGCCCGAAACGGCGACGACGGCGGCCAGCAGCGCCAGCGGGTGGCGGGTGTGCCCGACGACCCGGGAGGCGACCAGGCCGAAAAACCCCGAAAACCGCAGGTTCGCGACGACGATCATCATCCCGAACAGCAGGATCAGCGTTTCGAAGTTGATGGAGCGGATCGCCTCTTCCATGGAGAGTACGGGGAACGCGATCATGAGGCCGGCGCCGATGACGGCCGCCCCCGTCCGGTCGATCCGGAACCCCGGGACGGCTCCGAAGGAAAGCACCAGGTAGGTGGCGGCGAAGATGAGCAGCGAGGCGATCATGATTTTTCAGTTTAAGGGAACGGGTCCCGGGATGCAAAATGGGGGGGTACGCGCAATCAAGACATCCACGGAGGAAACGATGAAGATAGTGACCCTGCTGGGAAGCCCGCGTTCGACCGGAAACAGCACCGCGATCGCCCGCCGGATCACCGAGACCGCCGCGGGACTAGGGGGCCAGACCCGCACCTTCGAGCTGAACCGGCTCTCCTACCGGGGCTGCCAGGGATGCTACTCCTGCAAGAAGGAGCTCGACCGCTGCGTCCTGCAGGACGACCTGGCCGAGGTGCTCGCCGCGGTCGCCGCGGCGGACGGGGTGGTGCTCTCCTCGCCGGTCTACTTCGGGGACGTCACCGCGCAGCTCAAAGGCTTCATCGACCGGACCTTCTCGTACCTGAAGCCCGACTACGTCGTCAACCCGAAGCCGAGCCGGCTCTCGCCCAAAAAGCTCGTCTTCGTGCTCACCCAGGGGCATCCCGACGAGAAGCTCTTCGGGGACGTCTACCCCCGCTTCGCCGGCTTCCTGCAGTGGCTGGGATTCTCCGAGGGGCGGCTCGTCCGCGCCTGCGGCATCGGCCCCGGGATGGGCGACAAGGTCCCGGACACGGTCATGAAGGAAGCGGAGGCGGCGGCCCGGTTCCTCGCCGGCTGACGGGGGGAGGGCCTCCCGCCAAGTACCGGGATCCGCCTGCGACATCGGTGTTGAAAACATTACTCCCGAAGTAATATTATCGTAGCCATTTCGGCCGAAAGCTCGAGGCGGCATGCAGGGGATCCTGAGGCACACCGACTACGCGGCGCGCGTGGTGCTCCACCTCGCCTCGCTCGGCACCGACGCGCGCGTGCAGGTGAAAGACATCGCGGACCGGCGGCTGATGCCGGCGCCGTTCGTACGGCGCGTGGTCGCCCGCCTGGCGGCCGCCGGGATCCTCCGCACGGCCCGCGGCAGCGGCGGCGGCGTGCGGCTCGCGCGCCCCGCCCGGGAGATCTCCCTGCTCGACGTGATCCGCGCGATGGAGGGCGGCGTCGTCCTGAACCGCTGCGTCTCCGAGCCCGGCGCCTGCCCCCTCTCGGACCGCTGCCCGGTGCAGCGTACCTGGTGCGACGCAACCCGCCGCCTCGAGGAGCATCTCGAAGGCGTCACCTTCGCGGATCTTTCGACACCCTCGAAACGGTCGACACGAAAAAGAAAGGAGCCCTGAATGGACGTCCTCTTCCTCTCCCGGCTGCAATTCGCGGTCGCCACCTATTTCCACTTCCTTTTCGTGCCGTTGACGCTGGGGCTGTCGCTGCTCGTCGCGATCATGCAGACGAAGTGGTACCGCAGCGGCGACCCGGACTACCTCCGGATGACGAAGTTCTGGGGGAAGCTCTTCCTCATCAACTTCGCCATCGGGGTCGTGACGGGGATCACGCTGGAGTTCCAGTTCGGCACGAACTGGTCGCGCTACTCGATCTTCGTGGGGGACGTCTTCGGCTCCCTGCTGGCGATCGAGGCCACGTCGGCGTTCTTCCTCGAATCGACCTTCCTCGCCGTCTGGTTCTTCGGGTGGGACCGGATCTCGAAGAAGCTGCACCTGGCCTCGATCTGGCTGGTGGCGATCGGGTCGAACCTGTCGGCGTTCTGGATCCTCGCGGCCAACGCCTGGATGCAGAGCCCCGTCGGCTACGAGATCCGCAACGGCCGCGCGGAGCTGACCGACTTCTTCGCGGTGATCTTCCAGCCCTTTGAGGTCCTTGAGTTCATCCACACGATCGGCGGAGCCTACATCCTGGCCGGCTTCTTCGTCCTGGGGATCTCCGCCTGGCACCTGCTCCGCCGGAACGAGCAGACGTTCTTCCGCAAGTCGTTCTCCCTGGCGGCGGTCTGGACGCTGGTCTTCGCCCTGTTCGAGGTCCTGCAGGGGCACATGAACGCCGAGATCCTCCACCACAAGCAGCCCATGAAGCTCGCCGCGATGGAGGCGCACTGGGAAACGAAGGCGGGCGCGCCGATGCATCTCATCCTGTGGCCGGACGCGGAGAACGAAAGGAATTCCGTCGAGGCACTCACCGTACCGAGCCTGCTTTCGATCCTGGCGAACTACGACCCGGACACGGAAGTGAAGGGATTAAAAAGCGTGCCGCCCGCCGACCGGCCGCCGGTGCTCCCCACCTTCCTGGCGTTTCGCGCAATGGTCGGGCTGGCGTTCGTCTTCATCGCGCTGTCGGCGTGGGCCGTGCTGAAGCGCGGCGACCCGGAAGGCAGCCCGCTGCTACTCAAGCTGCTCGTCTTCGCGATCCCGCTGCCGTACATCGCCAACGAGCTCGGCTGGACCGTCGCCGAGATCGGACGCCAGCCGTGGATCGTCTACGGCGTGATGCGGACATCCGACGCCGTCTCGCCGATCGCCGGGAGCCAGGTCGCGGTCTCGGTCGTGGCGTTCATCGTCGTCTACACGCTGCTCGGCGCCGCCGATTTCTACCTGCTGGCGAAGTACGCCCGGCGCGGGCCCGTGGAATCCCGCGACGCGGGCTACTGAAAGGGGGCATAAGACATGCTCGAGACCATCTGGTTCGTTCTCTGGGGCGTCCTGTGGACCGGCTACTTCGTGCTGGACGGCTTCGACCTCGGCCTCGGCCTGCTCATGCCGTTCCTCGCGAAGAACGACACCGAGCGGCGACTCGTGTTCAACGCCCAGGGGCCTTTCTGGGACGGGAACGAGGTCTGGCTGATCGCCGCCGGCGGCGTGACCTTCGCGGCCTTCCCGAAGACCTACGCGGTGATGTTCTCCTCGCTCTACACCCCGCTTCTGCTCCTGCTGTTCGCGCTGATCTTCCGCGGCATCTCCCTCGAGATGCGCTCGAAGGACCCGGCGACCTGGTGGCGGAATACGTGGGACGCCTGCATGACCGGCGGCTCGTTCGCGGCGGCGCTGCTTCTGGGCGTGGCGTTCGCCAACATCTTCAAGGGGCTCCCGCTCGACAAGGACGGCATCCTGCAGGGGAATTTGCTCACTCTGCTCAATCCGTACGGGCTGCTCGGCGGGGCGCTGTTCGTGCTGCTGTTCTCCGTCCACGGGTCGCTCTGGCTGACGATAAAGGTCGGAGGGGAGCTTCGGGAGCGCGGTGCGGCGATGGCGGCGCGGCTGTGGCCTGTCCTGCTGGCCGTCGCCGTGGCGTTCCTCGGGATGACCGCCGTCGTGACCGACCTCTACGCGAACATCGGGAGGTGGCCGGTTCTAACCGTTTTCCCGCTGCTGGCGGTCGCGGGGCTGGCCGGCACCCGCTTCTTCCTCGCGCGGAGGGCCTGGTGGAAGGCCTGGGGCTCCTCCGCCGCGACGATCGCCGGCGCGGCCGCGTTCGGCATCTCGGGGCTGTACCCGCGCCTCCTCCCGTCGAGCATCGACCCGTCCGCCACGCTCACGGCGTTCAACAGCGCCTCGAGCGCGCTGACGCTGTCGATCATGCTCGGCGTGGCCCTCCTGATCATGCCGATCGTTGTCGCCTACCAGTCGTGGGTGTACCGGCGCTTCTCGTTCGAGATCTCGGCGGAGGACCTCGAAAAAGGGAACGCGTATTGACGCCGGAACCGGCGATGCAGACGCCGCCCCGCGGAGGCACGGAGACGATCCTCGTCGCGGAGGACGACGGCGCCCTGAGGGAGATCGCGAAAACCGTGCTTTCGATGCACGGCTACACCGTCATCGAGGCGGCGGACGGCGAGGAAGCGGTAAGGAAGTTCCGTGAGCGCCAGGACGAGGTCCGGCTGCTCCTCATGGACCTGATCATGCCGAAAATGGACGGCAAGGAGGCCTGCGACGAGATCCGGAAGATCCGCCCCGACGTGAGGGTTCTCTTCTCCACCGGTTATGCCCCGGACCACCTGAGGCAGAAGCTGCAGATCGAGGGGCCCTGCCACCTGATCCAGAAACCCGCGTCGCCCGTCGACCTTCTCCGGAAGGTCCGCAGCGTGCTGGACGGGGGAAACTGAGGGCCCGCAAAAGAAAGGGCCCCGGGGGGGATGCCCCGGGGCCCTCGAAGTTCCAGGCGCCGTCGACCCGCGGCGGTCGGCCTACAGGGTCTTCACCAGCTCGGCGATCGCCTTGCCCATCTGCTGCGTCGTCGCCTCGCCTCCGAGGTCCCGGGTGCGGACCTTTCCTTCCGCGACCACGACCTCCACGGCCTTCTCGATCGTCCTCGCCGCTTCGGGGTGCCCGAGGTGCTCGATCATCATGGCCCCGGTGAGGATCTGCGCGATGGGGTTCGCGATGTTCTTCCCGTAGATGTCGGGGGCCGATCCGTGCACCGGCTCGAACGTGGACGGGAACTCCCGCTCCGGGTTCAGGCTGGCCGACGGGGCGATGCCGAGGCTCCCCGCCAGCGCCGGGACCAGGTCGGACACGATGTCGCCGAACAGGTTGCTGCAGACGATCACGTCGAACCGCTCGGGGCGCCCCACGAGCGTGGCGCACAGGGAGTCGATGTGGTACTGGTCGGTCTTGACGTCCGGGTACTCCTTCGACACCGCACGGAAGACCTCGTCCCAGTACGGCATCGTGATGCAGATGCCGTTCGACTTCGTGACCGAGGTGACGTGCTTCCTCTCCCGCTTGCGCGCCTGCTCGAAGGCGTACCGCATGATGTTCTGCACCCCCCTGCGGGTGAAGACCGATTCCTGGACACAGAATTCCCTGTCGGTCCCCTCGAACATCCTCCCGCCGACGTTCGAATACTCGCCCTCGGTGTTCTCCCGCACGACGAGGATGTCGATCTTGTCCCCCTCGATCTTCCGCAGGGGGCTTTCGATCCCCTTCATGGTCTTGACGGGGCGGACGTTGGCGTACTGCTGGAATCCCCTGCGGATGGGGACGAGCAGCCCCCACAGGGAGACGTGGTCCGGGACCCCGGGATACCCGACGGCGCCGAGGAAGATCGCCTCGAAGCTCTTCAAGGTCTCGAGGCCGTCCTTCGGCATCATCTCGCCGGTCTTGTGGTAATGCTCGCAGCTCCAGGGGAACGGCGTCCACGCGAGCTTGAACCCGAACCTCTCCCCGGCGACGTCCAGCACCCGGATCCCCTCGGGCACCACCTCGTTACCGATCCCGTCCCCGTTGATCTGCGCGATCTTGTGCTCACGAACCTTGGCCATGTGCCTTCTCCTTTTGAAGGCGGATTCCCGCGCCGGCTACTCGACGCGGAACCGCCGGATCGTTTCCTCAGGAATCGTAAGTCCCAGCCCCGGCCCCGCCGGCGGGAACATACGGCCGTTCTCGATCCTTGCCGGCTCCGAGAACGCCGCCGCGATCCAGGGCATGTACTCGATAGGGGCGGCGGCCATGACGCCGCAGGCCACCTGGATGGTGCTTTCCATCATGTGGTGCGGCGCCAGCGGCAGCCCGGCGACGTCGCCCAGCGCGGCGATCTTCACCATCTCGGTGATCCCGCCGACCCGGACGATGTCCGGCTGCAGGATGTCGGCCGCCCCGGCCCGGATGTACGCGTCGAACTCGAAGCGCGATCCGAGCGTCTCGCCCATCGCTATGGGGATGTCCAGCGCGGCGGCGAGCCGCGCGTGGACGGGGATGTCCTCGCAGAGCATCGGCTCCTCGAACCAGGCGACGCCGAGCTGCTCCAGCTCCCGGCCGACCCGCAGCGCGGTCGGGAAATCCCATTTCTGGTTGGCGTCGACGGCGATCCACGCGTCGTCGCCCAGGGCCTTGCGGACCTCACGGACCCGCTGGACGTCCTTTCGATAGTCCTCGTGGCCGATCTTCATCTTGACGCCCATCATCCCCTGGCCGAGGTACCCCTCGAAGGCCGCGAGCATCTCCTGGACGCTCATGTACAGCCAGCCGCCGTCCGACCCGTAGCATGGGGCGCTTTCCCGGCGGCCGCCCAGAAGCTTGTAAACCGGCAGGCCGGCGACCCGCCCCTTGATGTCCCACAGCGCCAGGTCGACCGCCGACATGGCCTGGGTCACGAGGCCGACGCGGCCAACCGTCTGCAGCCGCCGGTACAGCTTGTCCCACAGGCGCTCGTTGTCGAGCGCGTCCTCGCCTACCAGCAGCGGCGCGAAATCGTCCTTCAGGACGCAGCGGGTGGCGGTGGCCCCGCCCAGCAGGCTCCAGGCGTACCCGAGCCCGCGGACCCCGTCTTCGGTCGTGATGAACACGACCGGCATGTTGATGTGGCTGACCGGCCCGCCCTTCTTGCCGCTCGACGATCCGGACTGCATCGGGCGGGGGAGCGGCATCCGCAGCAGCTCGGCCCGTGCTTCGGCGATGCGCGTGTTCATGATTTCACCTCTTCGGAAGGTCGCGGCCCCTCCCCCTTCGAAGGGAGAGGGGCCGCAATGCGAAGCGTCGATCCCGGGGTTCCCTACTTCTTCACCCGGTTCAGCTCCTTCATGATCACTTCATATTCCGCGTGCTTCTTCTTCACGAGCGCCAGCGACTCCTCGGGGCCCATGTACAGGGTCTCGAAGCCGAACTGGTCCATCTTCTTCTGGACTTCGGGGTCCTTCATGGTCTTGTCGAAGGCGTCGGCGAGGATCTTCACGATCGCGTCCGGCGTTCCCGGGGGGGCGGCGACGCCGCGATAGGCGCCTTCCACGAGGTCGTAGCCCTGCTCCTTGAAGGTCGGGACGTCGGGGGTGACCTTCATCCGCTTCTCGGACATCATGCCGAGGAACTTGAACTTGTCCTTGTACTGTATGACCATCGGGGAATAGGACATGAGCGCCGTCACGTGGCCCCCCAGCAGCGCCGGGACGGCGGCGCCGGTGCCGGTGAAGGGAACGTAGGTCAGCTTGATCCCCGCCGCCTTGTTGAGAAGGGCGACGCCCAGGTCGTTCGCCGACGAGGTGGCGCTGCCGCCGACCGTGACCGACCCGGCGGGCCGGGCCTTCGCGTACTCGATGAACTCCTTCAGGGAGTTGATGGGGCTGTCCTTGCGCACCATCAGCACGTTCGGGGTGATCTCGAACATGTAGACCTGCTTGAGGTCGAACGTCTTGTATCCCGCGTCGCCCATCTCCATCGGCTGGAGGATGGTGTGGGGGAGGTTATGCCCGGCGACCGTGTAGCCGTCCGGCTGCGTCTTGACCAGCTCCGCCCAGCAGACGGCGCCGCCGCCGCCGATCTTGTACTGGATGGAGACGTCTTTTCCCAGGTACTTCTTCAGGGCGTTCTCCTGGAGACGGGCGGTGATGTCGGACTCGCCGCCGGGGTTGAAGCAGATGTTGTAGGTGACGCGCTTCCTCGGGAAATCCGCCGCGCCGGCCGCGCCGGCCAGCACGAACGCACAAGCGACAAGCAGTACGGTAAGGCCTGCAAAGACTTTCTTCATCTCTTTCCTCCTGTTTGATTGCGGGTTGACGGTGTCAATCCGTCTCTTCTATGGCGACTTCGGGCGCCTTGGTGCGCATCTGGATCCAGAATCCGCGGGCGATCGAAAGGAAGGCGAGGATCATGAAAACGGCCGAGATCGGGCGCTTGAACAGGATGAGAATGGACCCCTGCGACATGAGCATGGACTGGCCGAGCGACGTCTCCATCATCTGCGTCACGACGGCCGCCAGCACCATCGGGGCGACGGGGAACCCGAACTTCCGCATGAAGTAGCCGATCACCCCGAAGAGAAACATGACCCACACGTCGAACGCGAGGAACCGGACGCTGTAGGTCCCGAGCACGGAGAAGAAGACGATCAACGGCCCGAGGATGTAGAACGGGATGACGCAGATGCGGGCCCACATCCCCACCAGGGGGAGGTTCAGGACGATCAGCATGAGGTTGCCGATGTACATGCTGGCGATGATCGCCCAGACGAACTCGGGGTTTTCCTTGAAGAGCATCGGCCCCGGCTGGAGCCCGTACATCATCAGGCCGCCGAGCAGGACCGCCATCGAGGGCGCCGTGGGGATTCCGAAAGAGAAGAGCGGGACGAAGCCGGCCGTCGAGGTGGCGTTGTTCGCCCCTTCGGGTGCGGCGACACCATCGATCGCGCCCTTGCCGAACCGCTCGGGGTGTTTCGAGAACCGCTTCTCTATGTCGTACGCCACGAACGTGGTGACCGAAGGCGTGACTCCGGGGAGCAGCCCCAAGAAGAAGCCGACGCCGGAGGAGCGCACCATCGCCATGAAGGACTGCTTGATGTCGTCCCAGGTCGGCATCCAGCTGCCGATCTTCTGGCTGATGGCGGAGATGCGGGACTCCACGTTGATCATCACCTCGCTGATCGCGAAGAGCCCCACGATGACGCTGATGAAGTCGACCCCGGCCAGAAGCTGCGGGAACCCGAACGTCAGGCGGGCGGCGCCGGTGAGCGGGTCCTGGCCGATCAGGGAAGTCGTCAGCCCGATGGCCATGGAGATGATTCCCTTGAGAAGGGCGCGGCCGGAGAGGCTGATGATCAGCGTCAGCGCCATGAACATGAGGGCGAAGTATTCCGGCGGGCCGAACACCACGGCCACGTCGGCCAGCAGCGGCGCGAAGAAGGTGAGGCCGATCAGGCCCAGCGTCCCCGCGACGAAGGAGGAGATCGCGCAGATGGCGAGCGCCGGGCCCGCTCTTCCCTGCTTGGCCATCTCGTAGCCGTCGATGGCCGTGGGCACGGAGGAGGCTTCTCCGGGGATGTTGACGACGATCGCGGTCGTCGACCCGCCGTACATGGCGCCGTAGTAGATGGCGGCCATCATGATGATCGCCGACGTCGGCGGAAGCACCGTGGTCAGGGGAAGCAGGATCGCGATCCCGGAGGCGGGGCCGATGCCGGGGAGCACCCCGACCAGCGTCCCGATGAAGCAGCCGATCAGGGCCCACATGAGATTCTGCAAGGACAGGGCGATCGCGAACCCCTGGAACAGGTGTTCGAAGGAAAAGCTCATGTCACCCCTCCAGTCCGAGTTGCTCCAGCAGGAAACCTACCGGGAACGACAGCTGGAGGTAATGGATGAACACGACGTAAGAGATGACCCCCACGGCGATTCCGCACAGGACCGCCACCCCCCACTTCTCCGGTTTCAGGAACCAGATGTTGGCGGTGACGTACAGGAAAGTAACGATGGGAAGTCCCAGCGGCTTCATGAGGACGATGTACGCCGCCAGCAGGAGGAGGCAGACCATGATGGCCCGGAATCCCTGGCGGTCCGGCCATTGGATCTTGATGTCCTCCACCGTGAGGCGCCAGGACTTGAGGGCGAGCCCCGCGCCGCAGAGCAAAATCGTCCAGCCGAGGACGGAGGGGAAGAAGCGGGGGGAAAGGGCCCGCTCCACTCCGATCCGTATGTTCGAAGCGGCATAGACGATCAAGAGCCCCACAATCGCGAGGAAACAGCCAACCCAGATATCGGCCTGCCTGATCGTCTTCAAGAGCACCTCCGGACGGATCGTGTTGTCACCAAGAGGTCGCGGCTATGTGCGAGGAGAAAAATGTATCACAGGTTCGGTTCAACTGTCGTGCCAAAATAGCGCCCGAGGGCTGTTTTCTTAATTGTACGGAATCATTGAATATTTCATCACAAAAACCCTCAAAAACACCATATTATGTTGCATGTTGTTGCCACGTTGCGCGACGAGTGCTACATTCTGCAACATCTTCGGAAAGGAAACCTAATGAACATCGTGTTCATCGCCCCGGACCGGTCCGTGGCCGACGAGTACCGCCGGATTCTCCCGTCCGTTTCGGGGAAAGACAAGGTGGAGGTCGTCGAGGCGCTGCTGGCGGAAGCCGTGTCGCTCGCCCGGCGGCTCGAGAGCCAGGGGGCGGAAGTCTTCGTCGCGCGCGGCGGGACGGCGATGCTCGTGAGGAAGTCGGGGATCAAGACCCCGATCGTCGAGATCCACTTGACCAGCGCCGACATCGTCTCGGCCCTGGCCCGGGCGAAAAACGAGGTCCGGTCGGACAACCCCGCTATGGCCGTCGTGGCCTTTCCCAACATGATCGAAAACCTGCAGGATTTCCTTCCCTTCCTCAACCTCAACCTGGCCTGCCACAACCTCTCCTCGGAAAAGGATGCCCCCCGCCTCGTGGAAAAGGCGATCCGCAACGGCGCCCGGGTCGTCCTCGGCGGGGCTATCACGACCCGGATCGCCAGGGAGCGGGGGGTGCCCGCCGTCCTCCTGGGATCGGGCGAGGCTTCGATACGGCTCGCCCTGGAGGAGGCCAAGCGCATCGTTTATGCGCGCCGGCTCGAGGCACGCCGGAACAACGAGCTCAAGGCGATGCTGGATTACACGTACGAGGGGATCATCGCGGTGGACCGGGAGGGCAAGATCACGATCTTCAACCCGGTCGCCCAGGCGGTTACGGGCATTCCCCAGGGGGAAGCCCTGGGCAGCCCCGCCGATCGCGTCATCCCGTCGATCAGCTTCCGGGACGCCCTTCAGAAAGGCAGCCAGGACGTCGGCGAGTTCGTCGACGTCGGCCATTCCAGGATCCTGGTGAACCGGATCCCGATCCGCGTCCGGGGAGAGGTCGTCGGCGCCGTGGCCACCTTCCAGGACATCACGAAGATCCAGTCCATGGAGGAGCAGGTCCGCCGGGAGATCTACAGCCAGGGGCACGTCGCGAAGTTCCGCTTCGTGGACATCTACGGGAGCAGCTCCCAGCTGACGGAGGCGGTCGACACGGCAAGGCAGTTCGCCCGGGTGGACGCGACCGTGCTGATCCACGGGGAGACGGGCGTGGGGAAGGAGCTCTTCGCGCAGAGCATCCACACGGCGGGAAACCGGAGCAACGGCCCCTTCGTCGCCGTGAACTGCGCCGCTCTCCCGGAGGCGCTCCTGGAGAGCGAGCTCTTCGGATACGTGGAGGGGGCCTTCACGGGGGCCCGGAGGAAGGGGAAGCCGGGGCTTTTCGAGCTGGCGCACCGGGGCACGATCTTCCTCGACGAGATATCGGAGATCCCGTTGAGCCTGCAGGGCCGGCTGCTCCGCATCCTGCAGGAGCGCGAGGTGAGCCGCCTGGGCCACGACCGCGTGATCCCGGTCGACGTCCGCGTCCTGTGCGCGACGAACCGGGACCTGCATCGCCACGTGGAGGAAGGGCATTTCCGGAGGGACCTCTTCTGGAGGCTGAACGTGCTCAGCCTGTTCATCCCCCCCCTTCGGGAACGGCGCGACGACATCATGCCGCTGATGTGGCACTTCCTCGACACGCTCTTCCCGCGGGACCGCCGCCGGTTCGTCTTTTCCGAGGACGCTCCCCCCTTCCTCACCCAGTACCCGTGGCCCGGGAACGTCCGGGAGCTTCGGAACCTCTGCGAGCGGCTGAGCGTGGTGCGCACCGGCCGGACCGTAGACGCCGCGTTCCTTGGCCACCTCCTGGAATACCGGGAATCGGCGGCGGCGGCGCGAAGCGGCCCGCCGGGGATGGAGGAGATCGAGCGCGCCATGGCCCGGGCCGGGGGGAAGGTCGGGCGGGCCGCCGAGATGCTCGGCGTCCACCGCTCCACCCTCTGGCGCAGGACCATGCGCCTGGCCCGGGGGAAAACCGGCTGAAGGGGTCAGCGGCCGAACGGACAAGCCGCGGAACAGATCCCGCAGTTGTGCCCGCCGTGGTATTGCCGGTAATGCTCCTTCTTCCACGCGTCGCATGCCCGGGCGTCCAGCAGCTCCTCGCGCGGCGCCCCCGGGCTCCATCCGTTGCCCGTCAAGGCCTTCGCGGGGCACGCCTCGACGCACCGGGCGCAGCCGCCGCAGGAACCTTCCTCCACCGCCGGCCCGCACGGAAGCGGAAGGTCGGTGAAGACGGTCCCCAGCCGGACCCACGGGCCGAACGGGCGCGTGACGAGCTGGCAGTGGCGGCCGATCCATCCCAGCCCCGCCCTCGTCGCCGCGGTCTTGTGGGGGAAATCCCCCCGGATGTTCTCCTCGTCCGTCCGTTCCGAGGCCGCGAGCGCTAGGGCGCGGAATCCCTGCCCCCGGATCTCGCCCTCCAGGGCCGCGGACAACGCGTTGATGCGGTCGTTCACCCCGGCGTATTCGTCGGCGTATGCCCGATTGGGGCCGTTCCGGATGCTCCGCATGATCCCGGGGTCCATCCGGACCGCGAAGGACACGGCGCGGGGGAACCTGCCCCCCGTCGCGTCCGCCGGCGTCGGGAACTCCCGGAGGTCCGCCGCCCCCCAAAGGGAGATGCCGTGCGCCACCATCCATTCGACGAGCCAGGCGGGGACGGCAGCCGCCGGGCCGGGCGTTTCGCTCCTCGGGTCTCTCATGTTCGCTTCCGCCTTTTTCGATCCTCGGGTTGACAAGCATCGATTTTACCGCGTTAATCGTCTGAAGAACGACGGAACGGGAAAGGAGGACCGCCATGCCGGAATTCGGGTCGCCCTTTTCGGGGCTGGCGAACGGCCGGAAGCTGACGCACGAGGAGCTCGTCCGTGCGATACGGTTCATGATCGCCGCGGAATACGAGGCGGTGCAGCTCTACATGCAGCTCGCCGAATCGACCGACAACAAGCTGGCCGTCGAAGTCCTCAAGGACATCGCGGACGAGGAGCGCGTCCACGCGGGCGAGTTCCTGCGGCTCCTGTACGAGCTGGCCCCGGACGAGGAGAAGCTCTACGCGGAAGGGGCCAGGGAAGTCGAGGAGGAGATCGGCAAGTCAAAATAGGCCCTTTGCCGGGCCCTTTGTCAGGTCCGCTCCAGGGCCTCCCGGATCCTGGCCGCCAGCCCCTGCACGGAGAACGGCTTCTGGATGAAGCGGACCCCTTCGTCCAGCACCCCCCGGTGGGCGATGACGTCCTCCGAGTAGCCGGACATGTACAGGACCCTGAGCTCCGGGTGGAGCCGGACCGCCTCGTCGTAGAGCTCCCTGCCGTTCATCCCGGGCAGGACCACGTCGGTCAGCAGAAGGTGCAGGGGGCCTTCGCGGGAAGTCGCCAGGGCCAGCGCCTCGCGGCCGTCCCTCGCCTCCAGGATCGTGTACCCCTGCCGCTTGAGGATCTCCCGGGCCAAGTTTCGGACCTGGTCGTTGTCCTCCACCAACAGTATGGTTTCCCTGCCCTTCAGGTCGACCGTTTCCGCCCGGGTTTCCCTTTCCGCCGCCGGCGAGTTTCCGGCGACGGGAAGATAAATATTGAATGCCGCCCCCATCCCGGGCGCGCTGTCCACCCAGATGTCGCCGCCGTGCTGCTGGACGATGCCGTACACCGTGGCCAGCCCCAAGCCGGTTCCGCGCTCGCCCTTGGTGGAGAAGAACGGCTCGAAGATCTGGTCCAGGGTCTCCTTGTCCATGCCGCAGCCGGTGTCCCGGACGGCCAGCCTGACGTGCCGGCCCGGCCTCGCCCCCTGCCGCGACGCCGCCTGCGCCTCGTCCGGTTCCGTCACGGCGGTTTCGATGGTCAGGCTGCCGCCGTTCGGCATGGCATCGGCGGCGTTCACGGCGAGGTTCATGAGGATCTGCTCGATCTGGCCGACGTCCGCGTCGACCCGGGGGATCCCCGTCGCCAGTTCGAGCTCGATGCGGATATCCTCGGGCAGGGTGCGCCATAGCAGCTTTTCGAAACCCTTGACCGTCTCGTCGAGGTCCACGGGCCGGAATTCCAGCGTCTGCTTCCGGGAAAAGGCCGGAAGCTGCCGGACCAGGTCCCGGGCGCGGTCGCCGGGCGGCCCCGATTGCCGGGGGCGCGGGAGTCGGATAGACTTTGCGGGAAATCGACTTTGCCGGGGCGCGCCGGCGTCGATGGACCCGCGATCCGAAACCCCGCAGGCCGATCCCTGCGTACAAGGAGGCACGATGTCGTATCGAATCAAGGCACTTGCGATCCTCGTTCTGTGCGCCGCCCTCGCGCACACCGCGCTTGCCGCGGGGGATCCGCAGGACAAGGCGGGGGGAAAGGACCCCGCCCTGTTCACCCGCATGCCGGGCTTCTACATATACAACCACCAGGAGCTGGATTTCGACCGGTACCAGTTCACGGTCGGACCCGGCAAGTCCCGGCCGGTGGAAGGGCGCCATCTTTACGTGGACTACTACGCCAAGGAAGGGATCAAGGTCCCCAGCGGGCTCCAGATCACCCGGAATTACAAAAACGCGGCGCAGTCGGCCGGCGGGCAGACCGTGTACGAATACGAAGACGGCGGGGCCCAGTACATCACCCTCAAGATAGTCAAGGGCGGCTCGGAGGCGTGGGCCGCGGTGGAGGCGGTCGACAACGGCATGTACAAGGTGCATGTCGTCGAAAAGAAGGCCATGAGCCAGGAGGTCGTCGCCAACGCCGAAAGCCTGGCCGTGAACATCCGGCAGACCGGCAAGGCGGCCGTGTACGGGATCTATTTCGACACCGGCAGGTCCGAGGTCAAGCCGGAGTCGGAAACGGCCATCGGGGAAATCGCCAGGCTGCTGAAGAACGACGCGAAACTCAAGCTTTACGTGGTGGGCCACACCGACAACGTGGGCGGCTTCGATTCCAACGTGAAGCTGTCCCTGGCGCGCGCGTCGGCGGTCGTCGGCGCCCTGGTGAAAAGGCATGGAGTCGCCGCCTCCCGACTTACGCCCTTCGGCACCGGTCCCGCGGCCCCCGCGGCATCCAATACGACCGAGGAGGGGCGCGCGAAGAACCGGCGGGTGGAGCTGGTGGCCCAGTAGCATGGCCGGCCCGGCGCAACGCCGCATCGCACGGGAGCTTGAGACCGTCCGCGTGATGATCGGCATCTATTGCCGGGAACATCACGGGGCCGGCGACGGGCTCTGCGAAATATGCGGCGGGCTATGGGAATACGCAAAGCGGCGCGTCGAGCGCTGTCCGTACCGCGCGGACAAGCCGACCTGCGCCGACTGCGCCACGCATTGCTTCAAGCCGGGGATGCGGGAGGAGATGAAGAAGGTCATGCGGTACGCAGGTCCCCGCATGGCTTGGCGCCACCCGATACTCTCTCTCTTCCATTTCCTCCACGGCATGAGGGGCGGTCGATCTTCCTTGAAGAAGCCCGCCGGGGTGTGACCCGGCGCGGGCCGGCCCCGGCTTCCCGCCGGGGCCGGCCCTAATCCGCTATCTTGCCTGGCGGTAATTCTCCTCGACCTGCGCCCAGTCGACGGTGTTCCACCACGCATCGACGTACTCCGGACGCCGGTTCTGGTACTTGAGGTAATACGCGTGCTCCCAGACGNNTAATAGGCGTGCTCCCAGACGTCGAGTCCGACAAGCGGCTTGCCGCCGTCCATGACGGGATTGTCCTGGTTGGCCGTCGATTCGACGACGAGTTTCCCGTCGCGGAGAAGCAGCCAGGCCCATCCGGACCCGAACCGCGTCGCCGCGGCCTGGTTGAACATCTTTTTGAAGTCGCCGAAGCTTCCAAACGCCTTGCCGATGGCGTCGGCCAGCTCCCCCGACGGCTCGCCGCCGCCGCCCTTCTTCATGAGCGTCCAGAACATCGAATGGTTCAGGTGGCCCCCGCCGTTGTTCCGTACGGCGGTGCGGATCGCCTCCGGCACCTTGTGTATCTGCGCGATCAGCTCCTCGATCGAAAGCTTCTCGAGATCGGGGTGCCCTTCGAGCGCCTTGTTGAGATTGGCGACGTACGCCCCATGGTGCTTCCCGTGGTGGATCTCCATCGTCCTCGCGTCGATGTACGGCTCCAGTGCGTCGTAAGCGTATGCAAGAGGCGGCAGAATGTGCGCCATGAAATCGGTCTCCTTTCCTGCCGGCTCGCCGCCGGCGTCATCATTGTCATTACGATGCTCGCCGACCGCGAAACCGTTTCCTCCCCGGAGCGTTTTGTCCCTCGCCGGAAAAAGATTGTGTATCGAGGACGGGAGGGATATATTTCCGCCAACTCGGAGACGCGGGGGGAAACCCGAACCCCGGATTCGCATCAAATGGGGGATTGATGCCGTTCACTCAAAAGGGAGGGACGACATGTACAAGAACATCCTGCTACCGTCCGACGGCCTGGGGAAATGCGTGTACGGAACCTGCCACGCGATTCTTCTGGCACAAGGCCTCAAAGCGAAGGTCACGGCGGTCTCCGTGACCGAGAACATCCCTGTGAAGGAACTCAAGCGGATTTACGATGAAGCGATCGTTGACGCCTCATCCACGGCAGAGGTGGACCAGGAAGTGAAGAGGCGGGTCGAGGAGATGCACAAGGAACTGGCCGAGAAGTCTCTCGAAATCGCGGAGAAGATGTGCGCGGAGAACGGCGTCGTGTGCGATACGGTTCACTACGCCGGGGAAACGGCGTCGGAGGCCTTGCTGAAGGCGGCAGAAGAAAAGAAGTGCGATCTGATATACGCCTCCACCCACGGCAACCCGAGGTTGATGGATACGCTGTTCGGGACGATGGCGTCGAGGATCATCAAAAACACGAAGATCCCCGTCCTCGTGCACCACTGCGGCGGCCCGAGCTGACGATGACCCGGCGGCCGGTCGGGCTTCCCGGCCCGGCCGGCCTGCCGCCGGGGCGAAATTCGTTCATGAATTCTGCGTAGTATCTTTCTCCAGCCAGGAGTGGCGCCCTTCCAGCACGTTCATCGCCACCCGGTACATCCTCGCGTCGTCGTTGCACCACAGCTCGCGGAAGCACGCCTCGACGCGGCGGCGGGCCATGCGGCAGAACAGGTCGGCCAGCTCGACGGCCTCCGCTCCTTCAGGCCGCCCGTCGCGGGCCATCCGGTCCGCGCGGGTTACGGCGGCGCTGATGGCGAACAGGTCGATCCCGGCCTTGACGACGCGGCTTAAAAACGCCTGCTTCCGGGCGAGCCCCGCCTGGTGCAGCAGCATCCCGTAAAAAATGGCCCGGGACAGCTTCCGGCTCTTCCGCTCGGCGAAGCGCAGGTGGCCGGCCAGCTTTCCGAACTCCGCGTACTTCGGCCAGTACGACCAGCCGGCGAACCGCGTGGGATACCACGCCGCGTAGTACGCCGCGATCCGGGGAAGCGCCTTCATCTTCTCCCGGTTCGATGCCTTGGGATCCACCAGGGCGCCGGCGACCTGGAAATGCCGGTCCACGGCCTCCCGGGCGAGGAACAGGTGCATGATCTCCGTGGACCCCTCGAAGATCCGGTTGATCCGGCTGTCGCGCATGGCCCGCTCCACGCCGGCCGGCTTCTCGCCGCGGGCGGCCAGGGAGGACTCCGTTTCGTATCCCCTCCCCCCGCGGATCTGCATGGCGTCGTCCACGATGCTCCAGCCCCATTCGGAACCGAACTCCTTCGCGGCGGCGGCCTCCATCCGGATGTCGTACCGTTTCCTGGCGGCGAGGCGGCTGGCCAGGTCCGTGACCGCCTCCACGGCGAACAGCGTGGCGGCCATCCCCGAAAGCTTCCGGGCGACCGCCTCGTGCTTCCCGACGGGGCGCCCCCACTGCACCCGCTCGTTGCTCCATTCGCGGCAGATCGCGAGCATCCCCCGGCAGGCCCCCACGACGCCGGCGGGCAGGGCGAGGCGCCCGGTGTTCAGCGTCGCCAGCGCGATCTTCAGCCCCTCCCCCTCCCGCCCGATCAGGTTCTCCTTGGGCACCTTGACATCGGCGAACCGGATCACCGCGTTGGCGAGGGCGCGCAACCCCATGAAGTGGCAGCGGCGAACGACCTGAACGCCCGGCGAGTCCATCTCCACTACGACCGCGCTGATCGCCCCGGTCGCGGGGTTCCTCCCCATGACGACGATGACCTCCGCGAGCGTCCCGTTGGTGCACCACAGCTTCTCGCCGTTCAGGAGGTAATGGTCCCCCCGGTCCTCCAGCGACGTCGTCAGGCGCGCCGGGTCGGACCCGACGTCGGGCTCCGTCAGGGCGAACGCGCTGATGGCACCCTTTGCGATCCGGGGGAGGAACTTCCGTTTCTGCTCCTCGGTGCCGAATTCCTTCAGCGGCTGGGGGACGCCGATCGACTGGTGGGCGCTCAGCAGCGCCGTGAGGTTCGCGCAGGTAGACCCGAGCAGCTTCATCACCTTGTCATACTCGGGCTGGCTCAGCCCCAGCCCCCCGTAGCCGGTGGGGATCTTCATCCCGAACGCGCCCAGATCCCGCAGCCCGTCGAGTACGCGGGCGGGATATTCCCCCGTTGTGTCGATCTCCACGGGATCCACCTCGCGCCGGAGGAACTCCTTCATCCGTTCGTAGAACGCGGCGAATTCCGGCCGTTCGGGCTCTTCGGGAAAGGGGTGGATCAGGTCGAGCCGGTAGTCCCCGAGGAACAGCTCCTTGAGGAAGCTCGGCTCCCGGATGTCGGCCTGGCGGGAGGCCTCCGCGACCTCCATCGCCTTTTCCTCGCTGACGGTGCGCCGTTCGTCGCTTTTCGTCGCCATCGCATCCTCCGTTCGGAAAAGGGCGTTCTCCCTTCCATCCATTGTACCCGGCGATACGGCGGGGAGGCCGGAAGCCGGCCCGATTATTCCGGGGACCGCGGGACCAGCGCGATCAGGAGGACGGCGACGGATCCCGGTAACCGTGGATCGACTTGATCTCGAGGCGAAAAGGCCCCGCCTGCCGGCCCGCGACGATCAGCCCGAAGGATCGGACGCCGGCCGGGTCGAACGGCGGGCAATCCGGAACCGGCCTTCCGCGGAATACCGGCAGAAACTCCCGGAACGTCAACCGGAAATCGACCCATGCCCCGGCCTCGGGCCGGAAGTCCGCCTGGTAGTTGACGCCGTCGAAGCCCGGGGCCGTCCGCAGCCGCAGCCCGTATCTCTTTCCGTCGCCTCGGGCCCGCACGAGCAGCCCGTCGAAACCGGACAGGTCGAACCGCCCCTCCTCCGAGCGGACGGAGGCGAACCCGCCTCCCCGCTCCAGCGACAACGTGCCCCGGAAGACGCCGATCCCGTCGGCGATCTCCATGGCGCCCGTCGACACGCCGCCCATGACCGCGTCGCCGATCCCGAACCACTTCGGGGCGCCCTCGCCGAAGGAGACTACAGCTGGAGGCTCTTCCGTTTCCCCCTCCGCGGGCCGCGGGGGGATTTCACAGCTCCCGTCCCGGCACCGGCCGGTGAGCCGCAGCCGGTTCCTCGCGAACCAGCGGTAGGCCAGCTCCAGCAGGCCGGAGACGCCCGGAAGCCGCGACAGCCGGGCGAGGGTCGGAAAGCCGACGGCGGCGTAGATGCGGCGGAACACCTCGACCCCGTCGATGACCGTCCCGTCGGGGAGCCGCCCGTGGATCCGTTCCATCAGCGTTTCCAGCGGCACCCCCGCTTCGCGGGCGTCGAACCCGGGGGCCGCGATGTCGACGAAACGGATCCGCTGCCGCCGGTCGCGCCGGCGGAGCCACCGCACCTCGCGCATGCACAAGGGGCAGTCGCCGTCGTAGAAAACCTCGAGCTCGAAGCCGTTCGCCCCGCTCACCCGACAGTCTCCTCTCCCCGTTTCCGCGCCGCTTCTTCCGGGAGGGGCAAAGCGTTCCCGGGGAAAATCCGGGCGATCGCGTCGCGCCGGTAGTCGAAGATGCGATCGAGGGCGCCCTTGACGAAAACCGCCCGCACCGCACCGCCGACCGGCCCCAGCGGAAGCGCGTATTCCACCCGGTCATGCATCGTGGTCGAGCCGGCCCCGGCCTCGAATGCGTGGGTATGCCTCCAGAGGACGTACGGCCCGGATTCCTGCTCGTCCACGAAACAGGCGCCGGGCTCCCAGCGGGTTATGCGGGTACGCCAGCGGAACGGGACCCCGAAGAGCGACAGCGCGTACTCGATCCGCGCGCCCTCCCGCATCGCGACCGGCAGCGGCGTCAGGATGCGGAACCGGAGGAACGCCGGCGTGATCGTCTCGAGGTTCGCGGCGTCCGAAAAGAAGGAGAAGACCTCCTCGACGGGCGCCGGGATCGTTTGGGTGCGCTCGAGGACATATGTGCGGTTCATCCTGCGGTCTCCCGGGTTCGATTATTCGTGCGGAGCTCCGGGCTCCGCCGTTCCGAAGGGGGCGCGCCCCCACCGTGGCGCACGGCCGGGCGGGAGCGCGGGACGACTCCGGGCTTCACGCCGCGGCTTTCTTCACCGCGTCGCCGTGGATCAGGTTGCGGTAGTCCGGTATGTGGTTGGAAAACAGCGTGCCGAGCCCCTGGACGTCGTTGCGCCAGTCGCGGTGCAGCTCGCAGGCCACCCCGAACCAGGTCATGAGCTGCACTCCGGCGGCGGACATGCGGGCCCATGCGGCATGGCGCGTCAACTCGTTGAAGGTGCCTGAGGCATCGGTCACCACGAACACCTCGAAGCCTTCCTCGATGGCGGACAGCGCCGGAAAAGCGACGCATACCTCGGTGACGACTCCTGCGATGATCAACTGCTTCTTTCCCGTAGCCTTCACCGCCTTCACGAAGTCCGCGTTGTCCCAGGCGTTGATCTGCCCGGGGCGGGCGAGATATGGGGCACCCGGGAAGAGGTTTTTCAGTTCCGGCACCAGGGGGCCGTTCGGCCCCTCCTCGAAGCTCGTGGTGAGGATGGTCGGAAGGTTGAAATATTTCGCCAGGTCGGCGAGGGCGAGCACGTTGTTGCGGAATTTGTCGGGATCGATATCCCGGACCAGAGACAGCAGACCGGTCTGGTGGTCCACCAGTAGTACGGCCGAGTTTCCTTTGTCGAGACGTACATATGAATGGCTCATGGAGCACCTCCCTGGAAGAGAGGATGTGCGCGGGGCGCCTCCGGATTCGATCCGTGGTATTTTTCTGGAGACGGCCGTTTCCCTTGTCCGGATCGATCAACCCCCCAACCGCATTACCATGAGGAGGCCTGCATGAAACCGGGGAAAAGTCTGGCGATGTTGATGCTTGCCGCCGCCGTAGGATTCGGGCTTTCGGCCTGCGAGAAAAAGGGGCCGGCCGAACGGGCGGGCGAAAAGATCGACAAGGCGGTCGAGGAGGCGGCGGAGAAGGCCGGGGAGACCGGGAAAAAGATCGGCGACGCGGCAAAGGAAACCGCCGAGAAGGTGGAGAAGACCTTCGACAAGAAGTAGCCGTATCGGGCGGAAACACGGAAGCGGCAACGAAAAGGACCGGAAGCGGCTTCCCGCTGCCGTCCACCGGGGCGGTATTGCATCCGCACGGACGGATTCCCGCGAAACGGGGGAATTCCGCCCCGCAGGTCGAAGGTGTCGTTCAACCCCTCCGGAACAATCCCGGGTTTCTCGAAATGAAGGAACGGATCCAGTCTTTCACGAAAAATGCCCGCTTCCTCTTCAGATACCGCCACCCCGCGAAGCTGATGAAGAACGCGCCGACCGCGTTCACGATCATGTCCCACATGGTGTCGGTCAGGCCGGAAGGGTCGCCCAGCATGGGTTTCTGCATGTTGACTCCGAGCAGGCGGTCCATGGAAAACTCGAAGATCTCCCAAAGCGTCCCGATGGTGACCGCGAACAGGAACGCGAACATGGAAATGAAGCCGGGCGTCATGTGCATGTCCACCCGCTTGTTTTCGTTCAGAAGATAAACCAGCAGGAAACCGACGATCCCCATCAGCAGCCCCGCCGAAGTATGAAGGGCGATGTCCCACCACCAGAACCTTTGGTAGAAGTCCCGGACCTCACCGAGGTAGAGCGACGCGAAGATGAAGACGACGGCGGTCAGGTGGAATTCGGCGGGGATCTCCACTTCCATCTTCCTGCGGAAAACCAGCGGAGAGAGCAGGGACGCGATGATCAGGGCCACCAGGAAGGCCGACAGCCACACCCTGTCGATCAGCAGGACGACCCATTCCGCCGCCATCAAAAGGAGCAGAGCCCGCACAAGGATGCGGTGGACGCGATTCTCCCTCGGAACCGCCTCCCCTTCCGTGGCCGGGTGCCCCCTCTTTCCGTCGGGTGATTCCATGTTTCGGCCTCTGCGGATTTGCCGCCGGATCGCTCCGCAGCCTATCGCGGAAGATTTTCGGACAGGACCGCCCAGGCCTCCTCCGCCGTTTCGACATATCGAAAGAGCGAAACGTCCTCGGGGGAAATCACCCCCTCTTCCACGAGAGCGTCGAAATTGAGGACGCCCTCCCAGAAGGATTTCCCGAAGATGAGCACGGGAAAGGGAGCGATCTTCCGGGTCTGGATCAGGGTCAGGGTTTCGAACAGTTCATCCAGGGTCCCGTATCCGCCGGGAAACACCACCAGCGCCCTGGCCCGCATCAGGAAATGCATCTTCCGGATGGCGAAGTAATGGAACTGGAAGCAAAGATCGGGAGTGATGTAGCGGTTGGGCTCCTGTTCGTGGGGAAGAACGATGTTGAGCCCGATGCTTTCGGCCCCCTCGTCGTGGGCCCCCCGGTTGGCCGCTTCCATGATTCCCGGCCCCCGCCGGTGACCACCACCGCGTGGAATCGCGAGGGGTCCTTGCCGGCCTTCGCGATCAAAGCGGCAAGCCGGCGGGCCTCGATGTAATATCGGCTGTTGCGGACCCTGCGTTCCGCGATTCTCACGGCCCTCTCCAGCGCCGGGCTGCCCGGGTCCCGCCCGGCGGCGGCCTCGGCGCAAGCAAGCTGCTCCCTCGCGGCTTCCGGTTCCGGGATGCGGGCCCCGCCGAAAACGACGATCGTGCCCTCGACACGGTGTTTGCTCAGGATCAGTTCGGGTTTCAACAGCTCCAGCTGCAGCCGGACGGGGCGCAATTCGTCAAGGAGGAGAAAATCGTGATCCCGGAACGCCAGGCGATAGGCCGGCGACAAGGTCTGTTCCGTTTCGGGGCACAGTTCGGCTGCGCGGGCGTCCTCCAGGGCGGACGGGAAGCACCCCTCTTTTCTTCCGCTGCCGGTTTCCTTGGGTTCCACGGATTCACCCTCCTCCTGTTGACGATTCGCGTTCATTCCCTGTATTTCTTCCGGGCAGCGAAAAACCGTTGCGCATGCCATCGAGGCGCCCGGACGCGTATCGATTATCTTGCGATTGGCCGGGGTGCGATGATCCCGGTCTGCTCCGATATGCGGCGGAGCGTTTCCCACTGGGAATGTTCGTATGGGATGCCGTGCCTTTCGGCATCCGCCTTCCGGCGCGCCTCGCGCTCGCCTGGCAGCAGCATGCCGGGGCCGCCGCAGGACCGGATATCCTTGACGGCCGCCTCCAACCGCCGCCGCGCTTCCTCTTCCGGAAAGAGAAAGTCGATCCGCCATGCCTCGAACACATGCGAAACGCGGCAGAACGGAGTTTCCCGCATGCTGGGAATCCGCTCGAGCGACCCGCCGCCGGCCACGTTGTCCAGCTCGATGAGGATATTCAGCCCCGAGCCCTTGTAACCGAACTGCTCGCCCCCGAGCGGCAGGACGGAGCCCTCCACCAGCCGGTCGGGAGAAACCACCCCTTCCAGCATGTTTCCGTCCCTGTCCCGGAAATAATCCCTCGGGATCGGCTCGCCCGCCTTCGCCGAGCGGAAGGCGGGGCTCACCGACCGCTGGGTCGTGGCCATGTCGATGACGACGGCTTCGTCGCCGCAGCGCATCCCCCAGGCGATGGGGGTTGTGCCCAGCCGGACCCGGTTCCCTCCATAGGGGATCATCCATGCGCCGGAGGTGCTGGTGCAGCGCGCCGCCAGGCCGCGCTCCAGGAGGGCCTCCACGTACACGCACGCGGCGCCGAAGTGGTTCGCGTCGTAGACGTGCACCCGCCCCACGCCGTATTGCCCGGCGAGATCCCCCGCCAGGTGGGCGGCTTCCATGGCCGCGGACGGGCCCAGGCCGCCTTTCGCGTTCATGGAAGCGACCGCCCAGCCCGGTCTCCCGTGAATCTCGGGAACCGCTCCGATATCGATCGCGCCCGCCCGCGTCCTTGCGACGAGCTCGGTCAAACCCGTTCCCCCGGCCACCCCATGGCTGGAGATCCCGCGCATGTCCGCCGCCACAAGGACCTCCGCGGTGGTGCGGGCCCGATCCTCGGGAGCGCCGAGGGAGCGGATGACGTCCTTGGCGAAATCGGCGAGAGCGATGTGGGATACGCGCTGGATTTGGTACATTTACCGGAATTATATCGGACCGCCTACCCTTTTTCCCACAACGGATCGGTCGTGAACCGCCTCCGGAGACGCTCTTCGGGATCCTGCACCAGGTATTCCTGCTCCGAGAAACCGTACCGGTAGGAGGAAACGTACTCCATGACCAGTTTGTTGGCCTCGATGATGCGGTAGATGTCGACGGCATCCTCCGCGCCGCCGCCATCGGGATGGTGGCGTTTCACGAGCGTCCTGTACCGGTCCTTTATTTCGGCGAGCGTCGCGCGTTCCCCCAGCCCGAGGACCCGGACGGCGGAAAGCAGTTCCCGGTGCGTCATTCCATCCCCCCTCCCCTTTCCTTAAAAAGTCAGCACGCGATCCGCATCCCGGACCATCTCGTAGAGGTCCTTCATCGTGGAGAGCGGGCACAGCTCCGACCCGGAGGAATTCCGAAGCTTCAGGCAGGAACCGCACGCAAGGATCCGCCCGCCCGCCTCGAGAAAGGCCTCCGCCTGCCCCCGGGCGTCGAACTTCGGGTCGTTTATCCGGTCCAGCTCCACGCCCGCCCCCAGCAGGAAAACCTTCACATCGTCTCCTTCCTTCCGGCTGAAGGCGGCGAGGCGGAACGCGTTGTACACCGTTTCCGGGTCCGTCCGGGAAATCACAAGAGCGATCTTCATCGATGCGGCCCTCCTCGGGGTCTGTTTTTTTCCCGATCGATCTGCTCCCTGGTCTTTCGGACGACCGGGTGATCCGCGGAAAGAAGCGCGAGCACTCCCTCGACCAGTTCGGGGCGGCTCAGGTAGTAGCACCGCGCCGCTCCGTCCCGGACGAACCCCACCAGCCCGGCGTTCCGGAGGACCGACAGGTGCTGGGAGATGTTCACCTGCGTGACGGGAAGAAGCTCTTCCATATCCGTCACGCATCGTGTCCCCCGGGCGAGCTCGGCCAGGATACGGAGGCGGGTCGGGTGAGCGAAGGCTTTGACAAGTTCCGCCCGTTCATGGGCGACGTCGGTATCCATGGGCGCTCCAATTAGAATATTAGAATATTCTAATATAAAATATGCGAGTTCGCCGGCAACTTCTCCGGCGCGGCATTATCCCGGCCGTAATGAATTTTTCCCTCCGGTCCGCCGATAACCATGATGAACGGGAATCACTTGCGTATCGCCGGAAGGAAATCGCACATGGATCCGCAGAAACAAGGCCGGATCAGGAGAGAGCAGCTGCGCCTCGTCGTCGCGCAGCTCCCGACGATGCAGGCGGCATCCTTCCTCGTCGGCCTCGTGCTCGCCTTTTCGGTGCGCGGCAGCCTCGGTCCCGGGAGGATTGCATCCTGGATCCTGCCGCTTTCGGCGGTCGCCTTCGGAAGGCTGATCTATTACCGTCGGTTCTCGAAAACAAGCCCGGAACGGTTCGAGTGCGGCGCATGGGAAAAAGGCTACCTGCTCCTGACCCTGTTCTCGGGAATCGTCTGGGGGCTGTCCGCCTTCATCCTGCTGCCGGTCGGCGACATTCCGCTGACGCTGGCCTTCGTCCTCGTGGTGGCGAGCCTTTCGGCGAGCACCACGGTGTCGCACGCCTCCCTGAAATTCTGTTCCGCGGCGTGGGTGACGCCGGCGATGTCGCTCTACGCCGCCCGCCTCCTCCTGCACGAGGGCGAGGTGGAACGGACCATCGGCCTGCTCTCCGTCCTCTACATGATCACCATCCTCGCGTACTCGTTCAAGCACCACCGGATGATCGTCGCCTCCATCGCCCTCCGGTTCGAGAACGAAGGACTTCTCGAGGAGGCGCGCCAGAGCGGCGAACGGTATCGCATCCTGTTTCAGAGGTCCCCTGTGGGGATCTTCGTGTACGACGAGCGGCTGCGGATCACCGAATGCAACGAACGTTTCGGCGAAATCCTCGCGTCGGGGCGGGAGGCGCTGATCGGGCTCGACATGAACCGCCTGAAGGACGGGAGGATCCTTCCGGCGCTGCGGGCCCCGGTTGAAGGACGGGAAGGCTCCTATGAAGGCCTCTATCATGCGACGCTGAGCGATGCGGTCATCTTCGTCTCCATGCGCACCGTCCCGTACCGCGGTGCGGACGGGGCGATCCGCGGCGGAATCGGGATCGTCGAGGACGTCACCCGGCGGAAGAGAACGGAGGAGGAACAGCGGATCTTCGCCTCCCTCGTGGATCACAGCACCGACCTGATCGAGATCGCCTCCCTCGACGGGGAGGTCTTCTATCTGAACCGGGCCGGCCGGGAGCTCGTCGGCATGGACCTGCCCGAGGGCGCAAGGAAGCCGGAGGCGGGCGCATACGCGCTGGAAAAGGATCCGGAGGCGCAGCGCGAAATGCTGGAGGCGCTCCGCAGGACGGGCGCGTGGAACGGCGAGACCAGCCTGCGTCACAGGAAGACGGGATTGCCGGTGCCCGTGGAGGTTCACGCCTTCGTCATCAGGGACCCGCAAAGCGGCGAGGCGATCGCCCTGGCCTCCATCAGCCGCGACCTCTCGCTGCGGAAGAAAATGGAAGAGGAGATGGCGAGGTCCGAGAAGCTGGATTCGATCGGAATCCTCGCGGGAGGCATCGCCCACGACATCAACAATTTCCTTACGGCGATCGTGGGGAACGTCGCGCTCGCAAAGATGTACGCGAACCGGCAGGGGGACGCGTACCAGCGGATGGAGGAAATCGAGAAGGCGGCCTTCCGCGCGAAGGACGTGGCCCAGCAGCTGCTGACGTTTTCGAAGGGAGGGGCGCCCGTCAAAAGGGTCACCTCGATCCGGGATCTGACGGTGGAGTCCGCCGGGTTCGCCCTGAGGGGCTCGAACGTGAAGTGCGAATTCTCGTTCCCGGACGACCTGTGGCACGTCGAGGCGGACGAAGGGCAGCTGAGCCAGGTCGTGAACAATCTGCTGATAAACGCCGCCCACTCCATGCCCGACGGCGGAACCATCCAGGTGGCCTGCCGGAACGTGGTCATCGGCGCGGAAGACCCGGGATTGCGGCCGGGAAACCATGTGTGCGTTTCGGTCATGGACCACGGGACGGGCATCCCTCCGGCGATCCATTCGAGGATCTTCGACCCCTACTTCACGACGAAGCAGAAAGGGAGCGGTCTCGGGCTGTCCACCGCCTATTCCATCATCAAGCGGCATGAGGGACGGCTCTCCGTCGAATCGCATCCCGGCATCGGAACGACCTTCCGGTTCTGCCTTCCCGCCACCGAGGGGAAGGTCCCGGCTCCCGACGTCGACGAGGAGCGATGGATGGCGGGGCAGGGCAGGATCCTGGTGATGGACGACGAGGAGTCGGTCCGGGACATGGCGCGGGAGATGCTGGCGATGATCGGCTACACGGTGACGGTCGCGCGGGACGGGACCGAGGCGATCGCGTTCTACCGCCGGGCGATCGCGTCCGGGGAGCCGTTCGATCTGGTCCTGATGGACCTGACGATCCCGGGAGGCATGGGCGGCAAGGAAACGATCCGGGAACTGCTGAAGATCGACCCGAACGTCAAGGCCGTCGTCTGCAGCGGGTATTCCAACGACCCGATCATGTCCTTCTACGAGGCATTCGGATTCCGGGGGGTGATCCGGAAGCCGTACGGCATGAAGCAGCTGAACAAGCTGATCAACGACATCCTGTCGCCCCGGTCCGCCGACCGGTTCGAACCGGTGTAAGGACGCAGCGCGGGAATCGGGGGGGGCGCGGCGCTTCTTTGCTCACGCGAACAAGCCGAGCGTGATTGCCGCAACCACCAGATACCGTCCCAATTTCGCAATCGCCACAATCAATACGAAGCTCAAGAGCGGCTGGCGCATCACCCCCGCGATGACCGTGAGCGGGTCGCCGATGACCGGCATCCAACTCAGCAGCAGCGACCAGCGGCCGTAGCGGTGATACCCTCGCTGCGCGCGCGCCAGTTTGTGCTCGCCGACCGGAAACCACGGCTTGCGGCGCCAACGCTCGATATACCTCCCCAGAAACCAGTTCACCACGGCTCCCAGTGTGTTGCCCGCGGTCGCCACCGCGACCAGGGCCCAAACCGGTTGTTTGCCGAGGATCAACAGGCCGGTCAGCACCGCTTCCGACTGCAACGGCAGCAAGGTCGCCGCTCCGAAGGCCGAGAAAAACAATCCGAAGTAGACGGCCAGATTCATTTTGAACCACAAGCAGAATGATCCACTTTCCGTCTCCTCGTGCCTGCCTTCCCGGTCAGGACAAAGACTACTACGGTCGGGACCTCCGTGTCCCTCCCTGCGCGGCGCGGATCGATGGCTTCGAGTACCGCATTAGAGCCAGCACATGAAAGGGCCACCTGCAGGAATCTGCAAGTGGCCCTGATGATGTTCTGGCTCCCTGGGCAGGACTCGAACCTGCAACCTAGTGGTTAACAGCCACCCGCTCTGCCGGTTGAGCTACCAGGGAACGTGCGTCGGCAGACAGGAAAATATAATACCGGCGCCGGGTTCCGTCAAGCGGCAATAAGAACCGCAGAACGGGGACGTAGATGAGAAGTCCTGCATATCAGGCTGTCAGGCTTCCAGGTTTTTGGACTTCTCATCTACGTCCCGGTTCTGTGGTCTGGTTTTGTTGTTTTTTTATCTCTGTCCCCAAACTGCGGTAGAACTCATCTACGTCCCGGTTTTGAAGTCTACCACCACCGCCACATCGCGATGATGAACAGGACGGCGACGACGAGGAACAGGTTCATGAAGGCCATGAAGTAAAAGCCCTTGAGGTGAAGGGGCATGGGCGCGGGCCCGCCCCCCGCGCCTGCCTCGACGAGCGTCTTCACCGCGGGGAGCTTGAGGACCCGGTCTTCCCCGTGGGGGGCGAGATTCAGCGCCTCGGTCAGATCGGCCCCGGCCTTGTGCTTCATGAAATGGACGCCCCCCTTCCACAAGGGGCTGGCCGAGGCGTCGTAGACCACCCCGTTATAGGCGAACAGGGCCGGCGACCCGTCCGCCCCGGTGAACGACGCCAATTCCTCCGGGGTCAGCTCCTTCTTTTCCGCAGCCGCCTCCGCCGTCCGGCGCCCTTTCAAGCGCGGCCCGACGACGAACGTCGCGATGAACGCCGTGGCCGCCATGACGAGGAAGATGCCTATCTTGATCGTCAGGAGAACGCCGAAACGGGTCCGGAAGAGGTCGTCCAGCGACGGGACACGGTAATAGGACAGGATGGCCCCGGTGACGGCCATGATGACGATGGAGCTCCAGCCGATCATGAGCTCCCCGCGCGGCAGACCCCGCGAGGCATAGGCGGGCTTGAGCAGCAGGTGGACGTAGAGGATGGTGCCGAACCAGAGCACGCCCACGACGACGTGAAGGAACCCGGCGGCGAAGCGGACGGCGTGCCGGGCGGCGGACGGCGTGGCGACCGCGCCCGACGCCGTTTCGGAGGCGAGGAACTCCTTCCCGGCGGCGGTCAGTTCCCCCCCGCCCCCCGGGTCCACATGACAGTAGGAACAATCTTTTCCCGTGCGCTCGGCCATCTCCTCCGTCGCACGGCCGGGCGAGGCGAAGGAAAGCAGGAGAAGAAGGAAGAGAAGCACCGGGAGGCGCGCAAGCCCCCCGGCGCGGGTTCCCGTCAAGTCTTCCCGTACCCTTCCACTTCGGAGATGCGCTTTCCCCGGTCCGCGAGGGAGGAGCCGAAGAGCGCCCAGAAGTAATCCTCCTGGCTCCCGCCGAACCGCCTCTTCCCGCCGGCCATGTTCTCGCCGGCGAGCTGCCCCTGCTTGATGGCGCTGCGCCACCCGAAGTTGATGAAGCTCTTGCCGCCCTTCTTGTCCTTGAACTCCGCGCAGTCGCCGGCCGCGTAGACGTCGGAAACGCTCGTCTGCAGGTAGTCGTCGACCACGATCCCCGTCTCGATCGCCAGGCCGCTCCCCGCGAGGAACCCCACGTGGGGAAGCCGCTCGGTCGCGACGACGACCAGCGAGGTGTTGATCACATCGCCGTGCTTCGAGAGGATCTGCAGCGCGTCGGCCCCCTTCTCCTTAACATCGACGATCTCGTCGCCGTCCTTGATCCGGGCGCCCCGGTTCCGGACGTCGTCGAGGATGCTCGCCTCGAGCTCCCCGGCGATCGGGTATCCGAAGCGGGGCTTGAACGGCTTGATCCAGACGACCTCCTTCTTCGCGTTCCGCAGGCCGCGGCACGCCTCGATGGCGAGGTAGCCCGGGCCGTAGACCACCGCGGGGCCGGGACGGGACGCGAGCTCCTTGATGGCGATGGCGTCCTTCCAGGAGTCGAACGGCTGGATCATGGGGCTCTTCTTCTGCAGGATCTCCGGAACGGCGCACCGGGCGCCCGTGGCGACGAGAAGGCGGTCGTACCGCTCCTGCGTCCCGTCGGCGAACGTGACCGCCCTGGCCCCCGTATCGATCCCGACGGCCGCTCGCCCGTAGGCGATTTTGATCTTCTTCTGCTGCAGGTCCTTCGCCTCCGGGTCGAGCGTGTTCTCCGCGGTCGCGTCCCCGAGGATGAAGTCCGGCATCAGCGGCCTCAGGTAGGGAGCCACCTTCTCGTCGGTCGCGATCAGGATCTCGGCATCCTCCTTCGCCTTCCGCACGGCCTTCGCGGCGGCGATCCCCGCGGGGCCTCCCCCCAGGATCAAGAATTTCATGGAGCACCTCCCCCTGGATTCTTTGCGCGGCCCCCGGATCGGGCTTCCGCGCGATGTACCTGCATCATCAGTCTCCCGGCTTCCGTCCCGGGCTTCCTTGACTTCGATCAATCGCAAGGCATCTTATCAGAGCCATTTTTTCTTCCGGAAGTGCCAGAACATCCCGCCGGCGACGGCCGCCATGAGGATCATCACCGCCGGATAACCGTACATCCATTTTAACTCGGGCATGTTGAACGGCGACGCGTCCGGGTCGAAATTCATCCCGTAGATGCCGACGATGAAGGTGAGAGGGATGAAGAAGGACGCCACGATCGTGAGCACCTTCATGACCTCGTTCATCCGGTTCGACACGGCGGACTGGTATTCCTCCACCAGGCCGGCGGCCAGCTCCCGGTAGACGTTGACCATGTCCATCAGCTGGACCGTGTGGTCGTAGCAGTCGCGCAGGAACACCTTGGTCCCGGGCCGGATCAGGGCGTGCTCCTCGATCAGCAGCAGGTTCATCGCGTCCCGCGACGGCCACACGGCGTGCCGCACGGACAGCAGCTGCCGTTTCACGGCCCGTATCGCGGCGAACGTCTCCGGGACGGGGGTGGAGATCACCCGTTCGTCGAGTTCCTCCATCTCGTCCCCCAGCCGCTCCAGCATGGGGAAGAAGGCGTCCAGGACGGCGTCGCACAGCGAGTAGAGGAGGTAATCCGCCCCCTGTCCCCGGATCCGGCCCCCGCCGTGCCGGATCCGCTCCCGCACCGGCTCGAACGAATCCCCGGCGGTTTCCTGGAAAGAGATCACCACGCCCTCCCTGACGAAAAAAGAGAGCTGTTCGGAAGGTTTCGGGAAGCGGACCTGCCAGAGGACCATCAGGAGGTTTTCCCCGTACCACTCCACCTTCGGGCGCTGCGGGACGTTCAGCACGTCCTCCTGGGCCAGAGGATGCATCCCGAACCGGTCGCCGACGGCGCGGATCGCGCCGGGGTCCGACAGTCCCGCCACGTCGAGCCACAGCACCCCTTTTTTCGGGGGGGAAAGCGAAGGGATCTCGGAAACGGCGACCGCGCGCTCCTCGAACCGCTCGGAGTCGTACAGGAACGCCCGGAACTGCACAGGCGCGCTGCCCGCTTCCGCGTGCGCCGTTAGGGTCCCCGGCAACGTCCCCGGGGGTTGATACCGTTTCCTGCGCCTCTTCCCCACCCGACGCCTCCCGGTATCCTCTTTGCCTGCTCGATACAACTCTATTTATATCAGACCGTGGAGGCGGGTAAAACGTCCGGAATCGGGGCGCCGCCTCCCGCGCCCGAGGGGCGGCGAATGTGGAATAATGTCCATATCGGCCGATTCGGGATCCGCACGACCAGTATCGTTCAAGGAGACACCGCGATGAAGAATCCCCGCGCCTTCTTCCTTCCCCGCGTCCTGGCCGTCCTTTGTCTCGCCGCGCTGGCGGGATACGGCTGCGCGGTCAACCCCGTCACCGGGAAATCCGAACTGTCCATCGTGAAGTTCTCAGAAGAGGAGGAGGTCGCCCTCGGTGCCCAGGCGTTCCAGCCCGCGGTCCAGGAGCAGGGCGGCTTCTACAAGGACCGGGAGCTGGAGGAGTACGTGCAGGGCGTCGGGATGCGGATCGCGCGCGCTTCGCACCGGCCCGGCCTGAAATACCAGTTCCGGGTCCTGAACTCCTCCGTCCCGAACGCCTTCGCGGTCCCCGGCGGCTTCATCGTCATCAACCGGGGGCTCCTCGTGACGCTCGAAAGCGAGGCGGAGATGGCGGCGGTGCTGGCCCACGAGACGGGGCACGTGACGGCGAAGCATTCCCTGGCGGCGTACCAGCGGGCGGTCGCCGGCAACGTCCTGCTCTCCGGGGTATCGATCGTGACCGGAGGCAACATGGCGGCCCAGGCGCTCGGCAACGTCACCGCGAACCTCCTCCAGAGCGGCTTCTCGCGGGAGCAGGAGCGGGAGGCGGACGCGCTGGGGATCGACTACATGGTCAAGGCCGGCTACAGCCCGGAAGGGATGATCCGCCTGCAGGAATTCTTCTGGACGAAGCTAGAGGGGGGTAAGGACCCCGCGTGGATCGAGGGGATCTTCCGCACCCACCCGTTCTCCAAGGAGCGGCTCGAGAACACCCGCGCGAAGGTGGCGAAGGACTACCCGTCCACGCTGAAGGATCCGCGGTACACCCTCAACGAGGCGCCCTTCAAGCAGGGGACGGCGCGGCTGCGGGAGGTGCAGAAGGCGTACGACGTGGCCGGCCAGGGGGACAAGCTGCTCAAGGAGAAGAAGTACGACGAGGCGCTGGCGAAATACCGCGAGGCCGCCCGGATGCAGCCGGCGCAGGCCCCGTTCTACTCCTCCGCCGCGCAGGTCCACATGGTCCGCAAGGAATCCGACGCCGCGGAGGAGAACCTCCGGAAGGCGGTCTCGCTCGACGGGGAATACTTCGAGCCGCGCCTCCTGCTCGGGGCGGTCCGGTACCAGAAGAAGGATTACCGGGGGGCGATCCCGGAGCTGGAAAAGAGCATGGACCTGATGCCCACCAAGGAGGCGGCCACGATGCTTTCGAACTCCTACGCCGCCCTGGGGGACAAGGCCAAGGCGAAGAAATACGCCGACATGGTGAAGTAGGGTCAAGGAGGCGGCGGACGTGGCGAAGGAAGAAGAGTTCCTCCCGAAATGGATCGCCTGGGAGGTCACCGGGCGGTGCAACCTGAACTGCATCCACTGCCGCGCCTCGGCCGGCATGACGTCCCACGACACGGACTTCACCACGGCGGAGGCGAAGGCCTTGATCGACGACATCGCGGAAGTCTCCACCCCCGTCCTGGTCCTCTCCGGCGGCGAGCCGCTCCTGCGGGAGGACCTCTTCGAGATCGCGAAATACGGGACGGACAAGGGGTTCCGGATGTGCGTCGCCACGAACGGGACGCTCGTGACCGACGAGGTCGTCGGAAAGATGAAGGACGCGGGGGTGAAGATCTGCTCCCTGTCGCTCGACGGCTCCACGGCGGCGGTGCACGACGACTTCCGGAAGCAGCCGGGCGCCTTCGAAGCGACCCTCAAGGCCGCGGAGACCTTCCGGCGCAACGGGATGAAGTTCATCGTCAACTCGTCCTTCACGAACCGCAACCGCCACGACATCGCGGCGACGTGCCGGCTGGCGAAGTCCGTCGGCGCCCACGCCTGGTACATGTTCATGATCGTCCCCACGGGCCGGGGGCAGGAGATCATGAGCGAGCTGATCGGCAAAGAGGAGTACGAGGAGATCCTCCGGTGGCATTACGAGATGGAGAAGGATGAAGACGAGATGCTCGTGCGCCCCACCTGCGCGCCCCACTACTACCGGGTCCGGCTGCAGAAGATGAAGGAGGAAGGGAAGACGTTCACGCCCCGGTCGCTGACCTTCTCGACGGGCGGCGGCAAGGGGTGCGTGTGCGCGCAGTCGATCTGCTTCATCGACTCGCGGGGGAACGTCCAGCCGTGCTCCTACTTCCCCGCGGCCGCCGGGAACGTCAAGAAGGAGAAGTTCGGGGAGATCTGGCGGAACTCGGAGCTCTTCCGGTCGCTGCGGGACTTCGGAAAGTACAAGGGGCGCTGCGGCGAGTGCGAGTACCTGAACGTCTGCGGCGGGTGCAGGGCGCGGGCCGACGCGATCCTGGGGGATTACCTCGAGGAAGAGCCGTTCTGCAATTACGTGCCGCTCAAGACCCGCCGGCGCGAGGCAGGCGGCGGCCCCGGGTAGTTCCCCGCAGGGCCGGCCACCTCCGCGTTCTTCCCGCCCCTACTTCTCCGGCAGCGTCTCGAACGGCTTGACGATCTCCCGCATCACCTTCGCCGTGGAGCTCTCCGCGAAGTGCTGGACGAACGCCTGGCCGCCGTCGGCGGCCTCCGCGATCTTCGGGTCCATGGGGATCGCGCCCAGGAAGGGCACCTTCATGTCCTCCGCGATCTTCTTCCCCCCGCCGGAGCGCAGGATCGGGGTAACCGTCCCGCAGTTGGGGCAGGCGAACCCGCTCATGTTCTCGACGACCCCGAGGACCGGCAGCTCGATGAGCCGGCAGAAGGAGATCGACTTGCGGACGTCCACCGCCGCCACCTTCTGCGGGGTGGTGACGATCANNCGACCGACAGCGGCTCGTCGCCGGTCCCCGGAGGCGAATCGATGACGAGATAGTCCAGGTCGCCCCATTCCACGTCTTTGACGAACTGCTTGATCGCGGTGTTCTTCATCGGGCCCCGCCACACGACGGCGTCGTCCTGGTTGCGCAGGAAGAACCCGATGGACATGACCCGCATGTCGCCCATCATGAGCGGGGTGATGGAGCCGTTGGCCGTGGGAAGGGGAGACTGGTTCTCCAGCCCCAGCATGGTGGGGATGC
>DCUH01000125.1 GCA_002327765.1 bacterium UBA2219 | reverse complement strand
CGGAGCTTCCCCTCGAGCCGCCGCTGCGCCGCCGACGCGGGCGGGCGCGTCGAAAGCCGCGCCTTCGGGGGCTGCGCCGCCCTTTCCACCAGGCGCGCCAGCCGTTCCCTCGCGTCCCGGCGATTGCGCTCCTGCGTGCGGAACCTCCCCGCCTCGATCACCAGGATCCCCTCGCGGGTCATCCGGTTCCCCGCGATGCGGATCAGCCGCTCGCNNGTGGCCACCTTGTTGACGTTCTGGCCGCCGGGCCCGGACGACCGGACGAACCGCTCCTCGATCTCGTCCTCGGCGATGACGATCTCCACCCGCGCCCCCTCCTTTTTTGGATCGACCGCCCGGGATAGGATACATTATGGGAAGGCGAACTGGACGCCTTTAGGGAGGGCACGATGATCCTGTCCGGAGACGTCGGGGGCACCAAGACCGGCCTCGCCCTGTACTCGCCCGTCGGGAAGGCGCTGCGGCGCCGGGTCGCCCGTACCTTCCGCAGCTACGATTACCCTTCTCTCGAGGCGATCCTCGAGGCCTTCCTCGCGGGGCGCGAAAAGGTCTCCCTGGCGTGCATCGGCGTCGCCGGGCCGGTGACGGAAGGCCGGAGCCGGCTCACGAACCTGTCCTGGAGCGTGGACGCAGGATCGATCCGGCGCGCCTGCGGCGCCCGGGCCGCATACCTGATCAACGACCTCCAGGCGCTCGCCTTCGCGGTCCCGTACCTCCCCGCGAACCGGTTCGCGACGATCCAGAAGGGGGTGCCGGACCCGGCCGGGGTCGTCGCGGTGGCGGCCGCCGGAACGGGCTTCGGGCAGGCGGCCCTTCTGCGGTCCGGCGGCGCATTCCTTCCGCTCGCATCGGAAGGCGGGCACGTCGATTACGCCCCCCGCGACGAGCGCGAAGTCTCGCTGCTGTTCCACCTGCGGAAGGCGTACGGCCGGGTGAGCGCGGAGCGGGTGGTTTCCGGGCCCGGGCTGTTCGCCGTCTACCGGTTCCTCCGCGAGGCCGAGGGGCGGGGAGAGACCCCCGCGGTGGAGAAGCGGCTGTCCACGGAGGACCCCCCGCGGGTGATCGTCTCCTCCGCGCTCGCCGGCCGGTCCGCGACGTGCCGGGAGGCGCTGCGCTTCTTCTGCCGCATCTACGGGGCGGCGGCGGGAAACCTCGCGCTGCAGTATAACGCCTCGGGCGGCGTGGTCCTCGGCGGCGGCCTCTCCCCCGCGATCCTGCCGGCGCTCTCCAGGGGGGAGTTCCTCGAGGCGTTCCAGGACAAGGGGCGCTTCCGCGGCTTCCTCGAAAATGTGCCGGTGAAGGTCATCCTGGACGAGTCGGCCGCACTGCTGGGCGCCGCGCGATTCGCCGTCGCCTCGACGCGTGTTTCATGTTAATATATTTCTTTGTTTTTCGAGCGTAAAGACCTGATTGGGCAAAGGGTTTTCCGAATTGCACCCCACCCGCCCGCGAGGCGGCGCAGGATAGGCAATGAAGTTCAAGGAAATCAAAAGGAAACGCATCTACGAGGAAGTCCTGGTCCAGTTGCAGGAATACCTCCTGAACGGCGACGTGGTTCCCGGGCAGAAGCTCCCTTCGGAACGCGAACTGGCCCAGACGTTCCACGTCAACCGGGTTTCGGTCCGGGAAGCCCTGACGGTCCTGGAAGCCAACGGCCTGGTGGAACGCAAGGTCGGAGAGGGAACTTTCCGGACCGGGGCCGTGAACTTCGAGGCGACCCCCCTGATCAAGGCGATCACGAACAAGGAGCGACAGGTCCGGGAGCCGATTCAGGTCCGGCGGGTGATCGAGCCGCAGCTGGCCCGGCTGGCCGCCCAGAACATCTCCGAAGAACAGCTGGAGGCCCTTCGGGACATCCTGCGGCGCCAGGAAGAACGGCTGCAGCAGGGCAAGGACATCATCGACCTGGACAGCGAATTCCATTACGCCATCGCCCGGGCCACCAACAACTCCATCTTCGTCGGGCTGCTGGAAGCGCTGGATAACTCCCTGGTGAGTACCCGGGTCACTTCCAACATGGCCCAGGGAGGCGGTCAAAGGGGATACGCGGCGCACAAGACCATCTTCCGCGCCCTGGAAAGCCGCGACCCCGACAAGGCGGAAGAGGCCATGTTCAACCACGTCATGGGCGTGGAGCGGATGATGCTGCACTACTTCGCGGAACAGGAGCCCGTCAGCTAGACTCCTGCCGCCGCGCGGACGCCTCCCTGCCGAAAGCGCTCCTGGGAATCATCGCGTGGACCCCGACGGCGGAAGCCCCCGCCAGGGCGATCCGGAAGACCGCCCTCCCGCGGATGAAGTCCCGGGCATCGGCGCCGCTCATCCCGCACCGTGCGGAGAGGAACCGCGCCGCCTCGCGGGCGGCGGTCTCGCGCGCCCCGAGCAGGTCGCCCCGGACCGCGGGAACGATCCAATGGGACGGCGTGGAGATGAACGGCCAGCCCGTGTTTTCCGCCAGGTCCCTCCGGACGGTCACCCGCAGCGCGATCATCCGGATGGCCCCTTCGGGGGCGCCGCCGTCGGGCACGCCACCCCGCGACCCCAGGCGGGAATCGCCCGCCATCACGCCCGCGCCCCTCACCCGCGCCGGAACGTAAAGGGACGTCCCCGCGACCAGCTCCCCGCAGCCGAGATTCCCGATCGGACGGCCGCTTTCCCCGCCCGCTCCCGGAAGCAGGACGCCCAGCGTCTCGGGGAAGGGGCGCAGCGGGATCCTGGCCCCGGGAAGGGACCCGAAGTCGTACGCCTTCCGGTCCGTCCGGAACCACGCCACCCGCCCGTTTGCGGGCTCCGGCCGCACGTTGAAGCCGAAGGGCGCCGGGACGGCCTCCAGGATCGTGATCTCCAGGAGATCCCCGGGTTCCGCGCCCTCGACATCGATCGGGCCCGCCAGAGCCGCCGGGCCGGGATAAAAGCGCGTGCGCGGGTCTTCAGCCATCCTCCTCCGGAACGCGCGGACCCACCTTTCCGTCCCCGAGGAAAGGACCATCCCGTCCATCGCATCCGCGCCCGTCTCGATCACGACGGCATCCCCCGACCGGATCCGCAGGGCCGGAGAAAAGGGGGCCCAGGAACGACCGCCGGCCGCCGGCAGGGGGCGCCCGGCGGCGAGGATCGCCCCCAGGAAAGCGGCGCCGGCTTTCAGGAAGCCCCTTCGGTCGACCCACCCGCGCATGGAGCGCCTCCGCGGCGGCATTCAGAGCAGCCCCAGGGCGATCAGGCTCAGGCGGACCATGACGGAAATGACCAGGAGCGCCGTGAACGTGGGAGCGACGCCCTGGCGCTCCATCTCGTTCGCGATCAGCCCCGGGATGATGTACCCGAAGGCGTCCCCGTCCTCGACGATGGATCCTGTCCGCGTCATCAGCATCCGGAACCCCCACTGCCACGCGAAGCCCGTGAGGACCATGAGGATGAAGCGGCGG
Source organism: bacterium UBA2219 (assembly GCA_002327765.1). GTDB lineage: Bacteria > Desulfobacterota > Deferrimicrobia > Deferrimicrobiales > Deferrimicrobiaceae > UBA2219. The sequence continues at coordinate 16,882 of DCUH01000125.1, read as the reverse complement.
CGGCCGTACAGGATCGTGCAGCGGGACGCGGCCCTCACCAGCAGCCAGGTGAGGAGGCTGACGGCCAGGGTCCCGCCCAGGAGCAGCGGGTTGTTGAACTGCAGGGCGATGTAGCCGGGCACGACGAACCCACCGGCGGAGAGGCCGAACCGTTCGTAGAAGAAGAACCCGAACACGAGGCCGATGGCGATGGACTCCGTCAGGTTCATCGCGCGCGCGCCTCCCGGAACAGCCGCGAAAGGCTTCTCCCCCCCCATTTCTCGTTGCCCATGCCCACGACCGTGCATTCCTCCCAGTCCGCGTTCCGCGCCAGCCCGCCCAGGAGCCGATGCGGGGAGCCGCCCGAAAGGACGACGATCTCCCTGTCCTTGACCTTTCCCCGGAAATACCGGCGCGCCAGGCCGCATCCCTCCCCGGTCACCGCGATCAGGTCGTAGGGCGACCCCGCCAGCAGGTCGTCGGCGAACGACTTCATCCGCAGCGGCCGGTCGGCCCGGTTGTTGAAGAGCGCGATCCATGGTCGCGGGCACGCGCCTCTCGCCATGGCCCGCTCCTGGAGGATCCGGGTGGATTCGACGTCGTTCGCGGCGAAGGCGTCGAGGAAATGCACCGTCTTGCCCCCGACGGGAATGCGGAAGACCCCGGCGCCTTCCCCGGATGCATCCGCATCGTCGACGCAGCGGTCCACAACGTCCGGGTCCAGCCCCAGCTCGCGGCACACGCTCCGGGCGATCTCTGCGTTTTCCGGGAAGAATCCGACGCCCCGGCAGGCGTCCTCCCCGTCCCCGACCACCCCGGGGGCGCACGCGAGGACGGCCCGGGAACCTTTCCGCGCGGCCGCCTCGGAAAAGAACGGGAAATACCGGTGGTCGCCCGTCACCAGTACGCCGCCCATCGGGATGGTGCCGGAAAGGGCCCCGGCCGCGTCGTCGAGGATTTCTCCCATCACCTCGAAGTGGTCCGGGCGGACGTTCGTTATGACTCCGACCGTCGACCGAATCATCGCCGTCTCGGATACGAGCTGGAGGGCCGGATCGAGCGCCATGCACTCGACGACGACGGCGCGGGCGCCCAGTCGCTCGGCGCGCGCGACGACCCGTAGCTGCTCCTGGATGTTCGCCGGGGAGTGCCGGCGGATCGTCTCCTCGCTCCCGTCGGGCAGGATCAGGACCGGCGCGCCCCCCGTCGTCTTGGCGACGGTCGGGATGCCGGAACGGCGCAGCGCGGCCGCGATGAGGCGGGTCACGCCCGACTTTCCCCGCGTCCCGTTTACGTGGACCCGTATGGGAATCCGGGCAAGCCTCCGCTCGTGGCGGGCCCGCTCGGCGACCAGCCACGCCAAAATGAGGCAGAGGAACGCGATCGCCACGGGATCAGTCCGGGACGACCGCGGAGGGGCCTTCGCCGGCCCCCGCGCCCGACTTCCTCCGTAAGGCCAGGAAGGCGATCATCGCGGCCAGCCCCGCCGCCGCCAGCGGGGAGGAATACCTGCCCGTCACGGGGAACGCCGGGAGCGTTCCCGCGGGGAAGGGGGAGGCGTCGACGGGAATCCCGTACCGGGCGGCGATCGACTTGATCTCCAGCAGGTGAATGACCGGCACGCCGCGCTCGCCCATGAGGTAGATGATACCCCGTTCCTGGCGGCGCACCCGGGGAACCTTCTTCAGCAGCCCGGTCGGGATTCGGTGCGCCTCCAGGCCGTCCCCGATCGAGATGGCGGGGCCGCCCACGTTAATGAAGGCCGCCGGCCGGGCGCCGCCGAGGGACCGGTCGTACAGCGCCATCCGTTTCCGGACGTCGGCCTCCAGCGTGGCGCTCCCGTTCTCCTCGATCAGGGGGACGCCGTTGCGGCGGATCGCGCCGAGCCCCGCGGCGATCCCCGTGCCGTCCAGCCCCCCGCCCGTGTCGGTGATGCCCCCGAGGGAGGCGGCGGTCGAACGCCAGGGGAATATCCCCTCCTCCGCGAGGATGCGCTCCATGTCCAGCCACGTCATCTCCGGCTGGTTGGCCCCGTAGGTGGATGCCCCCACGGAGCTCAAGACGACCGGGTGCAGCCCCAGGACCTTCGCGGCGGAGAGGACGGCGATGTTCAGGGCGGGAAACGAACCGGAGAAGCCGACCGTCACCGCGTCGCCCCGGCGGACGCCCGCCCGGCCGAGCATGTCGACGACGACGGCGGCGAACGCCGGGTTGGCCGACGTCCGCTTGGCGACCAGCGAACCCAGGGTCGTGGTGATGTCGGTGTATTCGACGCCGATCAGCCCGGTGCCGTTCGGGTCGAGGCGGCGGTCGACGGGGATCCCCGCGCGGAGCTTCGCGTCCCTCACGGCGTCCGATGCGCGTTGCATCAGCGCGACCGCCACGGCCTTCTCCTCCCGCAGCGGGTCGGGCTGGCGAAGCCGGGCCGCTTCGAGCAGCGCGAGGACCGCCAGGGCGAAAACGGCCAGGACGGCCAGCGCCCGCGTATCGTATGACTTTCCCATTCCCGAAAGAAGGCGCCGGTCCCCTCGGGGGACCGGCACCCCGGACGGTTACTTCCCTGCGGCCGCGGGTTCCGGCTGCTTCAGGTAATTGCCGATCCCTTTCAGCAGGTCATTGTAGGACGGCGCCCCTTCGATCCTTATCCCCTTCTCGGGATGGAGCTCGGTCAGGGCGTTTGCGGTCTCCACGATCGAAGTCACGTGGCGCGCGACACGGAGATCGATGGGAACCCCCTCCTCCGTGTGCTGCACGCTCGTCCTGCCCATTTTCGAGGCCAGAACGAGGAACGGGTCCTTGGCCGTGAGCAGGTTGGCCTCGTCGGCCCGCCCTCTCAGCGGCCCGTGATACGGGCTCTGGGTCTCAAACAGCAGCGCCAGCGCGTCGCTGTGGTCCCCGATCTCGCGGTGGGACAGCCCCCGGAGATACTTCGGGGACATCTCCAGCCGTACCTTGATCCCCTGGGCCTCCATGTTGAGGATGGCCAGGGAAGCCAGCTCGGCCGCCCGCTCGTGGACCGCGAAGGCGTTGCAGAGCGGCCGATCGGGCGGCGCCTCGTGCAGGTCGATGGTCACGTCGGCTTTTTCCTTCTTGACCATCTGGAGGAGCGCGTAGGAGAGCCGCTCCGTGAGGTACCCGTTGGGACGGCCAGGATGGGTCCGGTTGAGGTTGCGCGACTCGTCCCCCGCCAGCGACTGCCCGGTCATGAAGTTCGTGTAGACGTCCGGATCGGGCCAGGAATCGATCGGGTTGGTCCCCCGGCCCCCGAAGCGGAACCTCCGCTCGCCCCAGGGCGTCTTGATGCCGAAAGAAGAGATGTCGCCGATCCCGATCTTGGTGTTGCCGAAGCTCGAGATGTTGATCTGGGGGATGATGAACACCCGCCCCTTGGTGACCTTGATGTTCTCGATCATCAGGATCGGGGCGAGGTAGGCGGCGGGCTCCACTGGGTGCGTCCCGCCCCAGAAGATCATCGTGCCTCCGGGCTCCGACCCCTCGAAGTAGTAGTAGTCGGGGTCGTTGGCGGTGCCCTTGATCCCCTCGAAATACTCGCTGAGCTTGCCGGTCCTGGTGACCCCCTGCCCCTTCACGATCACGTCGGGCTGCCATTGGCGGATGAACGCGACCGCCGCCGGAGAGCTGACCAACAGCACCAGCAACAATATGAGAATGCCTCGGATGGTTGGACTTTTCACTTGTGGACCTCTTTTCACTTGATGTACAGGAGCCGGTAGATGAACGGCATCAGGGCGACCGAGATCGCGACCTGCTTCGACGTTACCTTCTCGGTGATGAGCTCCCAGAACATCATCGCCGCGAAGTACAGCACGATCACGTAATAGATCGCCGTGACCACCTGGTAGATCGTCATGCGTTACCTCCTTCCGCGACACGGGACATTTCTAGTAGGTTCCTTTGCTCGGGACGTANNTTTTCAGGATGGGCCAGTACTTCTCCTCGCCCACCACCCGCATGGCGAAGAGGCCGCCGATCCCGGTCGGCGGCACCAGGCAGCCGATCCCCATGATGAGGGCCGCGCCGCTGGAGAAGATGATCGAGTTCAAGTCCTGGACCGCCAGGATGTACGGGGGCCCCAGGACCGCCGCGGTGCCGAAGGTCACCAGGACGCCCGGCAGCAGGATGCCCACGATCGAGAAGCCGGTGAACAGGATGTAGCGCGGCAGGCTGATCGTGATCGTCGCAATGAGCCCGCGGACGCCGGTCAGCGCCATCGACTGGATGAGCACGCCGATCCCCGTGAAGAGGATGATCATGTTCATCGCTTCGCTGAAGGTCTGCTTGGACGATTTGAAGAAGTTGATCTTCCTGCCGGTGAACAGCGCCACCACGCTCACGATGAGGAAGGGCAGCGGCGTGCTGACGTCCGGCCAGCCGTGGATCATCCTCGGGCCGCTGAGGAGGACCGCAAGCAGCAGGACGGGGAAATACAGCTTGAAACTGTTCCTGGGCAGATCGGGATCCATCGGTTCCTTGGCGATCTCCGCCAGCCGGTCCATGGTGACGTATTTCCGCCCCAGGAAGAGGATGGAGAAGATCCCCAGAGGGAAGTTAAGGAGCGCCAGCGGCGCCATGAACCCCTCGTAAGGCATGAAGACGCTGGTGCAGATGATCATGATGGGCACGTTGACCGGGGGCGCCTGCTGCCCCGCGATGGAGGCCATCGCCAGGATGGCCGCCACGTTGATTTTCGGGATCCCCATTTTCATCAGGATGGGGTAGATCATGACCCCGGTGGTGAGGACGACGGCCGGCGCGGAGCCGGTAACCATTCCCGGGAACATCATGATGAGCATCAGGAAGGACAGCAGCACGCTGGGGTACTTATGGAAACGCTTGATCAGCGTGTCCGTCAGGGTACCCAGCATCCCGTTTTCCTTGAAGATGTTCACCATCACCATCCCGGAGACGATGGTGAGGATCAGCGGGAGGAAGTAGAACGAGCCTTCCACCCAGTGCCGGATGGCGAATCCCCAGCCGTCCACGAGGGTGGCGGCGATGCCGGCCAGGATCAGGATCATCCCGTCCGGCAGCCGCTTCTTCAGCTGGGGGACCGAGAAGCAGATCGCGATCACGACACCCATGACCCCGAGCAGCATGGTCGTTTGGGCGAACGCGTTTTCGAAACGGAACATGATAACCTCTTTCACTCAAGATATGGGCCGAAGCCCTGAGTAAAGCCGCTTGCTACTTGGTGAACACCGCCTGGAGGACCGGCCCCATGTCCGGGGACTGCTGGACCACGGTGAGGGGGATCTTGTGCTGGGCCGCCAGCTTGTCGAACAGGCTGTCCTTGTTCCCGTCCGCGCGGACGATGATGTATTGCATCTTGGGCGCGACCAGGTCGATGAGCTTCGTCGAGACGTCGCCCCGCCGGTCCTCGCCGCCGGCATGGACGCCGATCAGCTTGATCTTCTGCTTGTTCGCTTCCGCGATGAGGGCCTCCGCGCGCTTCATCTCTTCACGAAGGTCGACACCGGCCGATCCCAGCCCCTTGCCGCTGCCGCCCAGGATGAGGATGAGGGTCTTGTGCCCCGCCAGGTCCTTCGGCTCGAGGAACATGTCGTACTTGACCGGGATCTTCGCCCGCCCCATGACCAGCTTCACCATCTGCCCGTCGGGCGCCTGCCCGGGGCAGGTCATGGCCACCGGCAGCTCGGCCTTGAAATCGGCCGCGCCGGCGGTCAAGGGAAACGCCAGGAGCGCCGCGAGAATCGCCACGCCCAGGATCCGTACCGTTTTCCGTTCCATCACTCTTCTCCTTTGAAATGGGCGGCGGCCCTTCGCTGTCCGGCCGCCGCCCGTTCGTCATCGTTAGCGTCCGCGGTTACCAGCCGATCGCGTAGCACTCGCGCCGCGGGTCGGCGCCGGCCTGGAGGACGCCCGTCTTCGGGTCGCGCGTGATGATGACCATCCCGCCGCTCGGCTCCAACCAGTCGCCCTCCGTCTTGATCTTGTGCCCCATCGCCTCGAGCGCCTTGATCGTCTCGGGATCGATGCGCGGTTCCGCGCGGACCTGTCCCGGCTTCATCTCCTGCGGGAAGTGCGGCTCGGGGCCGTGCAGCGAACGGAACCGCGGCAGCTCGACCGCCGTCTGCACGTCCATCCCGAACTCGACTACGTTGAAGAACACCTGCAGGTTGGCCTGCGTCTGGACATCCTCGCCCGGCGTCGTCCACGCCATGACCGGCTGCCCGTCCTTCAGCGCCAAGTGGGGAGTCGGGGTGATCCGGGGGATCTTCCCCGGGGCGATGACGTTGGGATTCTTCTCGTCCAGGGAGAACTGGCGCAGCCGGCCGCTCAGGACGAAACCCAGGCCCGTAGGCGTCACGCCGCTGCGGCGCACGCCCATATTGTTGCTGGACGTGGTCGAGAACATGTTGCCGTCCTTGTCGATGATGACGAAGGAGGTGGTGTCGGTCTGGAATTCCGGGTTCCCCTCCACCGTCGACACTTTCGCCAGGGTCATGCTCTTCTTGCCCTTCAACCCGGCCTTGCCTTCGTACTTCCAGGGGTCGCCCGCAGGCACTTCCATGGTGGCCTTGGTCGTGTCGATGAGCTTGCGGCGCTCGTCGGCGTACGCCTTCGACATGAGCCCCTTGTAGGGCACCTTGACCTTGGAGGGATCCCCGTAGTAGTTGTGGCGATCCATGTAGGCGAGCTTGAAGGCCTCCACGATCAGGTGCATGTACGCCGGGCTGTTGTGCTTCAGCGACGCCACGTCCATCGGCTCCAGGACGTTCATGGTCTGGAGCATCATCGGCCCCTGGGTGGTCGTATCCATGCTGTAGATCTCGTACCCCTTGTACGTCGTCATCCACGGCTCCCCGATCTTGCCGCGGTACTCCGCCAGATCCTCGTACCGAAGAAGGCCGCCGTTCTCCTTCGAGAACTTGTCCAGCGCGCGGGCGATTTCCCCCTTGTAGAAGACGTCGCGGGCCGCCTGGATCGCCTGGCTGCGCCCCTTCTTGCGGTTCTTCACCTCGCCGTCCCGGATCTTCTTCAGCGTCTCGGCGTACTCCGGCTGGATGAAGAGGTCGCCCGGCTTGGGCGGGTTGCCGCCGGGGAGGAACGTCTTCACCGACCCGGGCCACTTCGCGAGGATCGCCTTCGCGTTCGTGATCCACTTGACCATGATCTTGCTGATCGGGTGCCCCTTCTCGGCCATGTCGATCGACGGCGCCATGAGGTCGGCCAGCGTCATCGTCCCGAACTTGTCCAGGGTCAGACAGGCTCCATCGAGCGTCCCCGGAACCGGGGCGTTGAGGAAGCTGTCCTCGTTCGGAATGAAGCCCATCTTGTCGAAGTATTCCCGGGTCGCCAGCTTCGGCGCGGGGCCGATGCCGTTGATCGCGTAGACCTTCTTGTCCTTGGCGGAGTAGTACAGGATCGGCGACTCGCCGCCCAGGCTGTGATGGGTGTGCTCGACGACCATCGTCGCGAAGAGCGCCGCGACGCCGGCGTCGGCGGCGTTCCCGCCCTTTTTCAGCACGTCGATGGCGACCTGAGACACCAGCGGGCTGCCGCTGGACACGATGCCGTGCGTTCCCTGCACGATCGGCCGGTAGGTTACGGCGTCCGCGGGCGACAACAGCCCGAAGACGGGCAGCAACAGCGCTGCGCAGATGATCGGCTTCCACGATCGATTCATTTGATGCCCTCCTCTATAGGTTGTCTGGTGCTTCTTGCATCGAAACCGCACGCGCCCCGGCATCCCATATGCCGAGCGCAACATCCCCCCTCTTTCCGCGCTTACCCCGAAAGGAAGCACGTGTCATGCCGTTCCGGTTCGACGGGCAGGCGATCCGAAAAGCGATGCCGTGCAGCCTCTTCGACCCGGCTTTCCGAAGGCGCCCGTCCCTTCGGTTGCATTGTCGCTACTCCCGGACCGATCGAGAGATGCACTTTCGCGCCCCTACCACCCGATGCCGTAGCGCACGCCGGACCACTCGCAGTCGGGAATCCCCTGCCCGCCTTCCAGCGTCCCGTGCGCGCGGTCCACCCGGATCGAGCTCAAGGCCCCCGCGTGCTCCCCCCTCACCCCGCCCTTCCAGTAGACCGGCCGGTATCCCTTTTCCGCAAGGGCGTCGAACGATTCCTTCGGTATGCGGGAATCCAGGGAAATCAGCCCCGGGTAGCCGGCGTGGCTGCCGAAGGAGCCCTGCATCTGGAACCCCTCGAACTTCGGCGCCTCGCTGGCCTCCTGGATGTCCATGCCGAACTCCACCACGTTCAGGAAGAACTGCAGCAGCATCTGCTCCTGGACGTCGCCGCCCGGCATGGTGAACGCCAGGTAGGGCACGCCGTCCTTGAGGGCCATCGAAGGTGTCAAGGTGGTCCGGGGCCTCTTGCCCGGTGCGACGACGTTGAACGGGTTCATCGCGCGGTCCAGGACGAACTGCTGCATCCGCTGGCTCATCCCGACGCCGGTCCTGCCCGCGATGAACGCGGGAGGCCAGCCTCCGCTCGGCGTGACGGACACCAGCCACCCCCCGGCGTCGGCCGAGACGATGGACGTCGTCCCTTTGCGCGTCTGGTGCTCCCCCACCCCCTTCGGAATATCGAGGGCGACGAGGCTTTCCCGGAAGTGCCGGTTCTCCTCGAGCAGCTCCCGGAACGGGTTCGTCTCCCCCTGGTACGGATACGGGTCGCCGGGAAGCACCTTGCTGTCGTTGCGCTCCGGATCGATCCGCCCGCGGCGCTCCGCGGCGTACTTCTTCGAAAGCAGCCCTTTCAGCGGCGTCGCCGGGGTCGCGTCCGGGTCGCCGTAGTAGAAATCGCGGTCGGCGAAGGCGAGGTTCATCGCCTGGGAAAGGATATGGATGTACTTGGGGCTGTTGTGCTTCAAGGATTTAAGATCGAACCCCTCCAGGAGGTTCAGCATCTGGAGAAAGGCCGGCCCCTGGGTCCATGGGCCGCACTTGTAGACGTCGATCCCGCGGTATCTGACGGTGACGGGTTCCTCGATCCGGGCCCGGGTCGCGGCCATGTCCGCCATCGTGATCAGGCCGCCGTGCTCCCTGCCCGCCCGCACGAATTCGGCGGCGATGTCCCCCTGGTAGAAGCGGTCGCGGGCGGCCATCAGCGCCCGTTTTCTCCCTTTCCCCGCCTTCCGCGCCTTGCGCTCCGCCTCGACGAGCTTCCGGAACATGGTCCCGAGGTCCTTCTGGACGAAGATCCGTCCCGGCTCCGGGGGCTTCCCACCCGGCAGGAACACCTCGCGCGAGTACGGCCACTTTTCGAAATCCTCGCGGTTCTCCGCGTACATCGACGCCGTCTGCTTCTCGATGGGGTAGCCGTCGGCGAGATCGATGGCCGGCGCCAGGACGTCTTCCAGGCGCATGGTGCCGAACTCGGCCAGCATCAGGATCAAGGCGCCTGGGATGCCCGGCGTGGTGGCCGCCAGAGGGCCGTACGCCGGCGGGAAGTCCATCCCCTTGCCCCGGAAGAACTCCGGTGTCGCCCCCGTCGGGGCGATCCCCTGCCCGTTGACGGCGAGCACCTTCTTCTTCACCGGGTCGTAGATGAGCGCCGGGGTCTCGCCCCCGAAGGAGATGGAGTCGTTGAGCACGCAGACCGCCGCCAGCATGGCGACGGCGGCGTCCACCGCGTTCCCGCCTTTTTCGAAGATCTTGGCGCCCGCCATCGCGGAAAGGGGTTCGCCGGTGACCGCCATCCACTTCTTGCCGTGCAGCATCGGCTTGTAGGTCTTATGGCGGAACGAGGGGTCGGAGTCGGGATCCGGGCATACCTCGCCCCATCCGGCGGAAGCCAATGGAAACGCACCCAAAAACGCGGTCAGTGCCACCAGGACGACCCCCGTCTTCCAGGCCGCATGCCGCGTTGCGCATTTCCGCATGATCCTTGGCTTCCATCCGGGCATGCCCGGATTCCCGAATCTCCGACACCCCGGGGGGGGACCGATAAATTGGGAGAAAGCCACTTCTTCATCGACTCCGCAACCGAATTGGATTAATGGTCCAACCATTATTGCTCTTAAAAAAACCGACGAGGGGAAACCAGCACACCGGATTCGTCGGTCCTGCGCAATAGTACCGCTTCATCCAAAAATGTCAAGCGGGTCCCCTCCCACGCCTACCAACCCGCGCCCCGGGCGATCCAAAAGACGAGCAGCCCTCCGACGCTCCCGAAGACGATCCACGCCTTCCAGTACGGGACCCGGTGCGCCGAGACGCTGGCGGCGACGAGGAAGAACATCCCCAGTACGACCGAGGTCGCCGGGCCGATCAGAGGGAAGGTCTCGAGGACGACGAAGAACGGTATGAGGACGGCGAGATACGCCGCGCAACGGTAGGCCGTCTCGTACGTTTCCGTGGAGCCCATCAGCCTCCAGAGCAGGTGGAGGACCGCGGCCTCCACGAACCCGAACGCGGCGAGCGTGACGGGCATGACGACGACGGAGGACAGGGCGGCGTCCGCCTCGACAGCGGGCGCGAGACCGAGGACCTTCAGGAGAAGCTGGAGGACGCCCGCCGCGAAGCCCATCACGACCATGAATACGAACGGCTCCTGGAATCCTCCGCTTTTCGGCATCCCTTCGAAGAATTCCCCCGGCGAGGACAGGATCTTCGCCGCGTTCCCCGGGATCGCCGCCCAGTCGATCACGCCCTTTCCCATATCATCCCCCTTCCGCTCGATTCTACCGGGAATCGGCATATCGGTTCGACAATTATTCGCGATTGTCGAGCGCCGGCCCTCCGTTATAGACTCATTTTTTGCGATCCGATTCCGGAAGGTATCCCGCGTGACCGACCAGACCCCGGCCGAACAATTCAAGGACGCCGTCGCCGCCCACAGGAAGGGCGACTTTGCGACCGCCCACCGGATCTTCCGTTCGCTGACCGAAGGGGGACACGCGGGCGCCCGGTTCTCGCTCGGCGTCATGCACGGCCACGGTCAGGGCGTGCCGCAGGATCTCGCCGAGGCGGCGAGGTGGTTCCGGATGGCTGCGGAACAAGGCCATTCCAAGGCCCAGGACCACCTCGGACTGATGTACTACAACGGCCATGGCGTTCCCCGGGACTTCGGCGAGGCGGCGAAGTGGTACCGGATGGCGGCGGAGCAGGGAAACGCCTTCGCCCAGAACAACCTCGGCGTCATGTACAACAACGGCGAGGGCGTGCCGCAGGACTACGCCGAGGCGATGAAATGGTACCGGATGGCGGCGGACCAGGGAAACGCGTCCGCCCAGAACAATCTCGGCGTGATGCACGGCAACGGCGAGGGCGTGCCGCGCGACCACGCCGAAGCGATGAAATGGTACCGGAAGGCGGCGGACCAGGGGAACCCGGACGCCATGTTCAACCTCGGCGTCATGTTCGAGTCGGGGCAGGGGATGTCGCAGAACCACGTCCTGGCGCATATGTGGTTCAACCTGGCCGCTTCCCGCTACCCCGCATCCCGGCAGGAGAGCCGCGAGGACGCCATCCGGAGCCGGGACAAGGTCGCCGGCAAAATGACCGCCGACCGGGTCGCCCAGGCGCAGAAGCTGGCGCGGGAGTGGCGGCCGGGGAGCCCGTCGGGGACGCCCCCCCTTGTCCGGCGGGGGAAGTAGGGCCGGCCCGTAAGCAGGGAAAAAGAAGGGGAACCGCGATCCTGCGGTTCCCCTCTTGTTTTCTGGTAGGTGTGACCTGCCCCACTTGATCGGTCCAGTTGTATCTTAGTGCATCGCCCCCATCTGGTGGTCGATGGGGGTTCTTCGAGTCATCACGGGCAGTCCCTTGTTGAACGTCAGCGGTGCCGGCGGCCTATAGCCAGAACGCTTCGCGGGCGCACGGTGTTGTAATGGATCCGCCACTGCTCGATCAGCACCTTGGCCTCCGCCAGCGTGTAGAAGATCTCCATGTTCAAAAACTCATCCCGCAGCTTGCCGTTGAACGATCCGACATAACCATTCTCCCATGGGCTGCCAGGTTCGATGAATAACGTCTTTACGCCCAACTCGTCCAGCCAGTCAAAAACCATCTTCGCGGTGAACTCCGAACCATTGTCGGAGCGGATGTGCTCCGGGATGCCTCGGGGCAGGAACAGGTCGGCCAGCGCATGGATAACCTCGCTGGCGTCGAGCTTTCTGCCGACCCTGATCGTCAGCGATTCCTTCGTGAACTCGTCCAGAATCGTCAGCATCCGGAACGCCTTGCCCTCATGCGTGCGGTCCATGACGAAGTCATACGACCAGACGTGGTCCTTGCGCTCTGCTCTCAACCGGACGCATGAGCCGTCGTTCAGCCACAACCTGCCGCGTTTCCTGGGCTGGAGGGAAGGAACCTTCAACTCTTCCTGACGCCAGATCCGCTCCACGCGCTTGGTGTTTACCTTCCAACCGGCCTGCCACAAGAGGCCCGTGATCCGGCGATACCCGCAACGGCCGTACTCGCCGGCAAGCTACACGATGTCCTTAGTCAGCGCGTCCTCGCCAGAACGAACAACGGCAGCCCGTCGCTGGGTGGACCGGTTTTGTCCCAGAACCTTGCAGGCACGACGTTCCGACACGTAAAGCCCCTTGCACACTGCCTTGATGCAGGCACGGCGGCGGGAGAGGCTCAGAAGTTTCCCCTTGCCGCCTCCTTGAGAATTACCTTGTCCAGTGTCAGATCCGACACGGCTTTACGAAGACGCTCGTTCTCCTTCTCCAGATCCTTCAGTCACTTCGCTTGCGGTGCCGTCAGACCGCCGTATTCCTGCCGCCAGCGGTAGTAGGTGACGTCGGTCACGCCAAGCGTCTTGACGGTCTCGGGAACCGTCTTGCCTTGGCCGATCAAGACGTCGGCTTCTATGAGTTTTGCCACGATCTCTTCCGGACGATACCGCTTCTGGGACATCTCACCCTACTAATAATAGTCAGCCTAGGATACTAAACTCAGGCCGGACCGTTTTGAGGGGGGAAGGTCAGAACCCTCCGGCCATTCGGAACACCTCCTCCAGGGCTGTTGCGATATTGCCACGCTGAAGCGATAACTCTTTAACATTATTAAATTCACTCAAGCAGAAAGGCGGCCGCGGAATTACCCGCGACCGCCCGGAATGATAAGATAGATGATTTTGCAGCCTATTTCATGACTGCAAATGCTTCCTCAATGACCTTGTCGGAACGAGCAATCAACTCCCTCGCAAGCTTTGCATTGTGGACGACCTTCACGGACGAGGCGCCGTTCCCATGGAGACCCCATTCGCGATACCACCGCGCGACGGAATACATTTCACGAACCTTATCAAGCCGATCCTTATCGAGCGTATTGCCCGCTACGGCATCCTTGATCATCCCGCGAAGCTTCTTCAACTTCCCATCCAGGACGACGTCCGCATCGATAGTCTTCTTCTGCAGTTCCTTGACCATCTTAACCATAGCCTCGGGACTATTGATGTCCTGGTTTTTATGGCATGTCAGGCAGTAGTTGAGCGCATCTTGGTTTTCCAGCGGGGATCCGGAAGCCTGATGATTCGTGTATTTCTTTCCGGTCTTATCATCGACCGTCCTCGGCATGTGGCAATCGATGCAACTTACGCCCTTAGCCTGATGCGGACTGCCTTGGGTGAACTCCAGTTCGGCATGGTTGGTGCGCTGGACGACGATTCCCGTTTCCTTGTCCAGCGTGCCATACCCGCTTTCCTTTGCCGCCCGGTACATCGAATCCGCGTCGAAGCCGTGCTTAAAGGGTTGATAATGGTTCCACGGCAGCCCGGCAACGAACATCGGTTTGTGATAGGTGATGTTATGGCACTGGCCGCAAACGCGGTCTTTCCTTGACAGCTTTTTGTACACGTCTCCAGTGATCTCCCGGAACAAAGGGATCGTTGAATCGCTCAGGTCTTCCATTTTCGTTTTGTGGCAAAGATAGCAGTCGAATACCTGCCCGTTTAGCGCCTCGAGGAATTGTTTGTCGAGTGGTTCCGCAGCCATCTTCTCCCCGCGTTTGGCATGGAGATCCTGGTATTTCGAGGATTTGCACATGTAACACCCTTTCACATCACCGGGTTTACTGACAACGGGGGAAAATTTATCCTCTTCAGCGACCCACCGATTCGTTCGCTCATCGTAGGTTAAACCACTAACGAGCAATTCCTTTGTCGGGGTGAGGATCGAGTTGAGTCCTTCGCGCTTCACGGGGGCGAACATCTTGTATCCAAGTGAATAATGCCCTTCGTAATAATTTGTCCAACTCTTGGTTTTAAGGACTGCGAACGAATTGTATTGCAGTGGATATTTCTGCGCCAATTCGCTTAGGGGCATTTTTTTCGGAACACCTTTCTTGACATTTGCTTCCTTTGGACCTGCACCTAGGCAGACTGAGCCGAACAACATCGAAGCAAGAAGCAAAACGGACCATAAACCGTACTTTCTCATCGCGCTCCCTCCCCCTGTTGTTTACTTGCTCCGAAAATGTTTACCCTATATTTTATCAAACACCTCAATATTTCAAGAGTCTGATGGATCACCTCTCTTCGAGAATCTTCGTTGCCGAAAATCAGTAGAAGTGACAGGAGCAATTCCATGGGGAATGGTGTGGGGAATAACGTTTAATGCAAAAAAAGGGGCTTCGGAATTCACCCGAAACCCCTTTTCTTTCAAATGGTAGGCGGAACAGGACTTGAACCTGCGACCCATGCCTTGTAAGGGCATTGCTCTACCAGCTGAGCTATCCGCCCGCGCTTTTTTGGATCTTTGCGCTAAAAATAAAGGTAACAGCCCGCGCCCGAAACTGTCAACTTTCACGACGGCCGCCGCAAGCGGGTCGAAAGATCCGGCGGTCTCACCAGATCTTGTACGGCAGGTATTTTCCCGACATGGTCACCTTGACGCGATCCCCTTTCGGGTCCTTCTCTCTCTCCACTTCCATCGTGAAATCGACGGCGCTCATGATCCCGTCGCCGAACTTCTCGTGGATGATCGCCTTCAGGGGGTACCCGTACACCTGCATGATCTCGTAGAGCCTGTAGATGAGGGGATCCGTGGGAACGACCGGGCCAAGCCCCTTGTTGGGAAACTCGGTGAGATAGGCCTCGAACACTTTCCGGTCCTTCTTCAGCCCGAGCTTCGAGACGATCTTCGCCGCTTCCGCCGGAGTCGCCTGGGCCTGTCCGTAGATCAGGGCCGCGGTCCACACCTCGCTGCGATTTACCGCCGCGGCGAGATCCTTGAACGACAACCCCTTGGCTTCCTTCGCTTCCAACAGGACTTCGGTAATGCCGGTGATCTCCATGATCCCTCCTCGGAAAATGAATTGAACCCCCGATGCCGGTGCGGCTTGCCGTTTAAGAGTATAACCGCCGGAGAGGAAAGCTCCAATTTGGTAAAGAACCGCTCCCCGCGGTTCTGTTATCATGCGAACATGAAAATCGTCCTCTTGGGCGCCGCAGGCTTCATCGGCCGCGCCGCCGCCGTCGACCTGGCCCGCCGCCCCGAGGTCGGGGAGCTCATCCTCGTCGACTACATCATCCGCGACGCGAAGAAGATGGCGAAGAGCCTGTCGCCGAAGTGCCGCTACGCCATGGCGGACGTCGGCAAGCCGGCGGAGCTCACGCGCCTGCTGGAGGGCGTCGACGCGGTGGCGAACGCCGCGGGGCCCTGCTGGGAATACGAGAAGGCGACGCTGCTGGCGTGCGCATCGATGAAGGTCCCCGCCGCGTCGATCGGGGACGGCACGCTGTCGCGCGAGGACCGAGGCGAGATACACGACGCTTTCCGGAGGGCCGGCGCGGCCGCGGTCTCCGGCTGCGGGATGATGCCCGGCTGGACCGACCTGCTCGCGGCGCACTTCCTGAACGCTTCCCTGCACGGCCTCTCGCGGTACCTGTTCTTCTCGCCCGACCGGTTCGGAGGCTACACTTTCCTGCGCGACTTCGCGAAACGGGTCGGCGCCGCGACCCCCCCCCCGGAGGGAGCCCCCGCCGGCCGGTACTTCGCGATGCCGGACGGCGCGATCGTCGGGGTGCCGGAGCCGAAGGCTGCGGCCCGCGTGTCCGCGATCTCGAACTCGATCGGGAGGCTGGGGACCGTGGGCAAGGAATTCGCCGCGGCGCTGATGCTGTGGCTGCGCGGCACGATGACCGCCCTCCCGGGCACGCCCGCCGCGGTGGCCGGCGTCACCGACGGGAAGCGGTCCGCCCGCGTGGAGGACCCGTCGGGCGGGATCGCGAGCGCCCTCCTCGCCGAAACGGCCGTCCGCCTCGCCTCCCGCTCCCCGAAGACGAAAGGTCTCCTGCCGATCCACGAGATGGTCGGCCGCGAAGCGGCCCGGGCGATCGCCTCCGAAGCCGGGGGAACCATAACAACCGAGGCCGGGAAAAGCCCGGCCGGCTGATGATAGCGATTCTGGGCGGTGGACACTCTTTCCCTCCGCCCGGGTTTGAACCAAGAGTGTCCCCCGAAACCAGTCGCCCCTATATCGATAGCTTTTCCGGACGTACCTTCCGTAGAGAAGATCTCCTCTGTGGCCTGTGTATCTTGTTTTCTGTGTCCTTGCAGCTTGTGTCTGCGGGGGCTGGGGGCGGCGCGCAAGGAAAAAGGCCGGGACCGCGAAGCCCCGGCCTTCCGCTTCCTTCACGCCTGCGGGCGTTCAGTGCGTCAGGACGTCCTCGTCCGGCGAGCCCTGCCGGTCCGGCGCCGCGGGCGGCGCGCTTCCCGGCTCCTCCGCCCGCCCCTCCGGCTTCTTCGTCAGGGGGATCGCCAGCGCCATCACGTCGTCCATGTGGCCAACGAAGTGGATCTCGAGGTGGTTTTTTATCTTCCCGGGGACCTCGGCCAGGTCCTTCTCGTTCTCGCGGGGCAGGATGACAGTCTTGATGCCGCCGCGGTGCGCCGCCAGCAGCTTCTCCTTCACCCCGCCGATCGGGAGCACCCGCCCCCGCAGCGTGATCTCGCCGG
>DCUH01000122.1 GCA_002327765.1 bacterium UBA2219 | reverse complement strand
TCGAGATGCAGCGCAACTGGATCGGGCGGAGCGAGGGCGCGGAGCTCACGTTCCCCGTGGCGGACGGCGAGGGCGGGATCACGGTCTTCACGACGCGCCCCGATACGCTGTACGGCGCGACGTTCATGAGCATGGCGCCGGAGCACCCGATGACGATGGAGTTCGCCAGGAAGTCCGGGCGCGAGAAGGAGGTCCGCGAGTTCGTCGAGCGGGTCGCGCGGCAGAACCGGGAGGAGCGCACCGGCGAGGAGATGGCGAAGGAAGGCGTCTTCACGGGCGGGTACTGCGTCAACCCCGCGACCGGGGGACGCATCCCCGTGTACGCCGCGAACTTCGTACTGTACGAATACGGCACCGGGGCGGTCATGGCGGTCCCCGCGCACGACCAGCGCGACTTCGAGTTCGCGAAGAAGTACGGGCTCCCGATCGTCGTCGTCGTGCAGCCGGCAGGGGAACCGCTCGACGGCGCCGCGATGCCCGCCGCCCACGAGGGGCCGGGGACCCTTGTCCGCTCGGGCGAATTCGACGGGCTCGGCAACGAGGAAGGGAAGAAGGCGATCACGCGGCACCTCGAGGGGAAGGGGCTGGGGCGGGCGACGGTCCAGTACCGGCTCCGCGACTGGGGCGTCAGCCGCCAGCGGTACTGGGGCTGCCCGATCCCGGTGATCCATTGCGAATCGTGCGGCATCGTCCCCGTTCCGGAGGAAGAGCTTCCCGTCGTCCTGCCGGAGGACATCCCCTATTCGCGGGAGCGGGGGAACCCGCTCGCAGCGGTGGAGTCGTGGCTGCGCGTGCCGTGCCCGCGGTGCGGAAAGCCCGCGCGGCGCGAGACGGACACCTTCGACACGTTCGTCGAGTCGAGCTGGTACTTCCTCCGGTACATCGACCCGAAGAACGACCGGGCGCCGCTCGACCCGGAGAAGATGCGCCGCTTCGCCCCCGTCGACCAGTACGTGGGCGGCGTGGAGCACGCCTGCATGCACCTGATCTACGCCCGGTTCTTCCACAGGTACCTTAGGGACAAGGGGCTGGCCCCCGGGAACGAGCCGTTCCTGAGGCTGTTGTCCCAGGGGATGGTCTGCATGCAGACCACCGAGTGCCCGAAGCACGGCTGGCGCTACCCGGAAGAGGTGGACGAGAACGGCCGCTGCCGCCAGTGCGGGGAGAAGGTCAGCGTCGGCCGCTCGATGAAGATGTCGAAGTCGAAGCGCAACGTCGTCGAGCCGTCCGAGCTGATCGCGAAGTACGGGGCGGACACCGCGCGCGTGTTCGTGCTGTTCGCCGCGCCGCCGGAGCGTGATCTCGACTGGAGCGAGCAGGGGGTGGAGGGGGCGTTCCGGTTCCTGGGGCGGATCTACCGGCTCGTGGCCCAAAGGGCCGCGGAGATCGCGGCGGCCTCCCTCGCGTGGGACGATTCCGCGGAGGTCCGTCGGATCCGGCAGGCGACGCACCGGACGCTCTTCAAGGTGACCGGGGACATCGAGGAGCGGTTCCACTTCAACACGGCCATCGCCGCCGTCATGGAAATGGTGAACGCCCTCTATTTGGTGGAGGACGCCGCATGGAAGGCACCCGCGACCGCCGGGGCGCTCCGGGAGGCCGTGGAGATCCTGCTCCACATGCTCTATCCCTTCGCGCCGCACGCGGCGGAGGAGCTGTGGGCCCGGATCGGCGGAAAGGGGCTGCTGTGCCTGCGCCCGTGGCCCGAGGCGGACGCCGCCATCGCCCGCGAGGAGCAGGCGGAAGTGGCCGTCCAGGTCAACGGCAAGGTCCGCGGGAAGATCACGGTCGGGGTAGGCGCGACGGAAGAGGAGGTCGGCGCCCTCGCGCTGTCCGAGCCGCGCGTGCGGGAACATCTCGCCGGGAAAACGGTCCGGAAGACGATCTACGTTCCGGCGAAGCTCTTCAGCATCGTGGCGAACTGAATGCGCCGCTCGCTCCAGCCCCTCCTGCTGCTGCTGCTTTTCGGCGCCGCGGCCTGCGGGTACCGGCTGCAGCCGGAAGGGAAGGGCCGGTTTACCGACCCCTCGGTCGTCATCGAACTGTCGCCATTCGTGAACGATTCCCCGGAGCCCGACGCCGGCTCCCACGTCGCGGCGAGGCTGCGGGAGGAACTGCGCCGGCGCGGGTTCGAGGGGACGTTCGGGCGGGTCGGCGCCGATTTCCAGGTGACCGGGAAGATCCGGGAATCCCGGGACGACGTCTTTTCCCACACCTCCTCCCGGTTCCAGCTCGAGAACCGCTTCACCCTTTTGCTGGCGGTCCGGGTGGTCGACACGCGGCAGGGGACCGTCCTCTGGAAGGAAGACGCGCTGGCCGAGACCGTTTCCTACTATGCAGGTTCGGACGCGCAGTACACGGCCTCGAACCGACGCGCGGCCTTCGAGGAGAGCGTCCGGCGCATGGTGCTGCGGATGGCCCAGACAATCCGCCTGATCCTGTGATGGCAAGCCACGGTGCGTCGCTTTTCCGCGCCTGGGTCGGAGGCCCACCCGCCCCGGCGTATTTCCTGCACGGCGCCGGCACCGGCCTCGCGGGTCTCCTGGCGGCGGAATGGGAGCGGCGGCTTCGCAGGGACGGCGTGTCCTTCGAGACGTACCGCTGGACGATGACCGACCTCGAGCGGGATTCCCCCACGATCGCGTGGCGGTCCCCTTCGTTCTTCTCCTCCTTGAGGATCTTCGTTCTTCCGGACATCTCGGAAATGAAAAAGGTCCACCGGGACGAGATCCGGGAATACCTGGCCGCCCCCGAGCCGACCGCCATGCTGATCCTCCACGGCACCGATTACCGGCAGGCCAAAACGTTCTCCGGAACCGTGAATCTCTTGTCCGCCGCCCCCAGGGAAGATCAGGCGACGGAGGCGCTGGCGGGGTATGCCGTGGCCGCGGCGGCCGAGGCGGGCATGACGCTATCGGGGGACTGCGCGGCGTTTCTCGCAAGGTGGACGGCGGGATCCTTTGAGGCGCTCGAGGCGGAGCTGCGGAAGGTCATGGCGTTCGCCGCGGGCAGGGACCAAGTGACGGAAGAGGACATCCGCGCCGTGTGCGTATTCCGCGGCGAGGTGAACCCCTTTCAGCTCGCGGAAGCGCTGGAGAGGAAAGACGCCAAGGGGTGCCTCGCCATGCTCCGGCGATTCTCGCAATACGCCAAGGACGAGGAGTACCACCAGCTCAACGGCGCGCTGGCATGGCACCTCAGGGAGCGGGTTCGGGGAAAAGGCGGGGCCGCAGTCTCTCCCGCCCGGGCCGCGGAAATCTTTGGGGCATTGACGAGGATCGACAGGGAAATGAAGGGGGAGAGCAGGCTCTCCCCCCGGCAGGTCTTCGAGGTCCGGTTGTTGTCGGTGCTGGTTTAGGGCGGTCCGGCCTTACTTCCCGGCCTTCCGGACGGCCTTGGCCAGGCGCGAGATCTTGCGGGACGCCGTCTTCTTGTGGATGACGCCTTTCGATCCGGCCCTCGCGATGACCGACGCGGCCTTGTTGAGCAGTTCCGCGCTCTTTTCCGTCCCTTCCTCTATTCCTTCACGCACCTGCTTGACGATGGTTTTCACCGTGGAACGCACATGCCTGTTGCGGATGCGCCGCTTCAGGCTCTGCTTGTGCCGCTTTATGCCCGACGCTATCTTGCCCAAATGTGCCTCCATTAGGAATCGTGTTCCGTAATTTGTGGAACGTCAATTTAATACCAGGCGTGCGGAAAAGTCAAAGGAAAACCGGTCGGGACGGGTGATGACGGTTCATTCCCGCAAGCTGTCGCATGCGGCGGGCGGCTCCGTTTCCCGGAAACGGGATGCTCAAAAAACAGGCAATCTGCCGAAGGTACCATCCCGGCATCGCCCCCCCGGAAATTCAACAGGGGAATCCACAGATTCTCCACAGATCGTGTGGAAAACATTCATCGTTCAGCAGAGGTGGACCTCTTCGCCTGCTCCCATAAACCATCCAGCGTGCGCATGTCCGATTGTTCGATGGAAATACCCGTTTCCGCGGCGATTTTTTCCATCGCCCGGAAGCGCCTTTCGAACCGGTCGTTCGCGGCGATCATGGCCACCTCGGGGTCGATCCGGAGGAATCTCGCGAGATTCGCCAGCGCGAGGAGGGTGTCGCCCAGTTCATGTTCGAGGCGGTCGGGTCGCCCGTCCGCCATCGCATCCTTGAGTTCCGCGATCTCTTCCTCCACCTTTTCCACGACCTGCTCCGGGCGCTCCCAGTCGAAGCCGGCGCGGGCCGCTTTCCGGGACATTTTCACCGCCCGCAGCAGCGAAGGGAAATCCCGGGGGATCCCTCCGACGATCGATTCCTCGGAGCGGTTCTCGACGGTCCGCTTGATGTGCTCCCATTGGGCGGTGACCGCCTCGGGGTCGTCGGCCCGGGCGTCCCCGAAGACGTGGGGATGCCTGCGGATCATCTTTTCCGTGATGGAGGAGATGACGTCGTGGATGTCGAATTCCCCGCGCTCGCCGGCCACCTGGGCGTGGAACAGTACCTGCAGCAGCAGGTCGCCCAGTTCCTCGCAGAGCAGGGCGGGGTCCCGGCGGCGGATCGCGTCGATGACCTCGTGCGTTTCCTCGACGAGATACTGCCTCAAGGTGTCATGGGTCTGCGCGCGGTCCCATTCGCAACCGCCTTCGGCCCGCAGGCGCGCCATGATTTCGACCAGTTTCCGGAAATCGTCCATTGGGAGAAAATTCCTCGAACAAATGTTAACATAACCAGTTATGGCTCGCGTGGATTTCAAGCGGCTGTCCTGGGCATGGCGGGTCGCCGCGGCGCTGTTCCTCCTTTCCCGCGTCCCGTTCACGGCGGCGGCGGAACCATTCGACGGCTATCCGAAAAACGTCAGGGAACCGGCCCTCCGCCTGATCGAATCGGCGGAGCCGGGGAAGGAAGAGATGCTCGAGCCGGAGGTCCGGGCCCTCCGGAAGGCGATGCTCGATCATTCCATCGTTTCCCTGAACGACGTGCCGGACCGGATCTACGAGCGGGCCCGCAAGGACGGATGGGAAGGGAAGGCGGGCGGGATCCTCCGTCCGGTGACCCGGGTCGCCCCGTACTCCGTGGCGCTGTGGGCGTGGCTGGTCAAGGAGGACCTGGCAACGTTCGGCATCGGCCGGCTCTTCAAGGACCTGGAAGGGGTCGAGGGGTCCCTCCGCCGGTACGGCCCGAGCCTGCTCGGGTGCGCCGCGTGGATCTTCCTCTGCTTCATCGCGGCGGCGGCCTGGTTCGCGGTCTGGGTCTCCGTCTCCATGCTCCTGAGGGCGCAGCCGGCCCTCGCGGCCGATTTCTCCCGGCCGTTCCGGAAGCTTCCGCGTCCCGAGCTCTTCGCGTTCGCGGCGTTCCTCGCGTGCTTCCTGCTCCCGGTCTTCGCGGGGCTCGGCATCGGGGTGGCCGTGGTGTTCTGGCTGTTCCTCTCGGCCGGCTACCTTCGCCGCTGGGAGATCGTCATGGGGATCGTCTCGATCGCCCTCCTGGCGGCGATGTACGTCTGCGGCGGGGCGCTGCATTCGATCACGAAATACGCGGGGGAAACGCGCCGGGGGGGGTGGCTCGGCGGGGAGGGGTATTTCGTCCGGGAGTGGCCGCGGCCGGAATCGGGCGCCGGGCACCCGTTCGAGGAATCCCGGTGGGCGGAGATGGTGCGGTTCGCCCGCGCGAGGGCGGAGATGCAGGCCGGAAACCACGAAATGGCCGAGGCGCTGTGGACCGAATGGATCCGCGACGCCCGGGAGCCGTCCTCGGGATACAACAACCGCGGGATCGTGCGGCAGCGGCTGGGGAAGACGGCGGAAGCGCTCGGGGATTTCGAAAAGGCTGTAGCAAAGGGCCCGAAGGAAAGCCCCGCCTACTGGAATTCCTACCAGATGTACCTTCGGACGTTCCGCCTCGAGGAGGCCTCGAAGGTGCAGGAGGCGGCGTGGGGAAGTCTGCGGGAGCTCCGTTTCTTCGATTACAGGGCGGAGGAGATGACGAACGGGGAAATGGTCCCGTCGCCCCTCCACGTCCGGGACATCTGGGAGGACCTGTTCACCCCGCGGGCGGAATGGCTGCGAGACGGGGGCGAAGGCTCCGTGTTCCGCTTCCTCTTCCGGCCCCTCTCCGTGAAATGGGCGCCGGCGCTGCTCGTCTTCGGCGTGGCCTGGCTGCTGGTGTGGAAACCGCTCTCGGCGAAGATCTGGATGCACGGCACCTGCCGGTCCTGCGGCACCCGGACGCTGGTGGTGGGCGGCGCGGAGACGACGGACATCTGCAACCAGTGCCGGGCGCAGGTCGGCGGGGGGATCCGCGCGGGGGAGGAGCGGGAACAACGCCTCCTGACGATCGCCCTGCACCGAAAATACGTGCGGGCCTGCTCCGTGCTCGTCCCGGGTGCGGGGGCCCTCTGGGCGGGGAAAAGCGTCTCCGCCATGATCTACGGAATCCTGCTTTCGCTGTCGCTGGGAGTCCTCACCGTTTCGATGGGCGCGGGCGACCCGGTTCCCCCGCTGATTTCCGAGATGATGGGCGGCATCGCCAAGGGGGCGCTGGCGGCCGTGGTCGTCCTTTGGGCCGCAGGGGCGGCATGGAGCTGGAAGTCGTTCGGTTCCCTGCAGTTCAGCTACAACATCGTGCCGCGGAGGTAGACGGGCTTGCAGGGCGCCATAGCGGATTTCAGCATCCCGGACATCTTCCAGCTGATCTCGTCGCAGGGGAAAAGCGGCGTCCTGAAAATTTCCTGCGAGGACCGCTCCACCGATTTCTTCTTCTCGGACGGGCGCATCGTCGACGCGCAGCCCTGCCAGCCCCCGGGACGGGAAGTGCGCTCCCTCCTGGGCGTGATGTTCCGGGACGCCGGCTACATCACCGACGGCGAGCTGAAGCGCGTGCTGGAAGCGAGGGGGAAGGGCGGGGGAAAGAAGATCGGCGAGATCCTCGTGGACCGCGGTATGGTCCCGAAGGAGGTCGTCTCGAGGTACCTTCTTCTCCAAATCAAGGAATGCCTGTTCGACGTGCTGACCTACAAGGAAGGCAGGTACAAGTTCGAGGCGTTCGCCGTCCGCCCGGTCCCATGGGCCGGGGAGCCGATACGCCCGGACGTCCTCATGATGGAAGGGATGCAGTTCCTGGACGAGTATCCCATCTACCGGCAGAAGTTCCCCGCGGGGGATTACCGGATCCGCCGCCGGAAGGGCGAACGAGTCGACCCCTATTCCTTCTCCGAGCTGGAGCGGCTCATCTGGAAGGCGCTCGAGTTCTCCGACGAGCCGGAACGGGTGTTCCGGAAGGCGTGCCTGACCGGGTTCGAGGGGGTCAAGGCGCTCTTCGCGCTCAAGGAGCGGGGGTTGATCGAAGTCGAGTCGGCCGCCGTGCCGGAGGCCGACGACGCGCATCGGATCCGGGAGGAGATCCTTCTCCGCAAGCGCCTGGCGTGGGTGAAGGCCGCCCTGTGGGCGGGCGCTGCCGCCGTCCTTCTCCTGTGGGTCCGCAAAATGTTCCTGTCCCCGGCCGCCTCGGAGATGTTCACGGGATGGGCGGGTTTCTTCTGATGAAAGAGGAGACGATCCGTTTCGAGGACCCGTCCGTTCTTCCCGACCTGTTCGGCGTCCACGACGCGAACCTGAAGACGCTCGAGAAGCAGCTGGGAGTCGCGGTCCGCCCGGGCGGCGCGGAGGCCCACATCTCCGGCGACCCGATCCAGGTGGAGCTCGCCGCGAAGGTGCTCTCGGGGCTGTACCAGGTGCTGCGCCGGGGGATCCCCCTCGCCGGGAACGACGTCGCCGCCGCTGTTCGGATCGTTTCCGGCGACCGGAACGCGGACGTCTCCGAGGTCTTCCAGGACGTCGTCTTCCGGTCCGCCAGGAACCGGCTGATCACCCCCAAGAGCGTCGCCCAGAAGCGGTACCTGGACGCCATCCGGGACTGCGACATCGTGTTCGGCGTGGGGCCCGCAGGGACGGGGAAGACCTTCCTGGCGATGGCGATGGCCGTCGGCTTCCTCCAGCGGAAGGAGGTCAAGCGGATCGTGCTCGCGCGCCCCGCGGTCGAGGCGGGTGAGAAGCTGGGCTTCCTCCCCGGGGACATGGCGGAGAAGGTGAACCCGTACCTGCGTCCCCTGCACGACGCCCTGTACACGATGCTGGAGTACGAGCAGGCGGCGAAGCTCATGGAACGCGGAACCATCGAGGTCGCGCCGCTGGCCTTCATGCGCGGCCGGACGCTCAACGGGGCCTTCATCATCCTCGACGAGGCCCAGAANNTGTTCCTCACCCGGATCGGCTTCGGGTCGAAGGCGGTGGTCACGGGGGACATCACGCAGATCGACCTGCCCTCCGGGAAGGTATCGGGTCTGAACGAGGCGATCGCGATCCTCGACGGCGTGGCCGGCATCCGTTTCTGCCGTTTCACCGAGATCGACGTAGTGAGGCACCCGATCGTCCAGGAGATCATAAAGGCCTATGAGCGGTTCGAAAGACGGGACCAGGGATAACCTCCTCGCCCCGAACGGCAGCAGGCGGACCTTCCGGTACGCCCGTCTTCTGGTCCTGACCGTCGGGTCGTCGGCGATCTTCGCGATCCTCTTCTACCTGTGGGGGAGGGAGCTCATGCCGCGGTCCGCGGGACGGTGGGGCGAGCTGTTCCCGTTCGTCGGCGCGGTCGCCCTGACGCTGGCGGTGTCCCTCTTCCTGAAGGAGTGGTTCGGGTTCGCCGGGCGGGAAGTCCGCAAGGTCCGGCTGGCGGCGCGCGACTTCCTCTTCCTGTGCTCGCTCGCGCTGCTCCTGTTCTTCTGCGCCAAGGCGGTGCTCGAGGTCGTGGCGGAGGTGCCGGCGCTCGGGGGCGTGGCGGCTCCGCGGGTGTACGCCTACCTGATCCCGATCCCGGCCTTCGCGATCGTCGCCAGGGTCCTCATCAACTCGGAGACCTCCATCCTCTTTACCGTCGCCGCGTCGGTCCTGTCCGCCGCCGCCGTGGCGGGGCACTGGCCGGAGCTGCTGTTCCTCCTCCTCGCGGGGACCGCGGGGGCCTCGCGCGCCGGGAGGATCGCGGACCGGTACGCGATGCTGCTGGCGGGCGTGCAGACCGCGCCCGTCTGCGCCATCGCCGCGATGGCCCTCGAGTACGCCTTCCACGGGAGCGGCGAGGTCGGCTCGGCCGCCCTGCTCGGGGCGTTGAACGGCCTGCTGGCCGGCCCGGTCGCCCTCGCCGTCCTCCCGGTCGCCGAGTACGCCTTCGGCTACGCGAGCGACATCCGGCTGATGGAGCTGGGCTCCACGAGCCATCCGCTCCTGTCGCGGCTCATGGTCTTCGCGCCCGGCACCTTCCACCACAGCGTCGTGGTGGGGACGCTGGCGGAGGCGGGCGCCCACGCCATCGGCGCCAACCCGGTGCTCTGCAGGGTGGCGGCGCTCTACCACGACGTCGGGAAGATCGGGAAGCCCCAGTACTTCTCCGAGAACCAGACCGGGGGGGAGAACATCCACGACCAGCTCACCCCGGGCCTCTCCCGCACGGTGATCCTCTCCCATGTGAAAGAAGGGGTGCGGATGGCGCGGGCGGCCGGCCTGGGGGACCGGGTCGTCGAGATCCTGGAGCAGCATCACGGGACCAGCCTGCTGTATTGCTTCCTCGACAAGGCGAAGCCGATGATCCGGGACCGGAAGGCGTCGGAGGAGATGTTCCGATACCCCGGCCCCCGGCCCCGGACGCGCGAGGCGGCGATCGTCATGCTGGCGGACGCGACGGAGGCGACCGTGAGGTCGCTGCGGAACCCGTCGGCCCGCGAGGTCGAGGAGACCGTCACCGGGATCGTGAACCGGGCCTACCTCGACGGGCAGCTCGACGAATGCGAGATGACGCTTCGCGACCTGCACGCCGTGGGGGGGGCGATCACCCATGTCCTCATCGCCATCGCGCACAGGCGGGTCGACTATCCCGCGAGCGGCATGGGTCTCCCCGCCGAAGACCCTTGAAGAAAGCCGCCGACAGATTCCGGGTCTGCATCCGGCAGGACATCCGCCCCGCGCCCCTTTCCGGCAGACGCCTGAAGGAGCTGACACTCGACGCGCTCGCGCTCCTCCCGGCGGCGGGAGCCGACCTCCGGATCCGGGTCGTGGGGGACGCGTCCATCGCCCGCTGGAACCGGGAGTTCCTGGGGAGGGACCGGCCGACGAACGTCTTGTCCTTTCCGGACGGCGACGCCGCCCCGGCCCGGGGCGGCCCCGTCGCCGGAGACATCCTCGTTTCGGCGCCCACCTGCCTCGCCCAGACAGAAGACTGGAAGGAGACCCCGGAGGAGCGGGTCTTCTATTTCATCCTCCATGGCATCCTCCATCTTGCGGGCTACGAGCACGTCGCGGGCGGGGCGGAGGGGCGGAGGATGCGCCGCAAGGAGCTCTCCCTGTTCCGCCGGTCCCTCGTCCGGGGACGGGAGGACGGATCGAGGTGAGGCGGCCCTTCCGCATGCCGGACGCCCGGACCCTTTCGTCCGGCTCGCTGTTCGCCCTTTCGTATGCCGCCGGCATGCCCGGGTACGACGTCCCTGCCGCGGGGTTCGTGTGTATGGCGCCGTTCCTGGACCTGGCGGTCCGCCCGGGCTCGGCCCGCGACGCCGCTCTGCGGGGATGGGCGGCGGGCACGGCGGGGAGCCTGCCGCTGTACTACTGGATCTCGCACACCGTCGCCGTGGAAGGGAAGCTCGGCTGGCCGCTGGGCTGGCTGGCGGCGGTCCTCCTTTCGGCATATCTCGGCGCCTGGTTCTCGGTCGCCGCGGCGGCGGCGCGCAGGCTCGCGTCCCGCTACGGGGACCGCGGCCTGTGGGCGTTCCCGTTCCTCTGGACGGCCCTGGAGCTCGCCCGCACGCACCTCTTCACCGGCTTCCCGTGGATGCTTTTGGGCTACGCGCTGTCGGGCGAGACGTACCTGAGGCAGGCGGCCGACCTGGCCGGGGTGTACGGGTTGTCGTTCCTTCTCGCGCTTTCCGGCGTGTCGCTGTACCTCGCGGGAAAGGCGTGGACGGAGCGGACGTTCGCGGCGGCGCTTCCCCGGCTCGTCCCCGGGGCCGCGTCGGTCCTGTTCCTTGCCGTTTACGGGCTCGCGGCGAACCCGGCGCCCGATCCCCCGAGCGCGGGGCAGGGGATGTTGCGGGCGGGCATCGCGCAGGGGGGGATCGACCAGAACGTCAAGTGGGAACCCTCCAACCAATTGAATACACTGGAGATTTATGGGGAGCTCACCTCGAGGGCCCGTGCTGCAGGCGCGGGCGTCGTGATCTGGCCGGAGACCGCCGCCCCCTTCTTCTACGGCTGGGAGGCGGAGCTGTCGCGCCGCGTCGACGCGATCGCGGCGGGGGCGGGAGTTCCGCTGATCTTCGGCGCCCCGTGGTTCGACCCGGCCGAGGGGGGGCGGTTCTACAACAGCGTCTTCCTCGTCGACGGAAGGGGGGTGCTCGCGGGGCGGTACGACAAGCGGCGCCTCGTCCCGTTCGGGGAATACATCCCGCTGCGGCGGGCGCTCTTCTTCCTGCAGAAGCTGACGGTCGGCGCGGACGATTTCTCCCGGGGGACGGCCTCTTCCCTGTTCTCCGCGGGAGGGGCCCGGGTTTCCGCGTCCGTCTGCTACGAGGCGATCTTCCCGGGGATCTTGAGGGACGCGGTCCGCGAGGGGGCGACGGTCCTGGTGAACGTGACGAACGACGCCTGGTTCGGAGATACGGTCGCGCCCCTCCAGCACCTGGCGATGGCACGGATCCGGTGCGTGGAGCTGCGCAGGCCTATGTTCCGCGCGGCGAATTCCGGGATCAGCGCCGTCATCGATTCCGGGGGCGGGATCGTCGCTTCCCTGGGGCTGTTCCGGAGGGGGGTCGTCCTCGGGGAGGTCCGCCCCGGGACGGAGATGACGCTCTACGCAAAAACAGGGGAATTATTTGGGATTTCCTGTATTATAATCTCCTTTTTCACGCTATTTATCCCACTGCGAGGACTTCATGGCATCTGGACTCCTGGAAGAGAAAACGGCGGCTCTTGAGGCGCGCTTCAAGGCGCTCCGGGGCTACCTTTGAGGTGGATGCGAAAGCGGAGCGGCTGAAAGAACTGGAAGCCGAGGTGTCCCGCGAAGGATTCTGGAATTCCCCCGAGGCGGCGGAGCGGCTGCTCCGGGAACGCAAAGGCATAGAAACGCTCCTCGGGAAGTGGTCGTCCCTGGCGTCTTCCATCGAGGACCTCAAGGCCTATCTCGACCTCGCCACCGAGTCCGGGGACGACGCGCTCAACGGGGAGATCGAGCAGCAGCTCGGGAAGGTTTCCGAGGCGCTCGATTCGACCGAGCTCGATCGGATGCTGTCGGGGGAAAACGACGCGAGCAACGCCATCGTCACCATCCACGCCGGCGCCGGGGGGAGGGAGTCCCAGGACTGGGCGGACATGCTGGTGCGGATGTACTCCCGGTTTGCGGACCGGTACGGGTTCACCATGGAGCTCGTGGAGCGCCAGGAAGGGGAGGAGGGGGGGATAAAGTCCGCCACGTTCCTCCTGTCCGGCGATCACCCGTACGGCTACATGAAGGCGGAAAGCGGCGTCCATCGCCTGGTGCGGATCTCGCCGTTCGACGCCAACAAGCGCCGCCACACCTCCTTCGCCTCCGTGTTCGTGTCGCCCGAAATCGACGACACCGTGGACATCCAGATCAACGAGGGGGACCTCAAGACCGACACCCTCCGCTCGGGCGGCGCCGGGGGCCAGCACGTGAACAAGGTCGAGTCTGCGGTCCGGATCACGCACATCCCGTCGGGGATCGTCGTCCTCTGCCAGCAGGAGCGGTCACAGCACAAGAACCGGGCGATGGCGATGAAGATCCTCCGCTCGAAGCTCTACGAGCTGGAGATGCGCCAGCGGGCGGAAAAGGCGATGGAGGCCCACAAGGAAAAGAAGGACATCGCCTGGGGATCGCAGATCCGGTCCTACGTGCTGGCGCCGTACCAGATGGTGAAAGACCACCGCACGGGGCACGATACCGGCAACGTCGGAGCAGTCCTCGACGGGGAGATCATGGAATTCATCCGGACGTTCCTGCTCGGCAGGAAATCGGAAGGGGAGACGGGGGTCGCGGAGTGACGGAGGAGCGGAACGATCTGATGATGGACAGGATCCGCAAGCTGGAGGAGCTGAAGGAGGCGGGGGAGAACCCGTACCCGAACGACCAGCGGGTGGGATGGACCGCGGCGGCCGCGCGGGAGGCGGCGGCGGGGCGGACGGGCGAGGAGCTCGCCGCGAACCCGGTGCGGGTGGACGTCGCGGGGCGCGTCCTGGCGCTGCGCCGGTTCGGGAAGGCCGCCTTCGCGGTCCTCTCCGACCGCTCCGGCCGGCTCCAGGCGTACCTGAAGAAGGACTCCCTCGGGGAGGGCGAATACGAGCGTTTCCAGAGGACCGTGGACGTCGGGGACATCCTGTGGGTCGACGGAGCCCTGTTCATCACCAAGACGGGCGAGCTGACCGTCGACGCCCGGAGGTTCCGCCTGCTGACCAAGGCGATACGCCCCTTGCCGGAGAAATGGCACGGGCTCTCCGACGTGGAGACGCGCTATCGCCAGCGGTACGTCGACCTGATCGTCAACGAGGNNCAACGCGCTCGACATGGACCTCTACTTCCGGATCGCCCCCGAGCTGTACCTGAAGCGGCTGCTCGTCGGGGGGCTGGAACGCGTGTTCGAGATCAACCGGAACTTCCGGAACGAGGGGATCGACACCCAGCACAACCCCGAGTTCACGATGCTCGAGTTCTACCAGGCCTACGCCACCTTCGAGGACCTGATGACCTTGACGGAGGACATGCTTTCCTCTCTTGCGAAGGAACTGTTCGGGGAAATGAAGTTTCAATACCAGGGCAAGGTCGTCGATTTCACCCCGCCCTGGGAGCGGATCACCGTCGCGCAGGCCGTCGCCCGTTACGGGGGAGTCCCGGAGGCACGGCTTTCGGAGGAAGGATTCCTGAGAGGGATGGCGAAGGAACTCCATGTTCCGAACGCGGAGACGGCCTCCTCCGGCGATCTCCTCGCGGCCGTATACGAGGGGGTCGCCGAACGCCGGATCGAGGGGCCCGCCTTCGTGACGGAGTACCCCATAGAGGTTTCCCCCCTGTCGCGGCGGAACGACCTCCGCCCGCACATCGTGGACCGGTTCGAGCTGATCGTCCGGGGGCGCGAGATCGCGAACGCGTTCTCCGAGCTCAATGACCCGGCGGACCAGAAATACCGGTTCGAGGAGCAGCTTCGCCGCAGGGAGCGGGGCGACGAGGAGGCGCATTTCCTCGACGACGATTACATCCGGGCACTCGAGTACGGGATGCCGCCTGCCGCGGGCGAAGGGATCGGGATCGACCGGCTCGTGATGCTTTTCACCGACTCGCCGTCGATCCGCGAGGTGATCCTGTTCCCGCAGCTCCGGAAAGAGGGGTAGGGGGTGCGCGTCCCCGTAGAGCTGCACATCGCCAAGAAATACCTGTTGGCGAAACGGAAGCAGACCTTCATATCGATCATCTCCTTCATCTCCGTGGGGGGAGTCGCGGTCGGGGTCATGGCGTTGATCATCGTGCTGGCGGTGATGAGCGGCTTCGAGCGGGAGCTGAAGGACCGCATCCTGGGCGCCACGGCGCACATCCACGTGACCAGCCTCGAGGGGTCCGTCCCGGACCCGTTCTCCAGGGCGAACGATGTGCGTAAGGCCGGCGGGGTCGCCGCGGCCTCCCCCTACATCTTCAGCCAGATGATGATCTCTTCCGGGAGCGGTTCCGTCGGCGGTGTGCTGCGGGGGGTGGACATCCCCACGATCGGTGGCGTCACGCGCCTCGCCAGGGACCTGCGGTCCGGCAGTCTCGAAGATCTCCGGCGCGCGGGGGAGGGGGCTCTCCCCGGGGTCATCCTCGGCAAGGAGCTCGCCGGCAACCTCGCGGTGGGGGTCGGGGACGTCGTAGAGGTACTCGTGCCGGGCGGGTCGGTCACCCCCCTGGGGGCCTTCCCGAAGACCGCCCGGTTCCGGGTCGCGGGAATCTCCGAATCCGGGATGTATGAATACGACGCGACGTTCGCCTACGTCGCGTTCGACGAGGCGGGCCGCCTCCTCGGGATGGAGGGGCGCGCCACCGGTATCGAGGTGAAGGTCGACGACATCTACCGGGCCGCCGACGTGGCGAAGCGGCTCCGGAAGGACCTCGGGTACCCCTTCTGGGCGAAGGACTGGATGCAGAGCAACCGGAACCTGTTCTCCGCCCTGAAGCTCGAGAAGGCCGTGATGTTCATCATACTGGTCCTCATCGTGATGGTGGCGGCCTTCAACATCATCAGCACCCTCATCATGGTCGTCATGGAGAAGACCAAGGACATCGCGATCCTGATGTCGATGGGCGCGACCCGGCGCACCATCCGGCGCATCTTCGCCCTCGAGGGGCTGATCATCGGGGTGGCGGGCACGGCGCTCGGCACCTTCCTGGGGGGGCTGCTCTGCTGGCTGCTGAAGAAGTACAAGTTCATCCAGCTTCCGGGCGACGTCTATTACATCACGACGCTTCCCGTCCACGTGGAGCCCAAGACGATCCTCCTCGTCGTCGTCAGCTCCGTGGCGATCTGCTTCCTCGCCACCTTGTACCCCGCGGCGCAGGCGTCCCGGGTCGACCCCGCAGAGGCCATCCGCTATGAGTGACCCCGTGGTGCTCCGCGCGGAGGAGGTCCGGAAGGTGTTCCGGAAGGATGGCTACGACATCGAGGTGCTCAAGGGGATCTCGCTCTCCATCGGGCGGGGGGAGACGATCGGCGTGGTCGGCGTCTCCGGCGCGGGGAAGACCACGCTGCTCCAGATCCTGGGGACCCTCGACCGCCCCACTTCCGGGAGGATCCTGTTCGACGGGGAGGACGTCACAGGCCTTTCGGAAGATCGGCTGGCTTCGCTTCGGAACCGGAAGATCGGCTTCGTCTTCCAGTTCCACAACCTCCTCCCGGAGTTCAGCGTCCTGGAGAACGTCATGCTCCCTTGCCGAATCGCCGGGCTGGACAAGGCGGAGGCGAGGCGGAGGGCGGAAGCGCTCCTGTCCGAGGCGGGGCTTTCGCAAAGGGCGACCCATCGGTCGGGCGAGATCTCCGGGGGGGAACAGCAGCGGGTTGCGATCTGCAGGGCGCTGGTGATGGAGCCGTCCGTGCTCCTGGCGGACGAGCCAACCGGGAACCTCGACCGGGTGACGGCCACCGGGATGGTGGACCTGCTCCTCGAGGTCAACCGGGCGCGCGGTCTTTCCCTGCTGATGGTGACGCACAACGAGCAGGTGGCGTCCCGCCTGGACCGCCTGGTCCGGATCGACGACGGGCGGGTCGCCGGATGAAAGGGGTGGCGGCCCTCGCGCGGATCGTCCCGGCGATCCTCCTCATGACGCTTGCCGCAGCGGCGGGGACGGCATGGGGGGAGGGATTCAATGTGGTCGCCATCGACGTCCAGGGGACGCGAAGGGCGTCTCCCGACGCCGTCCGGCAGGTCATGTCCACCCGGGTGGGGGAGGAGCTCGACCTCGCGAAGATCCGGGCGGACGTCAAGGCGATCTCCGCGATGGGGTATTTCCGGGACATTGCGATCGCGAGCGAGGAAGCGCCGGGGGGGATCCGGCTGACGGTGGTCCTCACCGAGAAGCCGATCGTCGGGACGGTCTCGATCGAGGGGAACAAGGAAGTGGACCAGGCCGCCCTCAGGGAAGCGCTCACCGTGAAGGAGCGCTCGCTGCTTCAGGAGGACAAGATCAAGGAGTCGGCGGCCAAATTGAGGGAAGTGTGCCAGAACCAGGGTTACTATGATGCAACGGTCGAGTCCGTAGTCACAGAGGAGAAGGACGGTTCCATCCGGGTGACCTTCCGCGTGGCGGAAGGGGAGCGGCTCAAGATCGAGAAGATCGAGGTTTCGGGGAACCTGTTCTTCACGAGAAAGCAGGTATTGAAGGCGATCGATACCAACGAGAAGGGGTTCTTCTCGTTCATCTCGCAATCCGGGGTCGTGAAGAGGGACGTCCTGGAGAACGACATCCGCAAGATCGAGGCGCTGTACCAGAATACCGGGTTCCTCGATTCCAAGATCTTCGACCCGCAGTTCCGGAAGGGAAGGAAGGGGCTGGTCCTCGCGATCCGGATCTTCGAGGGGAGGCAGTACAGGGTGGGGGACATCAAATTCTCCGGCGAGTCCGGCGTCCCCGAGGCGGCGATGCGAAGTACGGTGAAGCTGAAAAGCGGCGCCCTCTACAACCGCGAGGTCCTCGTCGGGGACCTGCTCGCCTTGACCACCCTGGTGAATGACCAGGGATACGCGCAGGCCCTGGTATCTCCCGGCGTGGAGAAGCTGAAGGACTACCCTGTGGCGAACGTGACCTACCGGATCGACCGGGGCGAGAAGTTCCGCTTCGGGAAGGTCGAGATTTCCGGGAACACGAAGACCTACGACCGAGTCATCCGCAGGAGGCTCGATGTTTCGGATGGGCTGACGTACTCCGCCACGAAGCTGAAGGAGAGCAAGGAGAACCTCACGCGCACCTCCTACTTCAAGGACGTGAAGGTCACGACCGCACCCTCGGAGAGGAAGGGCGAGATGGACGTGAAGGTCGAGATCCAGGAGGCCCCGACGGGAACGTTTTCGGGTGGCATGGGATACAGCACGATGGATGGGATCTTCGGCGTCGTCCAGCTGAGCGAGAACAACCTCTTCGGGCGCGGGTGGAGGGCGACCCTCTCGTCCCAGTTCGGGTCGAGGCGGACGAACTACTCCCTCGACTTCTCGGCGCCCTACTTCATGGACTCGGACTA
>DCUH01000016.1:44736-66345 GCA_002327765.1 bacterium UBA2219 | reverse complement strand
GGGACCCCGATGGCGCCCACCTTGTGGATGTTTTCCGTGCCCAGGTGGACGCAGCCCGGGCCGATGGATTCGCTGAGGCCGTAGTTCGTGTCGTAGAGGTGATTGGGGAAATGCTTCTTCCAGCGATGCACCAGGCTGGGCGGGACCGGCTGCGCGCCGATGTGCATCATCCTCCACCGGGAAAGGTCGTAGTCCGCGAGGTTCACGGCGCCGCTTTCGACGGCGTCCAGGATGTCCTGCGCCCACGGGACCAGCAGCCAGACGATCGTGATCTTCTCCTCGGAGATCGTCCTCAGGATCCATTCGGGGCGGATCCCGCGCAGAAGCACGGCCGGGCTGCCCGCCAGGAGGCTCCCGAACCAGTGCATCTTGGCGCCCGTGTGGTAGAGGGGGGGGATGCACAGGAAATTGTCGTCCCGGGCCTGGCCGTGGTGTTGCCGCTCCGTATGGCATGCCGACAGCACGCTTCCGTGCGTGTGCAGGATGGCCTTTGGAAAGCCGGTCGTGCCGGAGGAGAAATAGACCGCCGCGTCCTCATCGTCCGAAAGCGCGACCCGCGGGTCCACGGAAGGGCAGTTGGCGGTCAGCCGGTCGTAGTTCTCCGCGAACGAGGGACGGTTCTCCCCGGCGAACAGGAGGACCCTCACCTTCTTTATCCGGTCGTAGATCGACTCCACGCGGCCGATGAATTCCGGCCCGAAGATCATGGCGACGGCGTCGGACAGGTCGAGGCAATACCGGATCTCCTCCGCCGTGTACCGGAAGTTCAGCGGCACCGCCACGGCGCCCGTCTTCAGGATTCCGAAGTAGATCGGCAGCCATTCCAGGCAATTCATCAGGAGGATGGCGACCTTGTCGCCTTTCCGGATCCCCCGTTTGAGCAGCAGGTTGGCCAGGCGGTTCGCCTTCTCCTCGAAGACGCCCCAGGTCATCGTCCGGCGGTATTCGCCCGCCGGGTCGTTCTCGATCAGCTCGTAATCGCGCCAGGTGACGTGATGGCTTTCCTGGAGGTCCAGGTTGATTTCCGTGAGGCATCTTTCCTGCCCGTACAGGCTCGCGTTGCGCGTCAACAATTCCGTGATCGGCATGTTTCCCGCCCCCAAGGTCGAAGGAAGAACGCTCGCGACCGGTCATCGCTTGTCCGCGGATCGCAAGCGGGACATCCGTCGGAGGGAACGCACAAGAAGGGAAGTGGAAACCGGGCCATGCGTTCGTCATGCACTCCCGGACCGCGCGCCGCGGCCTTTCCGACGGGCATCCGGTGTAAGTATAAGCGCCGCGCGGAGGAAATCAACCCGCGTCCCCCGGCACCGCCGCGAAACAGGCGGCCAGGCTTCGGAATCCAATACGGAAAGGGGTTCGTGGCGAGGACGGAGCCGATGACGTGGATCAGGAGGCATGGAGGGTGGTTCGGGGCCGCGATCCTGGCGGCGGGGGTCGCGGCGGGGATCGGTTCCCCGCATCTTTTCCTCTCCCGCGCCGACGGGACGGGGAAAGGGAGGGACGGGGCGTCGAACGCGCCGGCCGGAAAGCCGGGGATCGACCGGGCGGGTCACGGCGAAACGGAAACGGCCGCCTTCGCCATGGGCTGCTTCTGGGGGCCGGATTCCCGGTTCGGGAGCGTTCCCGGCGTCCTGCGCACGCGGGTCGGCTATTCGGGGAACACGCCATGGAACCCGTCGTACGGCGGGCGCGGCGATCACATCGAGTCGGTCGAAGTGGAATTCGACCCCGCGGTCGTCTCCTACGAATCGCTGCTCGACGTCTTCTGGGCCGGCCACGACCCGGGCGCCATCCCGTGGAAGCGGCAGTACCTCTCCGCGATCTTCCCGCGGACCGAGGCGCAGGCGAAGGCGGCGGCCCGGTCGAAGGAACGGGAGGCCGCGGGAAGGAAGGGGAGGATCTTCACCGAGATCCTTGCGGGATACCGTTTCCATCCCGCCGAGGCGCACCACCAGAAATTCGCCTTGCGGGGGAAGAGCCGGCTCCTGAGGGAGTACCAGGCCGTCTACCCGGATTACCGGGATTTCATGGCCTCCACGGCAGTCACCCGCGCGAACGGGTATGCGGGCGGCCATGGCTCCTGCGAGGCGCTCCGGAAGGAGATCGGCGGGTTCGGATTATCCCCCGCGGGGCGGAGGCTGCTGGACGACATCGTCTGTTCCGGCGGGAAACGCGCGCCGGCCGCGCGGGGAGAGTCCTGCCCGACGGGTTGACCCCGTCCCCGGATCGGGTTTCCTACCCCGCGGCGGCCAGGACGGCGTCCGCAACCTCGCGCACCTGGGCTTCCGTCATCTCCGGGAAGACCGGCAGCGACATGCAGCGGGCTGCGGTCTCTTCGGAAACGGGGAGGGAGAGCCCCCGGTATTCCGCCGCGAAGACCTCCTGCCGGTGCAGCGGGATGGGGTAGTAGACGGCCGACGCGATGCCGCGGTCGGATAGCGCCTTCATGATCGCGTCCCGGCGGTCGGCGAGGACCGTGTACTGGTGGTAGACGTGGGTCCCCTTGCCGTCCTCGAACGGCGGGACCACGGCGGTCCCGGCGAAGCGCTCCCGGTAGAGCCGGGCGACGCGGCGCCGCCCCTCGTTGAAGGAGCCGATCCTTTTCAGCTTCACCCGCAGGATGACCGCCTGGAGCTCGTCGAGGCGGCTGTTGAACCCGATGACGGAATGGTGGTACCGCACCTTGCTGCCGTGGTTGCGCAGGACCCGCACCCGCTCCGCGAGCTCGGCGGAGTCGGTGGTCACCATCCCCCCGTCGCCGTAGCAGCCGAGGTTCTTGCTCGGGAAGAAGCTGAAGGCGCCCAGCAGCCCGATTGTCCCGGTCATCCTGCCGCCCGTGTCCGCGCCGAACGACTGGGCGCAGTCCTCGACGACGGCGAGCCCGTGTTTCCGGCAGACGGCCCCGATCGCCTCCATGTCCGCGGGCTGGCCGAAGAGGTGGACCGGAAGGACGGCGCGGGTCTTCGACGTCACGGCCGCCCCGATCTTCGCCGGGTCGATATTGAAGGTCTTCGGGTCGATGTCCACGAAGACCGGCGTCGCGCCCACGTAGCGGATCGCCTCCGCGGTGGCGATGAAGGTGAACGGGGTCGTGATAACCTCGTCCCCGGCGCCGATGCCCGCCGCGAGGAGGGCGAGGTGCAGCGCGTCCGTCCCGGAAGCCACGGAGACGGCGTGCTTCGCCCCGAGGCATTCCGCCGCCTCG
Source organism: bacterium UBA2219 (assembly GCA_002327765.1). Classification (GTDB taxonomy): domain Bacteria; phylum Desulfobacterota; class Deferrimicrobia; order Deferrimicrobiales; family Deferrimicrobiaceae; genus UBA2219. Next base: position 63,137 of record DCUH01000016.1, on the reverse strand, counting down.
CGCTCGAACGCCTCCACGTTGGGGCCGAGGATGAACTGGGTCTTCTCGAGCGCGTCGAGAAGGCCTGCCGTGATCTCCTCCCGGAGGTTGTTGAACTGGCCCTTCAGATCGACCATGGGGATCATGATGGCACCCTCTTGAATTGTTGATTGATCCGCAGCGCTATCTCCAGCGCCGCCCGCCCGTCCTCCGCCGGGACCTTCGGAGGGGAGCCCGCGGCAACGGAGCGGACGAAGGACCGGATCTCCTCCAGCAGCGCGTCGCTCGCCTCGAAGCCCTGCTCGTCGACCCGGACGTTGGGCACGCCGGGCATCGCTTCCCCTTCGCCCCGGCGCACGACGACCAGCTTGCGGTTCTGGAAGTCCACGATGATGTAGGCGTCGGCCTGGAAGATCCGCATCTTCCGCTCGCTTTTGAAGCTGACGCGGCTCGCCGTGACGTTGGCGACGCATCCGTTCCCGAACTCGATCCGGGCGTTGGCGATGTCCTCTTCGCCCGTGAAGACCGGGGCGCCGACCGCGCGGATCTCCCTGACGTCCGAGCCCACGATGGTCCGGATGATGTCGATGTCGTGGATCATCAGGTCCAGAACGACGTTGACGTCGGTCCCCCGCGGCTTGAACGGGGCGATCCGGATGGACTCCACGAAGCGGGGGCCGTTGAGGACGGCGTCGAGCGCCAGCACCGCCGGGTTGAACCGCTCCAGGTGACCGACCTGGAACACGAGCTTCTTCGCGGAGGCGATCCGGATCAGGTCGTCGGCCTCGGCGAGCGTCGTGGTGATCGGCTTTTCCAGAAGGACGTGGATCCCCCGTTCGAGGAAGTCCCTCGCGACCGCGTGGTGGTAGCGGGTGGGCACCGCGATGCTGACCGCGTCGACCCGGTCGAGGATCTCCCGGTGGTCGGCGACGGCTTCGGTCCCGAGCCTTTGCGCCAGCTCCTCGCGCTTTTCGCGGTCGGTGTCGACCACCGCGACGAGCTCCGCCTCGGGAATCTGCGCGTACTTCTCCGCGTGGAATTTGCCGAGGTAACCCACCCCGACGACCGCCGCCCGGATCTTCCCCATCGCCGAAGGCCACCCCCTTCCGGAAGCTGCACCGGACGGGAATATATCATAAACGGCGCCGGCTCACCTGCCCTTGCCGTAGACGCTTTCGTAGACCTCCCGGGAGCTGTCGACCGGGGTCATCGTTTCGTTGTACCGGGGGTTCTTTCCCTTGTAGTTGTAGTAGTTGTAGTCCTGCCCCTCGATCTTCCGCTCCCCCTCGCGGCTCAAGCCCCAGTGGTCGGACTTGTACAGGGCGCCCCCTTCCACCTCGGACACCCATTCCTGCTCGCCCCGGATGTAGCCGGTCCGCTTGTAGTCGATGTATTCCTGGCTCCTCTGGCGCTCCCGGTATGCCGCCATCGAGCTTTCGCGCATCTCCTGCGCGTTGCGGGCGATCCTCTCCGAGTTCTCCCGGGCCATCCGGTACACGTTCTCCATCCCCCGCCGCACGTAATCCTTCGCGAAGCGCTCGTCGAGCCGGTAGCTGCCGGCCATCTTCGCGAGGGAGGGGAGGTACCCGGCCAGATCCTTCTCCGGCGCCCAGACGCCGGTGACGTTGATGCCCCACTGGCCGGACGGCATGGGGCTTGCGGCCATCACGTCGTAATGCCCCCGGCACCGGACGCCGGACTTGCTGTCGAAGGAAAGCGTCGCGGTTTCCACCTCCATGGCCTGCGAAAGGAACGCGGAGGCCTCCCTCGCCCTCGCGGGGTCGGAAGCGCGCTCGAGGACCTTGTGGTTCCTCGATCCCGTCGCCCGCATCGCGACGATCAGGGCGTCGACCGGGCGGAGATAAGGGGAATGGATCACCCCCGGGATGCGGGAGCCGTCGAAGTTGGGGATCCGCGATGGCCCCCAGAAGCCGATGGGGGCGAAGATGACTCCGGCGATCCCGTCGCCGGGTGGCACGCAGAGGAGCTGCCCCTTGGCGCCGTCCATCTTCCACCCCTTCGGGACCAGCATGGAGAAGGAGCCGTCTTTCGCCGTCCGTTTCTCCAGGGGAAGGCCGGAGATGCCGCGCGGAGGTTCGGGGGGAGGATCGGCCTTCGCGGCGCCCGACGGGTCCAGGACCGTGTAGTTCGAGATCACCGAGAGCAGGGTGGGGCGCAGCGCCTCGATTTCCTTCTCCGGCGCCTCGTAGCCGAACACTGTGGCGTCGGGATATTGCGCGTTGAAATAGTACCGTCCCCGCATCGGGACGTTCCGGCCTGCCGTGTAGCGGATCTCGATGACGGTCCGCCGGCGGTCCTCCGTGCTCCTCGCCCATACGAGGGCAAGGTCCGGAGCGGCCGGGCGGAGCTCCTTCATCATGTCGGCCGCAAGCGCCGCGGTGTTCCCCTTCCGGTCCTCGATTTTCAGCGTCTTCATGACGGCGAACGCGGCGCCTCCCGGATCGGACACGGTTACGCTCCTTCCGCGCCCGATCGCCCTCGATTCCACGGACCACCCCGGCGGCATGAAGAGGGCGAACGAGCCGTCGGGGGCCTTGTACTTCTCCATGCGGGCGGGCGGGTTCCCTTTCGGGGCGGGGATCGCGGGGGAGGCGAGGAGGAGGCAGGCGACGGAAACGGCGATCAGGGAGCGAAGGAGTGCGGTGGACATCGGTCACCTCGAGTCCGGGCGGCTCCCGGGGCGGCGTGAATCATCGAGCCGCCCCGGGGCCGAGCGCGGTCACTTCGCCGTGTTGTCCGTCCTGCCCGGGAAGGATTTCTTCATGGAACCCTTAGCGTCCTCGAAGGTGGCGCAGGATCCCAGGAGGAAGGCAAACGCCAGCAGGAAGAGAAGTCCTTTCCAACGGTTCATGACGACCTCCGCAAGCGGGTTCTTTGAAGCATGGCGCATTATACCGCAGGCGTCCCGAGGCAGATCCCGAGCGACAGCGCCGTGGCGACCGTGTCCCCGTCCAGGGGGACGGTCCGCCTCCCCGCGACCGCCTCCGAGAGCGGAACCGCCATGACCGACGGCGGCCGGAGCGCCACCATCACGTCCGAGGCCCCTTCCGCGAGGGCCCTGATGGCCGCCGTGCCGAAGCGCAGCGCCATCAGCCGATCGAAGGCGGTGGGGCCGCCGCCGCGCTGCAGGTGCCCGAGGACGATGGTGCGCGTCTCCTTGCCGGTGCGGGCGGAGATCTCGCCGCCCAGCCACTCCGCGATCCCCCCGAGCCGGACCTCGCGGCCGATCTCCTTCCTCCCTTTGGTCCTCACCGCGCCGCCCGCGGGGGCGGCCCCTTCCGCGACCACCACGATCGAGTAGCGGCGCCCCATCCGGTCCCGTTCCCGGATCGCCTCGCAGACCGCGTCCAGGTCGAACGGGATCTCGGGGATCAGGATCACGTCCGCCGACCCGGCCACTCCGGCGTGGAGCGCGATCCACCCGGTGGAGCGCCCCATCGTCTCGACGACCATGACGCGGTGATGGCTCTCTGCCGTGGAGTGGAGCTTGTCGAGCGCGTCGGTCGCCGTNNCGATCGTCTTCGGCACCCCGACCACCGGGAGCCCTTTCAGGCAGAGGCGATGGGCGATGCCCAGGGAGCCATCGCCGCCGATCGCGATCAGCGCGTCGAAGCCGTTCCTGCGGAACGCCGCGAGGAGCTCGTCGGACCGGTCCTTCACGACAGTCCTGCCGTTTTTCCTGAAGGGGTACTCGAACGGGTTCCCGCGGTTCGTGGTCCCGAGGATCGTTCCCCCGAGGTGGCTGATCCCGCGGACCCGGTCGCGCGTCAAGGGGATCAGCCCTTCCTCGGGCGGCATCTCGAGCAGCCCGAGGTAGCCGTCCCGTATCCCGACGATTTCCCAGCCGAGCCGCAGGGCGGAAAGCGTGACGGCGCGCAATACCGCGTTCAGTCCGGGGGCGTCCCCCCCGCCGGTGTTCACGGCGACCTTCCGGATGCCCATCGGGTGCCTCCCGTCGAAAATATTTCACTCATACTAATCCATGGAGGGAAGGGGCACCATGGGATAAATCAATGCGAGCAAATCAAGGAACTTTTTTTCCCTATTTGATTCTTGATTCGCCGAGAAGGGGGAAAAGGATTTTCCACTTCGGTTGTCTCTGTTTTACTGCGTATATAAACGGTTTGATTCATTGATATATTTTTCAAGTGACCTTTGGCCTTCAATTTGCAAATTGTCTTGTCATGGAATTCTACCCGGTATATAAAATATGCAGCGTGAGCGGGGCGTTCTCCCGCATCGGTTCTCTTTTGGAGACGTGCCGGCATTGGAGCGTCAAGACCACCTCGCACCAATGGAATCAGGCCCGCGCCCTGTTCACGCAGAGGCCTGGTGACGTCATCCTGCTGGGGCCCCGGATGACCATCACCGCGAAAAAGGACGGGTAGGGGAGTCATGAGCGAAGAAAAGAACGAAAGGGTTTTCACGGTTTACCGGTTGAATTTCGAGGAAAGGACGAAGGAGCCGATCGGTCAGATCGTGGAGCGGAGGAAATCCACCCGGCTGAACAACCATATCGGGTTGCTTCAGCTCGCCCGGAAGCGGTTTTCCAGCACCACGGACGAGGCGGTTCGCATCGGCGTATTCGACGACTGGTCCGGGAACCCGCCCGCGGGGCTGAAATTCACCTGATTTATCAGGGTATGACCGTTTCCAGGGGCGCCGGTCAACCCGCTTGACCGGCGCCCTGTTTCGTTTCGGGCGCGGCTTCCTCGCGAATCGTCATGTTGATGCGGGCGGAGGATTCTCCCCCCGCACCGTCCGTCACCACTACAGTGAAAGGTATCCTGCCCGTATCCCCGGGCGACGTCTTCCAGCGGACCCATCCGGTGGAGGGGTCGATGCGCATGCCGGCGGGCGCGTCCTTGAGGGAATATCTCAACGGGTCGCCGTCGACGTCGGACGCCACGATGTGGAACGACACGACGTTGTCTTCCACCTGGAACCGCTCGTGCCCCGCGATCATCGGCGGGGTGTTCCGGATCTCGCGGGTCAGGGTGGCGGTTTTTCCGGTTTCCTCCCCGTCGGAGGGGGTGAGGACCACCGTGACCTTGTCCCCCCGCTTGACGGGAAGCTCAGGCCGGTTCCCCTTGCCCGCCGGTTCACCGTTCACCTTCCATTCGACCCGGACCTCAACGGTGTCGCCGTCGGCGTCGAACGGCTCGGCTTCCAGCGTCATGGCGTTCCCCGGCCGCCCGTCTCCCGGAAGGAAGCGCACGGAACGGATTTCCGGCGGCGAATTCCGCACGGTCACGACCTGGGACAGGACCCTGCCCGCGCCCGTGTCGACCCGTGCCTGAAGGGTGTCCGCCTTCCGTAGCGTCCCGGGATCGAAAAGCCCCGCGGCCTCCTTCCCGTTGACCAGCCAGGAGACGGTCGCCCCCACGATCGCGAAACCGGCGGGGGAAAGGCGCACGGGCGTGCCCCGGCGCACTTCGGCGGGCTCGATCCGCAGCGACGGCGCGCCTCCCTCGGGCCCCGCGACCCGGGATCCGGGCGACACCGCCTCTTCCGAGGGAACGCCGGGGGCGGCGACGGGCGGGTTACGTTCGCCCGAGCAGCCTGAGAGGGCCAGCAGGACCGAGACAAGGAGGAATAGTCGGCGCATCGAAATCGCCCTCAATACTGGTACAAGACGGAAAGCCGGGATCGATCGGTGGGGTTGTTCACGGTCTGGGCGAGCACCTCGATCGTATAAAGGTACGGGACGCTGACGACCGTCACCTCGCCGGACCCCGACCCGGTCCCGAACTTCTCGAGCCCTTCGTCGGAGCCGGAATTCCCGTCGACCGTGTCCGCGATCTTGGTGTACACGCGGTAGACCCCGAGGTCCACCCGCATGTCGAAGCTCGTGTTGTCCGAGGGGTTGATCGTCATCGTGTTGTCCATGCCGACCCAGGTCGTCGTGGGGAAGGCCAGCTTGGTAACGAGGCCCGGGCCGATCACCTGGTTCGTGAACGGGGTCGTCTGGATGCCCCGGTCGGAGATCATTTGGAACATTGCCTCCATCCCGCCGCGGCTCGCCTCGCCCGCCGTCCTGTACCGCTTCTGGTGGCCGGAGATGGAGGAGCCCTGGGAGGCCATGAACAGCATCCCCATCGTCATGGCGAGCACGATCGCCGCCAGGACGAGGACGAACACCAGCGCGAACCCCTTTTCGTTCTTGAGCGTCTTCATGTCATTGCGCCAGGTTGGCCGGCTTGACCGCCAGGGTGTACACCTTCCAGCGGTAATTCCTGCTTCCGGCCACGTTGAAGTTGTTGCCCACGGTGTTGTCCGGTCCCACCAGGATCGACGTTTCGGGATACCGGAAGGAGTTGTCCCGCTGTCCTTCCTGCGCCAGGATGTACACACGGACCTCCCGCAGCTTTTCCCTCATGTCCCTGGCCGCCGTGGACCCCGCCGGGAACGCTGCGGAGATGTCCTTGACCGGGTTTTCGACGAAACCGTCCCCGTCGGCATCGAGGTAGTAGGCCAGCTGCATGTCGGCGACGCAGTCGAGCAGGGGGAGGAAGTTCGTCGCGACGCCGGAGTTGTCGTGCGGGACCACGGCCTTCACCAGGACTCCCGTGTTCGGCGCGCAGTGCTCGGGGACGTCCGCGTTCCTTATGAAGTAGTCGGCGCGGTTGAACGGCCGCGCCGGGGCTGTGCTTCCGATACCGTAGACGATGTTGGCCGCGTACGGCTCGGTCGGGGTGAATCCCGAGGTGCTGGAGTACTGCGTGTAGAAGGTGCCCGAGGTCACGAGCGACCTGCGCGTGGCGTCCAGGCCCCCGGCCGACATCACGACGACGTAGTCGGGGTTCTGCAGGTTCTCCGTAACCGGCGCCCAGGACCGCTTGACGTTCGCCGAGTTGAGGGTGGTCCACTTGCCGGCGGCGCCGTCCATGCCGACGCGGTCGGACTTGATGGCGAGGTAATCCGAACGGTTTACGGTGAACGAGGCGCAGTCGATCCCGACGACGGCCCGCGGGGCGTTCGGGGAGTCGTTCAGGGCGGAGAGCTCGGCCGAGGCGCCCGCGATCTCGGTGTAGGCGACCAGGTCGTTCCAGGGAAGGCCGTAGCCCAGGCTCTCCAGGTCCCTCCGGAAGAGCTCCAGCCCCAGGATGCCTTCCATGTTCGTCTCGGTGATCTTGGTCTGCACCTTGTACTGCTTCACCGACACGGAGAAGAAGTTGATCGCCGCGAAAAGGACCAGCATGACGACCGCCATGGCGATCAGGAGCTCGATCAGGGAGAAGGCGTACTCGCGCCGTTTCATCTCTGCCTCACGATGGTGAAAATCTGATGGTTGTAGCTCTTCTGGACCCCCATCTCCGTCCGGGTCCAGGTGACGTTGACGGCCACCTGCCGATTCCCGCCGTCGAGCGAGGTCACCGTCCTGGCGACGTTGAAGCTCTTCGCGACCCCCCGGATCCGGCGGGACACGTTGTCCGTCGCGCTGACGACGTTGTCGAACGGGAGGTTCCTCACGTGCTGCATCTCCGTCTCCGCCACGGCCACGGCCTCGTCCCGCATGTCGTTGCGGAGGTTCTGGTCGAGCACCACGAGCCCCCCGGCGCTCATGCCAAGGAAGACGATGAAAACGATCGCCAGCGAAATGACAACCTCGACCAGGGACAACCCGCCGTCATTTCCCAACACACGCGCCTCCGGAGAACCGGCCCATCTTGATCCTGGTGGGCTTGATCGTTATGCAGTCGTAGTCCGGGATCACCGTCGAGGCGAAGCGGACATACCCGGAAACGGAGGCGATCCCGTTCCGGTCGAATTCGAACGACGTGACGCCGCCGTCGAGGTTCGCCTCGAGCTGGTGCCGCACGGCGACGTTCGCCACCCTGGTGTCCGAGCCGGGTTCCAGACTCCCGTTCCCGTCCGGTGCCGTGAAGGTGTCCTCGTGGGTCGAATAGCCGTTCCCGGCGAGCTGGACGAAAACGACCCGGTACCGCTGGGAGGCCCGCGCGCGCCCTTCCATCAGGTCGCTGAAGAGCTGCTTCGTCTCCGATTCCACGTCGTACTTCTCGTCGAGGCCCCGGAACGTCGTGACCGCCATCGTCAACAGGATCGTGAGCACGGCGAGGGTGACCAGGAGCTCCACCAGGGAGAATCCCCCGCGCCACGTCGTGGTATCCGCTTCTCGCGCCACTGCGTCACCTCTCGATCGTGTGCAGGATCCGCTTCACGGGCGGCGGCTGCGAAAGGAGCGCCAGCCCCTGCGCTATGGGCGGCACCCCCTCGAGAGCGCCGGTCCTGCGCCCGCCCTTGTGCTCGCCCGCCCCCGTGAAGGCGGTGGACAGGTCGAGCTGCTCCACGCTGGCCGTCGACACCTGGACCAGCGCCTTCCCCTTCAGTACGGCGGCGGAGGGGGCGCCCCCCGAGTTGTAGCGGACCGCCCACAGGAAGCTCTTGCCGCCGAGGGCGCATTCGTCGCCGTACGGCTTGAAGGTCGTGTAGTAGACCACTCCCGAGGTGGTGGCGAGCGGGTCGGTGATCTCCCGCTCGGAACGGTAGGTCCGGGAGACGTCGTCGTGGGTGTAGTTCCCGGAGGGATCCAGGTCGATGAACCACCCCTTGAATCCGGCGGAATTCGCGACGATCTCCGTGGGGACGTTGGCGACGTTCGTAACGTTGTCGATTGGAGGGGACGAGGTCGAGAAGGTGATTGTGTCGGTGCAGCTCGTGTTGATCGAGTTGTTCGAGGTGAAGCACGGCTCCTTGATCCCGAACAGCCGCTGCTGCCCGGCGCTGTCGTCGACCTCGGGGGTGGTGACCGTCAACGTCGCGGGGATCTCGTAGAAGTACCGCCCGGAGCCGAAGAAGAGCCAGTTCGTGCTGTAGGTCCTGCTCTGGAGGCGGGCCACGGAAGAGGTGACCGGGCCGATGTTGTCTATGACCTTGCTGAAGGCCCAGGAGCCGGCGCCGGGCGTGGCGCCCTTCGTCAGGATCCGGCCGACGCCGCCCTTGGTCCACGTGTAGGAGCCGCTCGATCCCGCCCGTTCCGTCCACCCCGCGTAGATGGCGTCGTCCTGGTAGTCGATCTCGAAATCCGCCACGCTGTTGATCATCGACCCGGCGAAGGCGTAATTGATCCCCGTGTCGATCGTCTGCATCAGCGCGCCGGTCCTCAGGTCGACGACGAAAAACTTCAGGTTCTGGTTCGACCGCCCGAGGAACTGGTTGCTCGTGTTGTCGATCGGCCCGGTGGGGCCGGACCCGAACACCGCGTACCACTCGCCGTTCAGGGAGCGGTCGCGCAGGCCGGTGGTGCCGTTCACCGCGTTGATCCGGACGACCGCCGGCCCCGTGGTGGCGAATCCCAGGCCGGGGGCCGTGAATTCCCACATCAGGGACGGGCTTTCCGGGTCCGTCACGTCGAGCGCGAAGTACGAGGAGTACCCCACGCCGCCGCCGTCCGGAGTCCGGACGCAGTTGTTCGCCGCCGTGCAGGCGGCGGAGTTGTCGCACGCGCCGCCGGTCCGCATGCCGCCGATGAGGACGGTCTTCCAGCTCGACGCGGTCCGGACCGCGGTGGAGGAGGTGCCGAGGCTGACGTCGATCACGAACGGCGCGAGGTCGGTGTAGTAGAGATGGCAGTATTCGGGGTCCTTGAGGTATTTCAGGTACGGGAGGGCATTTTTCGGGATGAACGCCCACGCCTCGTCCCCCAGCGTCGTGCCGGATACCGGGTTGGTGATCTTCGCCTTCTCCCACAGCGCTTTCCCGGTCCAGGACAGGTTAAGCTTCCCGAGCCGGAAGGCGTGGAGCATGCCGTCGTTTCCGCCCGCGAACACCATCCCGCGGTTCTTGTAGGCGTTGTCGCTGATGAACGACCTGTACGTCAGGTCCGAATTGTTCGTGTCGTACTTGTTCAGGGGGACGCCCCCGACGATCCTTGGGGTCGAATTGACCACGTCCCCCAGCTTCCACACATTGTTGTCCGAGCCGAAGGTCACCGTCCGCGGCCGCAGCGTCAGGTCGTCCGTGTTGTCGACACCGTGGACGTAGCCGATGACCTGGACCGCGTTGTCGCCCGCGTCGAGCTTCAGGTAGGGCGTGAGCGTCGCCGCGTTCGACGTGTTGAAGTTCGTGAACGAGGAGCCGTCGAGCGTGGTGTAGATCGTTCGCGGGCTGGAGGAAAGGTCCCTCTGCCAGAGCCGCTTCCCGGCTTCCCAGAGGCTGGAGATGTTCTCGAACGGAAGCGTCGTCGCGGTGTTGTCCTTGACGCCGTCGCCGTTGGGGTCCGTCCACCGCTTGACCTTGGTGAGCTGGGCCGCCGTGTCGTAGTAGTACTCGGCGATGTAGTCGTTCTTCAGGTTCAGGATGGAGTCCGCGGTCGTCTCTTCCCGGATGGACGCGGTGGTGAAGAAGGGATCTACGTAGTACCAAAGGTTCTGCAGGGAGCCGGTCCACCAGATGATGTCGTTGCCGACGCTCCGCCGGGGATAGAACACCGCCTGGATGAGGTTCGCTCCGCTCCCTTCGCCGGAGGCCAACACCGACGCCGCGGTGCCGGAGGAGGCGCGCTTCAGGATGCTGGAGAACGCGTCTCGCACCGCCCGTTCCAGCTCGGCCCCTTCCGTCGCCTCGAAATAGGTGTCGGGCACGCCGTCCCCGTTCTTGTCCCAGTTGGAGGGGGATCCCGTGGAAGGAAGATCGGTGGGCCCGGAGTTCTCGAACCCGCCGTTGATCGCCGCGTACTTCATCAGTGTGGAGCCCTGCCCGAAGGCGAACACCGTGTACATCGTGAGGTTCTGGAACCCTGCGATGTTGTCGTAGCCGATCGTCGGGCTGTTGCGCAGGTCCGTCATGTGCATGAAGAGGGCCACGTCTTCCAGCCCCGCCTCGTCGCCGTGCGCGGACGCGCTGCCGCTGCCGTAGCATGCATCCAGGGTCAGGTCGTCCGCGGGGAACGACCAGCCCGTCCCGCTGGTGGCAGGGCAGCTCTGGCCGGTGCAGTTGAAGCCCGATTTCCCGGACGGAAAGCTCTTGATGTTGGTGGGGATATTTCCGTCGGAGCACGGCTCGCCGTCGGTGAGGAGCAGGACGAAGTTCTTCTGGCAGACGGGGTACCGGGGGCTGCCTCCGGTGCCGAAGTTCATCGCGTCCTGGTTGTTGTTTACCCCGTAGTCCGCGCTATTGTAGAGGGGGCCGCTTCCCGACGGGCTGGAATATCCCGAAATGGAGGTCTGCCGCGCGAAATAGCCGGTGGCGGACCAAAGGGCCTCTGCCAGCGGGGTGTTCGTGTTCGGGCGCGAGAGGTTGATCTGGTTGATGGTCTCGGAAAGGCTGCTCTTCGTGCCGACGTCCTTTCCGACATTGACAATGGCCTTCCCGCCTTCGTTTTCGTTGTAGAAGAAAAGCCCGACGCGCGCCCTGGCGCCTACGACGTTCTGCAGGACCCCTTCCACCGGCAGCGGCACGGTGACCTTCACGTCGATGCTGCTGGCCAGCGTATGGCCGTCGGAAATTCTCTCCACGTCGAACTCGGAGGTGCCGGAGCTGCCCGTGTCGAAGATGAAGTCCACCGCGGAGGTATAGGGGGTGTACGCGTTGGCCTCCGCTGCGGTGACCCGCTTGTAGATCCCGCGCCCCGACCAGTCCGGGACTTCCGCGTCGATCTTGGTGCCGCTGGGGCGGCCGCCGGTGAGGACCTTCCGCATGACGTCGATCCGGCGCATCGTCAGCCAGTTCAGGAAGTCGCCGGACCAGTAGTTCGACTGCTTCGCGACGTTGTCCATCGTCCCGGAGACCGGGTTGAACACGTTGCTGGAGTAGACGTACCACTTGTTCGGGTCGAAATAGCCGTAATACCGATGTGTGGCCGAGCGGCCTGTGTAGTTGTATCCCGTGCACGGGTCGCCGGAGTTCGAGCAGTCGTTGTCGTCGGTGGTGACGTCGGGCGTGTTGAAGCCGTCGTAGTAGGCGAAGTTCATCATGCTGCCCGAGATGTCCAGCACGATCAGCACGTTCGGGGGGAGGTTCTGGATGACGTACGGCGGGACCTGGCAATAGTCGGTCATGGCCGCGCCGGCGGTCCGCAGGGAGGCAGGGAACGCGGCCAGGGCGAGGATCGCCAGGACCGGCAAAACGGCCTTCCCGCGGTTCTTGAGGGCATATGCGAAAGATTTCATGGCACCTCCGGTCAGTAGGGCATCGGGCGGAAAACCGTCACCGAAACGATCTTCCCCTTGAAATACCGGATTTCCACCAGCTTCCCGCGGAGGGCGCTCCCCCGCTCGTGCGCCGTGCCGTCCGCATTGAGGGTCGGCGCCCCGGCGATGTCGTACCCGTGCTTTCCGATCGTGATCCGGTCTTCATCCGTGTAGTCGACGATCCCCCGGATCAGCCGGTGGTCGCCGGCGGTTCCGGAAACGGGGGCGGCGATACCGAAGACGAGCCATGCGGCAACGAGGAATCCCGTCGTTCGTTTCCAGGCCATGCGCCGCTCCTTTTGGTCGCTTCTGTTGATGAACGTGAATGTTGTAAGCGTTATAGAGTATTTGAATTATTTAAGTGAATTTCATTCTGTAACAGGTTGTCTTATTATTCTATTTTGGGAAATCCATCCTGATAGTTTAGTTTTATTCTCCGGCTGTCGATGGTATTTCATAACCCTTCCTTGTTTTCGGTTTGGCTTTGTTCCATATCATGAAAGAATCGTGCCAGGAGATAAAATAAAAATATTTAATCGAATTGAATTCTTATGTGATATATCGGGCGCGGGAGGCCATGGGGGCCCAAAATTGTCAGTCTTTAACCCTGATAGGTGCCCTTTTTTGTCAGTAGAGCTTCCTGTGGGTCGCAGGGGTCGGGATTACGGGGCGGTTCCCTTAATTGACCGGAAACATCCTCTTTCTGGTAACCTCGAGAAATACGGCGCCGACAACGTCGCAATCCGGTCATGACCTCAAGATAAGGAGGGTGCCATGCGCATCGGAGGCGAGCGTCGCAGCGACAACGTGGAGGACCGGCGGGGGATCCGGGTATCGAGGAAGGCCGTCGGCGTGGGCGGGGGAATCGGGACGATCCTCCTGGTGATCGCCGCGTTGTACCTTGGGATCGATCCCCGGATCTTCATGTCGAGCGGACCCGCGGAGGAGCAGGTCACCGAGGAGGCCTCGACCGGCGCCCGGTCGGCCGAGGAGAACCGGATGGCGGATTTCGCCTCCGCGGTGCTCGCCAGCACGGAAGACGTCTGGGGCGACCTGTTCCGCCGCGGCGGTCAGACCTACCGGCCGCCGAAACTGGTCCTGTTCACGGACGCCGTGCAGTCTGCGTGCGGGTTCGCGCAGGCTGCCGTCGGCCCCTTCTATTGCCCCGCGGACCAGAAGTTGTACATCGACCTCGGATTCTTCAAGGAGATGGAGCGCCGTCTCCAGGCAGGGGGGGATTTCGCGCAGGCCTACGTGATTGCCCATGAAGTGGGGCATCACGTCCAGAACCTGCTGGGGATCATGGAAAAGGCCCAGGCGGCCCGCGCCCGGGCCGGCGAGGCGGAGTCGAACCGGATCTCCGTCCGCATGGAGCTGCAGGCGGACTGCTTCGCCGGCGTCTGGGCGCACGGGGCGGATAAGGCGCGCGGGATCCTGGAGGAAGGCGACGTGGAGGAAGGGATGAACGCCGCCTCCGCCGTCGGGGACGACCGGATGATGCGGCGGGGAGGCGGGTACGTCGTCCCGGATTCCTTCACCCACGGCAGCTCCGCGCAGCGCGTGAAGTGGTTCCGGGTCGGGATCGAGTCGGGCGATGTGAACCGCTGCAACACCTTTTCGGCCGGGAGCCTGTAGGCCCGGGAGGAATATCCCCCCTCCGGCGCCTGCGCGGGTATACTGTTGACCGGCCGGCGCCGGTCCCGGCGCCCGACATCCCCATCCCCGGAGGAAGCCGTGAAAACGCAGATGCCGCACATCGGCAAGATCTCCTCCGAGATCTTCGACGAGATCATCCTTCCCCAGCTCGGCCGGAAGCGTCCGGAGGTCCTCGTGGGGCCGCAGCACGGCGTCGACGTGGGAGTCGCCGACCTGGGGAACGGGAAGGTGATGGTGGTCACCACCGACCCCGTCTTCGTCGTCCCGCCCTACGGGTGGGAGCGGTCCGGCTGGTTCGCGATTCACATCCTCGCCTCCGACGCCTCCACGTCCGGCATCCGCCCGACGTACATCACGATCGATTTGAACCTCCCGCTGTCCATGGACCGGGAGGGTTTCGAGGCGATGTGGTCGGTGATGCACCGGGAATGCGAGAAGATCGGCATGTCCATCATCACCGGGCACACCGGCCGCTACGAGGGATGCGATTACCCGATGATCGGGGGGGCGACCGTGATCTGCGTGGGGGACAAGGACAGGTACCTGACGCCCACGATGGCGCGGCCGGGCGACGTCGTCGTCATCACGAAGGGGGCGGCCATCGAGGCGTCGGGGCTGTTCGCAGTCACGTTCCCGCAGAAGGTCGCGCAGCGGTACGGGGAAAAGGTGGCGAAGGAGGCGGAGGAGATCTTCTGGCAGATGTCGGTGGTCGAGGACGCCATGACGGCGGTCGAGGTCGGGGTGCGGGAGGAAGGGATCACCACGATGCACGACGCGACCGAGTGCGGCGTCTGGGGCGGGCTGTTCGAGATCGCCCTGGCGTCGAAGGTGGGCATGGCGATCGACAAGGACAAGATCATCGTGCAGGACGCCGTCCGGAAGGTCTGCGACCTGTTCGGCATCGACCCGTACTCGTCGATCAGCGAAGGGAGCCTGATATTCACCTGCCGGCCGCACAAGGCGAAAGAAGCGGTCCGGCGGCTGGGCGACAAGGGGATCCCGGCGAGCATGGTGGGCGAGGTCGTCGACGCGAAGGAAGGGATGAGGTACTTCGAGAACGGTGTGTCCCGCGAGCTGATCCACCCGAAGGTCGATCCGTTCTGGTCCGCCTTCGGGAAGGCGGCGTCCCAGGGCCGGTAGCGGGGCGGAGGGAGGTCCGGATGAAGGAGAATCCTCTTGCGGAGCCCGGGTTCTACGGGGAGATGCGTCGGGAAACCGATCCCGTGTGGAAGGCGGTCCTCGACCATCCCTTCGTGCGGGGGATCGGCGACGGCACCCTTTCCCGGGAGCGCTTCGAGTTCTACCTGAAGCAGGACTACGTCTACCTGATCGATTTCAGCCGGGTGTTCGGGCTGGCCGCCGCGAAGGCCTCCCTCCTTTCGGACATGGGGACCTTCGCCGAGCTGCTGAACGTCACGCTGAACACGGAGATGGAGCTCCACCGGAAGACGTGCGCCGCCTATGGCATCCCGGGGGAGGCGCTGGAGGCGACCCGGAAGGCGATGATCACCTCGGCCTACACCGACTACCTGGTGCGCACCTGCCTCGAAGGCGACCTGGCCGACATCCTCGCGGTGCTGGTGCCGTGCACCTGCGGCTACGTGGAGATCGCGAAGGAGCTCAAAAAACGGGGGCTCCCCGGCGACCCGTTCCTGAAGGACTGGGTCGTCCAGTATTCCTCGGAGGAGTTCGAGAAGTTCGCCGACTGGCTGATCGACCGGATGAACGCGCACGCCGACGGCGCTCCCGCGCGATGGAAGGAGCGGTGGCACCGTCTCTATGAGACCAGCGCGCGCTACGAACACCTGTTCTTCGACATGAGCTGGAAGATGGAGGAGTGGCCATGAGCGCGGACATCCGCCCGGAGGCGTGGCGGCTCTACGTCGTCACCGACGAGAAGGTCAGCCGGGGGCGGTCCCACCTGGAGGTCGCAGAGAAGGCGATCCGGGGCGGGGCCGACGTCATCCAGTACCGGGACAAGAGCTCCCCCAGCGGGGAGCTGTACCGGATCGCCCTCGCGATGCGGAAGCTCACCCGCGACGCGGGGATCCCCCTGATCATCAACGACCGGCTCGACATCGCGCTGGCCGTCGGCGCCGACGGCCTCCACGTGGGGCAGGACGACATGCCCGCCTCCGTATCGCGCCGCCTCCTCCCGCCCGGGATGATCCTGGGGGTCTCGACGGAGCTCCCCGAGGAGGCGCTCCGGGCGGAGAAGGACGGCGCGGACTACATCGGCGTCGGCCCGATCTTCGAGGCGCGCGGGACCAAGGCGGACGCGGGATCGCCCAAGGGGCCCGGGATGATCGCCCCGATCCGCGCGGTGTGCCGCCTTCCCATCGTGGCGATCGGCGGGATCAAGTCGGGGAACGCCCGCAGCGTGCTGGAGGCGGGGGCGGACGCCGTCGCGGTGATCTCCGACATCGTCGGGGCGGACGACATCGAGCAGGCGGCCCGCGGGATGAAGGAGCTGCTGAAAACCACAGGAGGGCGCCGGAGTTGAAGAAGATCCGCAGAACGGTCGGGCAGACCGGGGAGTTCAACCTGATCGACCGGATCCGCAGGATCCTCCCCGTTTCGGGAAACAGGGACCTGCTGGTCGACATCGGGGACGACACCGCGGTGGTGCAAATCGACCGGCGGCGCGCGCTGCTTTTGACCTGCGACATCCAGGTGGAAGGGCGCCATTTCCTGTTCGACCGGACCACGCCGTACCGGGTGGGGCGGCGCTCCATGGCGGTGAACTTGAGCGACATCGCCTCCATGGGAGGGAAGCCCACGTACGCGCTGGTGTCGCTGGGGCTTCCGGCGGAGCTGCCCGTGGAGAGCTTCGACCGTCTGTTCGAGGGGATGCGCGACGAGATGGCGGAGCACGGCGCCTACGTCATCGGGGGGAATCTGGCGAGGACGAAGGAGGAGCTGGTCGTCGACGTGACGCTCGTGGGGGAGATCGCCGCGTCCCAAGTGCTCACCCGCCACAAGTCCCGCCCCGGGGACCGGATCTTCGTCACGGGGATGCTGGGGGCGTCGGGCGCGGGGATGGAGGCGCTCAAGGCGTTCGGGAAAAAGGTCCCCCGGAAGTACGCGGAGCTGGTGAGGCGCCACGTCCAGCCGGTCCCGCGGGTGGAGATGGGGCAGCGGGTCGCCCGGGCGGGCATCGCCTCCGGCATGATCGACTTAAGCGACGGGGTGGCGGGAGACCTGTACCATATCTGCGAGAAGAGCGGGGTGGGAGCCGAGATCCACGCGGCATGCCTGCCGCTTCCGGAGCGCATCGGGGAGATCGCGGAGATCTCGGGCCGTTCCGTCCTCGACCTCGCCCTGCACAACGGGGAGGACTACGAGCTGCTCTTCACCGTCCCGCCCGACGTCCCGGAGCGGAAGATCCGGGCCCTTCCCGGGAAAACGGGGATCCCGGTGACCGAGATCGGGAAGATCGTCGGGAAGAGGGCGGGGTACTGCCTGGTCGACGCGCGCGGGAGGAAGACCCCCCTGAAGCCGGCCGGCTGGGACCATTTCCGGAAGGGGTGACGGGTTTTTCGGGAAGGAGGGACGATCGGGATGAAAAGGGCGCTTACCATCGCGGGATCCGACAGCGGGGGAGGGGCGGGCATCCAGGCCGACCTCAAGACCTTCATGGCCTTCGGCGTCCACGGCATGTCCGCCATCACGGCGCTTACGGCCCAGAACACCGTCGGCGTGCAGGGGATCTTCGACGTCTCCCCGGAGTTCGTCCGGAAGCAGATCGAAAGCGTCATGGTCGACATCGGGACCGACGCCGCCAAGACCGGCATGCTGTCGAACGCCCCGATCGTCCGGGCGGTCGCTGAAGCGGCCCGGGAGTTTCGCATCCCCAACCTGGTCGTCGACCCGGTGATGGTCGCGAAGAGCGGCGACCCCCTCCTGTCCGAGGACGCCCGCGACGCGATCCGCGACGAGCTGCTGCCGCTGGCCACGGTCATCACCCCGAACCTGTTCGAGGCCGCGGCGCTCCTGGACCGTAAGGTCCGGGATCTCGACTCCATGAAGGCGGCCGCGCGCGAGCTCGCCGGCTTCGGGTGCGGCTACGTGGTCCTCAAGGGGGGAAGCCTCGACATCGAGGGGAAGGCGGTCGACGTGCTCTGCGACGGCGCGGACCTGGTGCTCCTGACCTCGCCCTGGATGAAGTCGCGGAACACCCAGGGCACGGGGTGTACGTTCGCCTCCGCCATCGCGGCCGGGCTCGCCAAGGGGCTCTCCGTACCGGAGGCCGTGAGGCGCGCGAAGGAATACATCACGGAGGCGATCCGGAGCGGTCCGGAGATCGGGAAAGGGCACGGGCCCGCCAACCACATGGCGGGCGTCCAGAGCAAGTGGTGACTATTCGCAGAGCTTGAGGACGGCCGGTGCGATCCTGTCGAGCGGCAGGACCTTGTCGACGCCGCCGCGCTTGATCGCCTCCTGGGGCATCCCGAAGACGACGCAGGACGCCTCGTCCTGGGCGATGGTCGTGGCCCCCGCCTCCTTCATCTCGAGCATCCCGCGGGCGCCGTCGTCGCCCATCCCGGTCATGATGACCCCGACCGCGTTCTTCCCGGCGTAGCGCGCCGCCGA
>DCUH01000016.1:39771-44728 GCA_002327765.1 bacterium UBA2219 | reverse complement strand
GCGGATCACCGTGTCGTTGTCGGCCGCCTCCTTCACCGTGATGCGGCAGAGGCCGTCGAGGCGGGACGAGAAGGCGGCGGTGAAATGCTCGGGCATGTGCTGGACGATGACGATTCCGGGGGTGTCGGCGGGAAGCACCTCGAGGAATTCCCGCAGCGCCTCCGTCCCGCCGGTGGACGCGCCCACGACCACGACCTTCTCGGTGGTCTTCACCATCGACTTCACGCTCGCCTTCTCCAGAACGGCGTCGGCGGTCAGCTTCGAAGGGATCGTCTCCATCTCCTCCGGAATGTCATCATTCCAATCTCCGACAAGCTTATCGGTATCGCTTTCGAATATATTTAAAGGAAAGCGATATCAAGAATCTTTCGCGGGCGGTGGGCATCCAATACGTAAATAAGGGATTCAGGAAAGAACGTACGAGGGAGGGCGACATGTGCAAGACCTGCGGATGCGGCGGCAAGAAGTAGCGTAACGACCAGCCAGGAAATATAGCGGGGGGAGGAGAATTCTTCCCCCCGCTTTTTTTCTTCGGGAAACGGGGATTTCCTTCGGCGCAGGCGATGAATAAAACGCTTGCGCGCGGAAAGCATGCGGGAAAATACTATTTATTATTGATATTTAATCGGAGGGGTCGATGCCCGACCGGAAAAACAAGCCCCACAACGGCCAGGCGGTGGCTGTGGTGCGGTTCGCCCCGGACGGGAAGGTTCTTTCCGCCGACAGGCAGGCCTGCGAGCTGTTCGGGTATCCGCCGGAAGAGCTGGCCGTTCTGTCGCTTTCCGACATCGATCCCCGGTCGACCGAAGAGAGCCGGAAGGCGTGCTTCGGGAATGTGCCGGCCGGCTGCGCTTCCAAATCCGTTCGGGAGCTGCGCAAAAAGGACGGGAGCCTTTTCCGGGCGACGGTGATAATCCACCGGGCGGAAACCCCCGATGACGGTCCCGTCGTCGCCTTCATCCACGACGTCTCCACCGACCTGTGGACGGAGGAGGCGCTGCGCGAAAGCGAGGAGCGGCTGCGGCTCGCCCTGAAGGCCGGGAACCAGGGATTGTACGACGTGGATTTCCTGACGGGCGAGGTCACGGTCAGCCCGGAGTACGCCTCGATGCTGGGGTACGATCCGGCGACGTTCCGTCTGACGATCGATTCGTGGATGGGGATGCTGCACCCGGAGGAAAGGGACTCCGTCGTCGGGAAATTCCGCGCCTACTACTACGGCGACGCCGGGGGCTATTCGCTGGTGTTCCGGCAGCGCACCCGGTCGGGCGCCTACAAGTGGATTTATTCGACCGGGAAAATCGTCGCGCGGGACGAGGAAGGAAAACCGGTGCGCATGGTGGGCACGCACACGGACATCACCGCCAGGAAGGAGATCGAGGAGGCGCTTCGGGACAGCGAGTATTTCCTGAGGAGGTCGCAGGAGGTGGCGCGCCTGGGGTCCTACAAGCTGGACATCCCGTCCGGAAAGTGGGTCGGCTCGCACGTCCTGGACGAGATCTTCGGCATCGACGGCGGGTATCCGAAGGACGTCGCCGGGTGGACCGGGCTCGTCGTCCCCGAGCAGAGGGAGCAGATGAGGGACTACCTCGAGAGGTACGTCGTCGGGGGCCGCAACCGCTTCGACAAGGAGTACAGGATCGTCCGAAGGTCCGACGGGGAGGAACGGTGGGTGCACGGCCTCGGCGAGCTGGAGCTCGACGGGCAGGGAACGCCGGTCCGCATGATCGGGACGATCCTGGACGTGACGGAACGGAAAGCGGCCGAACGGGAGAGGCAGGAGATCGAGGAGGCGCTGCGTGGATCGCAGAAGCTGGAAACCGTCGGGCGGCTCGCCGGGGGCGTGGCGCACGAATTCAACAACCTGCTGTCCATCATCCTCGGTTACGCGGACCTGATGCGCAGCCGCATCCCCGGAGGCGACCCCGTGCGGAAGTACGCGGACGAGATCGAGAAGGCCGGGGGGCGCGCCAGGGACATCACGGCCCAGCTACTCGCCTTTTCCCGCCGGCAGATCCTCGCCCCGAAGGCCGTGAACCTGAACGACCAGGTCGCGGCGATGGCGAGGACCCTTGGCAAGGTGCTCGGCGACGAGGTCCGCGTCGACTTCCTTCCCGGGGAGGATCTCTGGAACGTGCTGGTCGACCCGGCGCAGATGGACCAGATCCTTTTGAACCTGGCGGTCAACGCGCGGGACGCCATGCCGGGCGGGGGCCGGTTGACGATCGGCACGGTCAACGAGCGCATCGAAGAACGGTGCGACCGGAAGGGCTTCTCCCTGGCCCCCGGAGATTATGTCCGGCTGACGGTCTCCGACGAAGGGGCCGGCATGGACCGGGAAACCTTGTCGCACATCTTCGAGCCCTTTTTCAGCACGAAGGGCGTGGGAAAAGGCACCGGCCTGGGCCTTCCGACCGTCTACGGGATCGTGAAGCAGAGCGGCGGGTTCATCGAGGCCGACAGCGAGCCGGGGGAAGGGAGCGTATTCCGCGTCTACTTCCCGCGGATGGCGCAGGACGGCGGCTCCGGGGAAGCGCCCGCGCCGGCGGGGGAAGCCGGGGCGGATCCCGCCGCGCGTTCCGTCCTCCTGGTGGAAGACGACGAGATGGTGCGCAAGCTGGTGCTCCGGCAGCTCGAAGGGCTGGGATACGGGGTCGTCTGCGCGGTGTCCCCTCACGAGGCCCTGGACCTGTTCGGCAAGCCGGGTTTCTCCGTGGATCTCCTGGTGACCGACGTGATGATGCCGGGGATGAAAGGCACCGAGCTGTGGAGGAAGGTGCGGTCGCTGCGGCCCGGGGCGAAGGTCCTGTTCATATCGGGCTACACGGCCGAAGAGATGTCGGATCGCGGCATCTTCGAGGAGGGGGCGCCTTTCCTGAAGAAGCCGTTTACCCGTGCGGAGCTGGCCCGGGCGATCGCGGCGGCGATCACGGGTCGTTAGTCCCCCGTTTCCCCCCGCTGAAGAGAGAAAGCGGAAGGAGGGGAGGGCCCCTCCAGGATGATGAACCGGTCGTCCCGCTTCCCCATCCCCTTGATGAACTCGTTTTTTTAAGCTTCGTGCCGATGCGCGGCGCCGGCTCGATCATGCCGAACCTCACCCGCATGTCGAGCATCGGCACCACGCTGCCAAGGAAGGGGGGAAACGGGTTGAACCGGGGGGTGCGATGCGAAATACTGTCTGCCTCGGTATGGAGGGGTTCCATGAGACGTGCGGCGTTCTTCCTTGTCGCGTTGATTTTCCTTGTTTTCCCATATCCCGGGGCGGCCGAACCCGTTCCGGGCGTTTCCATCGCCATCCTCCACGTGAACGATTTCCACGGGAGGCTGGAGCCGGCAAAGCCGAAGCCGGGGATCGACAACGTCCCGACCGGCGGGGCGGCCCTGCTCGCGGGGCGGATCCGGCAGGAGCGGGAGAAGGACCCCGGCGGGACCGTCCTCCTCTCCGCCGGCGACATGTTCCAGGGGACCCCGGCTTCCAACCTGTTCCACGGCGCCCCCGTCCTCGAGATCATGAACACCCTGGTCTTCGACGCGATGGCGCTCGGGAACCACGAGTTCGACTGGGGGCAGGACGTCCTGCGGAGGCTGCGCTCCGGGGCCTCGTTCCCGTTCCTGTCCGCGACCGTCACCGACAACGCGGGACGCCTGCTCCCCGGGATCCTTCCGTATGTGCTGCTCGAGAGGAAGGGGGTTCGCATCGCCGTCGTCGGCGTCAGCACGCCCGACACGCCGTACACGACGAAGCGCGACAACGTGGAGGGGCTGTTATTCCTCGAGCCCGTCTCCGCGCTTCCGGAGGTCGTGCGGCAGGTCCGGTCGAAGGGGGTCTCCGTGGTCGTCGTCCTTTCCCACCTCGGGTTCGAGGAGGACCGGAAGCTGGCTTCGGCCGTCCCGGGCATCGACGTGATCGTCGGGGGGCACACCCACACGGCCGTGACGAAGCCTGTCCGGATCGGCGGGACCGTGGTGGCCCAGGCCGGCTCCCACGGGATGTATCTCGGCGTCGTGCGCCTCGAGGCGGACCCGAAGAACGGGTCGGTTTCCCATGCCGACTCCGGCAGCGGGCTCCTTCCGGTCCTGGCGGCGCCCGGAGCCCCGGAGGATCCGGAGATCGCCCGGATCGTGGGAAGCTACCGCGCGCGGCTGGCGGGGGAATTCCGCAGGGTGGTCGGAAAGTCGGACGTGGATCTCGTGCGGGACGACAACGCGGAGTCCAACGTGGGGAACCTGCTGTGCGACGCGGCGCGTTCCGCGACGGGGGCGGACGTCGCCTTCATGAACGCCTACGGGATCCGCGCCGACCTTCCCGGGGGGGAGATCACCCTGGAGCAGGTGTACACCATGCTCCCCTTCGAGAACACCCTCATGACCGTCGAGCTCACGGGGAACGGGATCGTGTCGGCGCTGGAGAGGGGAGCGACGCTCGAAAGCGGCATGCTCCAGGTGTCGGGCGTCGCGTTCCGGGCGGACCTGTCGAGGCCCGCGGGGAGCCGCGTTTCGGACGTACGCATCGGAGGGGCGCCGCTGGACCCTAAGAGGAGGTACCGGGCGGCGGTGAACGATTTCCTGGCGGCCGGCGGCGACCGGTTCTACGCGTTCCGGGAAGGGACCGGCGCGGCGGCGGGCGGCAATTTCCGGGACGCGGTCCTCGAATACCTGCGGACCCGTTCGCCCGTCAGCCCCCGCGTGGAAGGGCGGATCACGGTCGTCCGATAAGGGGGAGGATCAGGATGGAAGAGCGGGTCCGGGTTTTCGTGAACGGCAGTCCGGTGTCGCTCCACAGGGGGATGCGGGTTCGACACGCCCTCATCGCGAGCGACCAGTCGCTGTACGAGCGCGCGCTCGGGGGCGAAGTGCGCGTCGAGGACGGGAACGGGTTCCCCCTGGACCTGGAGGGGGCGCTGGCGGACGGGATGGCGATCGTGTCGAAACCGGCGTGACGGAGGCGGGGCCCCCC
>DCUH01000016.1:0-39757 GCA_002327765.1 bacterium UBA2219 | reverse complement strand
ATCTGCTCGATCGACGTCTCGGTCTCCCGCGTGATGTTGGCGATCCCTTCCATGTTGGACGACATCTGCTCGGTGGCGGCGGACTGCTGCTCGGCGGCCGTCGCGATCCGCTGGATCATGTCGGTGGAGACCGTCGAGGCCGCGACGATCCGCTCGAGGGCCGACCGCGCCTCTTCCGCCAGGGTTACGCCCTTCTCGACCTCCACGATCCCCGTCTGCATCCCGTTCACGGAGCGCGCCGTCTCTTCCTGGATCTTCTCGATCATCGTCGCGATCTCCTTGGTCGCCTTCCCCGTGCGCTCCGCCAGCTTGCGCACCTCGTCGGCAACCACCGCGAAGCCCCGGCCGGACTCGCCCGCCCGCGCCGCCTCGATCGCCGCGTTCAGCGCCAGGAGGTTCGTCTGGTCCGCGATGTCGTTGATCGTGTTGATGATCGCGCCGATCTCCTTGCTCGCCTTGCCCAGCTCGCCCACCGTGTTCGCGGACTCCTTGACCGTTGTGGCGATGCCGTGCATGCCCGTGACGGTGTCCTCGACCTTCTTGCGCCCCTCGCCCGCGATCCGGCTCATCTCCTTCGAGGAGTTGGAGGCCTCGGCCGCGTTCTTGGCGACGTCCATGACCGTCTGGGAGACCTCGGTGATCGCCGCGGCGGACTGCTCGGTCTGGCGGCTCTGCTCCTTGGCGCCCTTCGAGAGCGCCTCGGTCGTCGCGGAGACCTGCTCGGAGCTGGAAGCCAGCGTGTTGGTCATCCCCTTGATCTGGCCGGCGATCCTGCGGAGGTCCTCCATCATCTTGTTGAACCCCTGGGCCATGACGCCGACCTCGTCGCCCGTGAGGACCGGGACGTCCTGCGTCAGGTCGCCGCCGGCCGCCTTGTCCGTCACCTCGCTCAGGCCCGAGACCGACTTGAGGATCTTGCTGATGATGAACCAGGCGAACGCCCACGCGAAGCTGACCCCGACTACGAGCCCGACCATGAGCACCCACTGTCCGGCCTTGGCGGTCGTCGCGTCGCTCTCGAAGTTGCGGTTCTGCGTCTTGATGGTGGACGCGCCCATTTCGGTGAGTGCGGCCATCAGCGGAACTTCGATGTTGGAGTACTGCGAGTCGACCGTGACGGGATCCTTTCCGGACATGGTCGCCTCCAGCATCTCCTTGCCCTTCTGCTCGTAGGGGGCCAGCTCCTTCTCGACCTTCTGGAGTATCGCGCGCTCTTCCGGGGTCTTGGCGAGCTTCGCGTATCCCTTCATGTTTTCCTTGAGTTTCTTTATTTCCGCGTGGAACGCGTCCGAGCTGCCCGCGTCCATCCGGGTCATGTAGTTCTTGGTGGCGAGGACGGATTTCGCCAGGGCGAGCTCCGCCTCCATGGAGGAGGCGTACCTGGCGACGTCGATCCGGACCAGGGTCTCGTAGGAGCCCAGGAGCCAGCGGAGTGACAGGACGGCCCCGACGGTTCCGATGATCATGATGGCCGACATGACTCCGACCAGCCCGTACATTTTTCTCGAAAGCGTCAGCTTCATCTTCATCGTTTTGCTCCCCCGAGCTTTTTTTCCGCGTCGACGTCGTTTCCCTTCGCGATCTCCCTGGGCAAAAATTTGCCACCTGTCGTAACTTATCGGTAGCACCCGGGAACTCTTTAGCTAAAAATTTTCTTTAATAATGAGAATGTATCGCGCAAAACACGGCCGCATCGGGCGGGAAAAACAGGATCCCGCGGGGCTTCCCGGACCCGTGCGAACAGGGTCGACATGCCGCCGCGGTGCTGGTATCCTCCAGCCATGAAAAAAGATACGGAGCGCAACGGAACGGGGCTTCCCGTGGCAGGTCTGACCGACGCCGACGTGATGGAAGCGATGAAGTCGCTGTCGTCCTACATCGACATCACCCCTGGGGATTTCAAGGAGCTGTACCGCATCGCCTTCCGGCTCGCCGTGGAGCGGTTCACGCGTTCGGTGAAGGCGCGGGACATCATGAACGAGAAGGTCGTCAAGGTGTCTCCGGAGGACCGGCTCGAGGACGTGGTGCTGGCCATGAGCGAAGGCGGGGTATCCGGCGTTCCCGTGGCCGGCACGGACGGGAAAGTCGTCGGCGTCATCTCCGAGAAGGACATCATCCGGCGGATGCTGGGAGGAAGGTCCGGCAGCCTCATGACCATGATGGCGGGCTGCCTCCGTGCGGGGGGATGCATGTGCACGCGGGTCCGCGACCTGCCCGCGCGCGAGATCATGACCTCCCCTGCCTTGACGGTTCGGGACGACGCCACCCTGGCAGAGCTGGCCGACCTGCTGGCCGGCAGGCAGGTGAACCGCCTGCCGGTGACGGATCTGGAGGGGCGCCTCCTGGGGATCCTCGCGCGCAGCGACATCGTGAACGCCATGATGAGGATCCGGTCATGATCGCGGACTATTTTCGCAAGATGAAGGGGAGCACCCAGAGCCCCCCGAGAGTCTCCGTTCGGGAGATCCTGCTGTCTTGGGCAGGCGGCATCGTCGGGATCGCCGCAGTACTGTTCCTGAACGATCACTTCGTGGCGCCCGCCGGCCGGCTGCTCGTCATCGCTTCCTACGGTGCCTCCGCCGTCCTCATCTTCGGCGCAATAAAAAGCCCTCTGGCCCAGCCGAGGAACCTGGTGGGCGGGCATGTCGTCTCCGCGCTCGTCGGCGTGACCGTCTTCAAGCTGCTTCATCCCTTTCCGTGGCTGGCCGGAGGAGTGGCCGTCGGGACGGCCATCGCGGCGATGCACGCCACCAAGACGCTGCACCCGCCCGCCGGGGCGACGTCGCTGATCGCCGTGATCGGCGGCCCGAAGATCCAGGCCCTCGGGTATTCCTACGCCCTGCTGCCCGTCGCCGCGGGGGCCCTGATCCTGCTGGTCGTCGCGCTGCTCTTCAACAACATCCCCAATACCCGGAAGTACCCGGAATACTGGATCTAGGGAGCCGTTTCGCCAGGCGTCCCACGGTCCGGGAAGGGTGCGTCCATAAGCCATTCCGGCGGGAAGCGGCAGGCCCCGAAGGCCCTCTGGATGCCGCTTCTCCTCCTCGCCCTGCTGGTCTGTCTTTCGATCGGGGTTTTCCTGTTCGTGTTCCAGAGGTACATGAACACGCTGTTCGAAGGCGTCGAGGCGCAATACCGGCAGGGGCTGGTCAACATCGTCTCGGTGGCGCGCAACGCCGCGGAGCCGGTTCTGGCGCAGGCGCGCGACGGAAAGATCGGCCGGGAGGAAGCGATCCGCCGGCTGCGCCCCCTGATCCGCTCCATACCTGGGGTACGCGGTGCTGACCGCGGCCTCGCCGGGGGAGGCGATCCGCCTTGCCGGGGAAAACCCGAAGATCGACCTGTTCGTCACGGACGTCGTGATGCCGGAGATGAACGGGAAGGAGCTCGCGAAGCGGCTGCTGGCCATCTGTCCCGGCCCCCGGCACCTGTTCATGTCGGGCTACACGGCGGACCTCATCGCGCGCCAGGGCGTGCTGGAGGAAGGCGTGTACTTCATCCAGAAGCCGTTCTCCATGAAGGAGCTGGCGCGGAAGGTCCGGGAGCTGCTGGGCTAGGGGCCCTCCATCCGGAGCACCTCGCTGCCGGCCAGCAGGAACGCCCCGGCGCCGAAGAGCTCCGTGCGGTCGCCCGTCGTCTTCCCGGGCCGGTCGCTCTCCGGCTGGACGTCCCCGAGCATGCCGTCCGGCCGCACGGACCGGGCCAGCGCCGCCCATCCCCTGCGCACCACGGGAGCGAAGGCGGCGCGGTCCAGCTGCCCCTCGTTCACTCCCCAGGCGAGCGCGTACACGTGCAGCCCCGTGCCGCTGGTCTCCGGCGCCGGCCAGCTTTCCGGGTCGAGGAGCCCTGCGCGCCAGTACCCGTCGCTTGCCTGCAGGCCGGCGATCCTTTGCGCCATCTCCCGGAACAGGCGGACGTACCTGTGCCGCCCGGGATGGTCCGCGGGCAGCTGCTGCAGGACGCGCGCGGTCCCCGCGAGCACCCAGCCGTTGCCCCGGCTCCAGAAGACCTTGCGCCCGTTCGGCTCGCGCAGCGCGAAGAAGCGGCTGTCCCGGTAGAAGAGCCGCTCCTCACTGTCGTACAGGTAGTCCGTCGTCTTCCACCAGAGCCGGTCCATGAGGCCGGCGTAGCGGCGGTCGCCGGTGGCGGCGGAAGCCATCGCGAGGGCCGGCGGGAGCATGAAGAGGGAGTCGCACGTCGCCCACTCGCGGTCGGTCTTCTCCTGGCTGAAGTCGAGCGGCTCGTCGAAGGGCATCCCCAGCATGACGTCGATCCGCGAAAGCGTCGGCGCGATCATGTTCCGGTCCTTCTCGATCCGATGGATGAGGAAGTAGCTTTGCGCGACGGCGTAATCGTCGACGCAAAAGCGGCTCGGCCCGGGGTTCCATCCGTTCGCCTCGCCGTTGCGGCGGATCGCCCCGTAGTACCTCCCCGGGTCGCCGGAGACGGGGGCGAAGGCGGCCAGCCCCGCCCAGAACACGCCCCACTGCCAGTCGTTCGTCCGGTGCTTCGAGGGGGCCGCAAGCTGCCATTCGGCGACCGAGGTCATGACCCGGAGGATATCCTCGCGGCGGGCCGCGTCGCCCGGTTCCGCGATTCCGGCCCCTATTCCGGCGGCCTGTCCCCCTGCGGCGGAAGCGGCGGGACGGGCGAGGGGCGCGCACCCGGCCGATGCGGCCGTCACCGCCAGGACGCACGCCGCCGCCAGGGACAGGATCCGGTCCGCCGCCATATCTTCCTCCCGTCAAATGCTTCCGGGGCCGGTTCCCCCGGCGTTGCCCGCGCGAACGCCATCGACCGCGACTCGCCCGGCGGCCGCCCCCGGACGTAGTATGCCACGCGGGGCGGAATCCCGGTCCCGGGGAATGCCGGGAGGGGCCGGGAAACGTCGGGAACCGCGTTCATGTCGTGCGGCCCCCGGATTCATCCCGTGCCCGGAATGCGGTACGGGGTAAAGATATGCCGCGTTTCTTCCGATAAGTCTTCCGTACCGGTCCGGCTGGAAATCACGGGTGCGAGGCGGATCATGGAACTCATAATGGTGGGCGCGTCGATCATCGCGACCGTGGTGCTCGCCGACCTGTTCTTCAAAGTGCGGAAAAGGGGAAAGCTGAAACACACCGCTGGGCCGCCTGTCGAGGAGAAAGGCAGCCAGCCGGTCGACCCGCTGAAGGAATTGCGCACGAAGGCGTATCTGTAGCGCTTTCGCGTCGCCGCATCGACAAGGTGAAGAGCCCCGGACGCCTGTCCGGGGCTCTTTTTTTCCCCCCGCCGCTAACGCCAGAGGTAGTGGTTTTTGTTGATGGAATGCGCGTAAACGGCCACCACCACGATATACAGCAGCAATAACGAAATCGAGCCCAGCCGGCCCACGGGATACAGATATGCAATCAGCAGGCACGCGAGGCAAACCAGGGAGAGAAGGAACAAGCGGCTGTATTCTTTCATGTTGTCCCCCTTTATCCGCTTCCGCCGAAGCTCGTTCATCAACCCTTTCCATAAAGCAGCATCGAACGTGCCAAGGGGGGGGGGACGGGTTTTTGGATATATGATGGATGGGACGAATCGAGGCGATGCCTTCGGGGAGGTGCGCGATGAGGATCGGGATGATCGGCGCGGGCCGGATGGGGGGCGACATGGTGAGGCGCCTGCTGCGGCGCGGGCATGAGTGCGTCGTCCACGACCGGGACGCGAAGGCGGTCGAGGCGCTGGCCGGCGAGGGGGCGGCCCCCGCCGCGAGCGCGGCGGAGCTGGTCGCGCGGCTTGCGCCCCCGCGCGTCGTATGGCTCATGGTTCCCGCGGCGGTAGTCGACCAGGTCGTCGGCGAGGTCGCCCCGCTGCTTTCCTCCGGCGACATCCTCGTGGACGGGGGGAATTCGCATTACCAGGACGACATCCGGCGGGACGCCGAGCTTTCGGCCCGCGGGATCCGCTACCTCGACGTCGGGACGAGCGGGGGCGTCTGGGGAAAGGAGCGCGGCTACTGCCTGATGATCGGCGGCGCTCGCGACGGCGTGGAGCATCTCGCCCCGGTCTTCGAGGCGCTGGCGCCGGGCGCGGACTCCGCGCCGCGGACTCCCGGCCGCGACGCGGGAAGGTCGACGGCCGACCGGGGGTACCTCCGTTGCGGGCCGAGCGGGGCGGGGCATTTCGTCAAGATGGTCCACAACGGGATCGAGTACGGGATGATGGCCGCGTACGCGGAAGGCTTCAACATCCTGCGGCACGCCGGCGTCGGGGCGGCGGGACGCGAGGCCGATGCGGAGACTGCGCCGCTGCGCCATCCCGGGCATTTCCGATATGACTTCGACCTCCCCGACATCTCGGAACTGTGGCGCCGCGGGAGCGTCATCACCTCGTGGCTGCTCGACCTGACGGCTCGTGCGCTCGCCCGCGACCCGGGGCTCGACGGGTTCTCCGGGCGCGTCTCCGATTCCGGCGAGGGGCGCTGGACGGTGGAGGCGGCCGTCGACGAGGGGGTCCCCGTGCCCGTCCTCGCGGCCGCGCTGTTCCAGCGGTTCGACTCGCGGGGGCAGGCCGACTTCGCGAACCGCCTGCTCTCCGCGATGCGCCGCGAGTTCGGGGGCCACGCGGAGAAGCCGGTCGGAAAGGGGGCTTGAGACGATGCCGCGGAACGCCTCGATCGATCCGACGATCCTCGTCATCTACGGCGCCGGGGGAGACCTGACCTGGAGGAAGCTCGTGCCCGCCCTCTTCAACCTCCGGCAGGACCGCCACCTCCCGGAGCGGTTCGCGGTGATCGGAGTGGCGCGCAAGGCCCTGGACGACGCGGCGTTCCGGGCGCGGCTCAAAGACGGGGTCGACCGCTTTTCCCGCCGGGGAAAGGCGGACGGCGCGGCGTGGGATGCCTTCGCCCGGGACCTTTACTACGTCCCCGGGGACCTGACGGACCCCGCCGGGGGGGCGGGGCTCGAGCGGAAACTCGCGGAGATCGAGGGGGCGTGGGGAGGGCGGGCGAACCGCGTCTACTACCTCGCCGTCCCGCCGTCCGTGATGGAACCCGCCGCCGCGGCCCTCACGCGCCTCGGCGTCTGCCGGGACTGCTCGCGAGACCGCATCGTCGTCGAAAAGCCGTTCGGGCGCGACCTGGCGTCGGCCCGGGCGCTGAACGCGTCGCTCTCCGGCATGTTCGCCGAATCGCAGATCTACCGGATCGACCATTACCTCGGCAAGGAGACGGTGCAGAACATCCTCGCCTTCCGGTTCGCCAACTCCCTCTTCGAGCCGGTATGGAACCGGCGCTACATCGACCACGTGCAGGTCACCGTCGCGGAGACGGTCGGCGTCGGGGACCGCGGCGAATTCTACGACAACGCCGGGGCGCTGCGGGATGTCGGGCAGAACCACCTCCTCCAGGTCCTCTGCCTCATGGCAATGGAGCCGCCGATCTCCTTCGCCGCGGACGAGGTCCGCAACAAGATGGTCGACGTCCTGCGGGCGGTCCGCCCGATCCATCGCGACGAGGTCCACCGGGTCGCCGTCCGCGGGCAGTACCGGGGAGGGACCGTGCTCGGGGAGCAGGTCCCGGGGTACCGGGAGGAGAAGCGCGTGGCCCCCGATTCGGCCACCGAGACTTTCGCGGCGTTCAAGTTGAACATCGAAAACTGGCGCTGGCAGGGAGTGCCGTTCTACCTGCGGACGGGGAAGCGGCTGAAGGCGAAGGTCTCCGAGGTCTCCGTCATCTTCCGTTCCCCGCCGCTCCAGCTCTTTCCGTCCGCTGCGGTCGAGGGGTGGCAGCCGAACCGGATCACCCTCCGGATCCAGCCGGAGGAGGGGATCGGCGCACGGATACAGGCCAAGCAGCCGGGCGTCCGCCTTCTGCTGGGCGCAGTAGACATGCAGTTCCGATACCGGGAGGCGTTCAAGGCCTCCGTACCCGAGGCCTACGAAACGCTGCTGCTCGACGCGATCCGCGGCGACGCGACGCTCTTCATGCGGGCGGACCAGGTGGAATGCGCGTGGACGGTGATCTCCCCGATCCTGGAGGCCTGGGAGTCGGTGCCTCCCGCCGACTTCCCCGACTACGCGGCCGGCAGCTGGGGCCCGGAATCTTCGGAACTGCTGATCGCCAGGGAGGGGCACAGGTGGCTGCGGCCGGAAACGGAGGGGAACCCGGGTTGATGGAGCGGTTCGCCGACGTCGAAGCGCTCGGCCGGGCCGCCGCCGAGCTGTTCGCCGGGAAAGCGCGCGAGGCGGTCCGGGCCCGCGGGAAGTTTTCGGTCCTGCTCGCCGGCGGCGACACGCCGAGGCGGACGTACGAGCTGCTGGCGGGGAAGCCGCTGCGCGGCCGCGTCCCGTGGGAAGCGGTCCATCTCTTCTGGGGGGACGAGCGGTGCGTTCCCCCCGATTCCCCGCACAGCAACTACGGGATGGCCCGGAAGAGCCTGCTCGACCGCGTTCCGGTCGACCCGGGACACGTCCACCCCGTCCGCTGCGACCTGTCCCCGGCGGAAGCCGCCGCCGCGTATGAGGAGGAGTTGAAGGTTTTTTTCCCGGGCGTCCCGCCCCGGTTCGATCTGGCGCTCCTGGGCCTCGGGTCCGACGGCCACACGGCGTCTCTCCTGCCCGGCTCGCCCGCCGTCGCCGAGGCGGTGCGATGGGCCGCGGTGGCGAAGCGGCCCGAAGAGGCGTTCTCCCGGGTCACGGTCACGCTGCCGCTTCTGAACCGCGCCTCGACGGTGCTCTTCCTCGTCTCCGGCGCGGGGAAAGCGGATGTCCTGCGGGCGCTGCTCGAAGACGGGGAAGCGGCGGCCCGCTATCCCGCCTCCCTCGTCCGCCCCGTTTCGGGGGACCTGCGCTGGTTCGTCGACGCGGCGGCGGCTTCCGCGCTTACCGGGGCTTGCGGGCTCCCGTAAGGCGGCGAGCCGCTATTTCCGCCCCCACCTGCCGTCGTCGCCCTGGACCGCCCAGCCGGCCTGCGCCTTGTCCCGCCATTGCTTCGCGAAGATCCCGCGAACCTGCGGCACCTGGTCGGGGGTCAGGTTCAGGGCCCTGGCCACCTCTTCGTAGAGCTGTCGGCGCGCGCCGCTGTCGGCGTCCACCAGCCGTTTCAGCGCCGCCACCTGGGGAAGGCCCAGTCCGGCGGCGCACCAAAGGGCCGCGCGCCTCGCGGTCATCGGGTTCCCCGCCGGAACGGTCCCGTCCTTCCGGAAGGGACGACCTGCACGGCGCCGCGAGGCGTCGGCAGGATCATTCGCTCGCGGAGCGCGACGGTTTTCCCTGACCGGCGAAGCGCCGGAAAACCCGCCGGATGCCCGACCACGCCAACGGGAGGAACATCGCCCCGCAGGCGCCCGCGAAGTCTGCGATTCCCCCGCCGGCCGTTCCGGCCACGGCGCAGCCGCCGCCCCCCCCGCCGCCGGCGCCGGTCGCCGCGGGGCCCGTCGTTACGGTGATGAGCACGGTCCCCGTCGCGCTGTCGGCGCCGTGCGCGTCGCCGGCGTAATACGTCATGACATGGCTTCCCGCGGGACTTGCGCTCGGCCAGTTGAATTCGCCGTTTGCGCTCAGCGTCGCTCCCGCCGGAAGGGAAATCGAATGGAAGACCGGAATATCGCCATCGATGTCGGTGGCCCCCACGTCAAAGACGAGCGCGTCTCCCGCCGCGACCGTCTGCGCGGCGACGGCGGTCAGGACGGGGGGCGAATTGACCCGGACGGTCGCGGTGGCCGTTCCGTTCCGGTTGGTGGTATCCGTCGCCGTCAGCAGGAACGCGTAGTTGCCTGTGGCGGGCGAAGTGAACGTGGCGCTGGCCGTATTCGCGTTGTCGATGACGCCGACGGAAGCGCCGGCGATCTGGGTCCACCGGTATGTCTCGATGCCGCGCGGCGGTTCGGCGGTCGCGCTTCCCGCGAGCGAAACGGTGGTGCCCGGCGGGACCACTTGCGACGGGTTCGTTACGACCACCGTCGGCGGGGCGGCCGGGATAGTGTAGAGCGCGCCCGCGGCGTCCAGGAGCCCCGCGCCGCACAGCCCGATATACGTTGTCGCGCAAATGTCGCCCACGGGAAACGCGCGGGCCGACGATCGCAGGTACGACCGGATCTGCGCGGGGGTCAGGGACGATTTCACCGACAACATCAGGGCCGCGACTCCGGCGACGTGCGGCGCGGCCATGCTGGTGCCCATCTTTTGGGCGTAGCTGTCCGCTTCCGGAACGGTCGCGCCCGTATTGGAAAGGGAATGCACCCCGCCGGAAAAATCGCCGCCGGGGGCGCTGATCATCGTTTCGGCGCCGATATCGGCATAACCGGCGTTGTTCCCGGCGACCGAATGCGCGGTGACGGCGAAGACGCCGGCGCAGTTCGCAGGTTGGCCGACGGAAGTGGTGCCGTCATTGCCGGTCGACGCCACGATCGCCTTCCCCGCATCGACGACGTCGTTCACGGCGGATTGGAACGTCGCGGAGCATGTGCCGGAGGCTCCCAGGCTCATGTTCAGCACCTTCGCCGGGTTGAGGTTGGCCGGCGCGCCGGGGACGGAAAGCCCCGCCGCCCAGCGCATCCCGTCCGCGATATCGGATATGAGGCCGCCGCATTTCCCGAGGACGCGCACCGGCAGTATCCTGACGTCGGGCGCGACGCCCGTTCCGCCGATGCCGTTGTTCATCAAGGCGGCGATCGTCCCCGCGACGTGGGTGCCGTGCCAGCTGGAGTTCCTTGCGGCCTGGCCCGCGATGCATTCATCCGCCGCGACCCAATCGCCCGGGTCCTGCGCGTCGGCGTCGCGGCCGTTGCCGTCGTTGGCCCTCGACGCGTCGGTGATGAAATCGTATCCCGACAGGACCGGGCCGAGGTCGGCATGCGGGCGGTACCCGGTATCGATCACCGCGACGGTGACGGAAGCACCGCCCCGGGTGACGTCCCACGCCTCCGGCAGGTTGGCGCCGCCCTTGTAGGAGGTCTCCGCGGGCGCGAAATAGTGCCATTGATAAGGAAGGTAATCGGGGTCGGATGGCGTCGTCGCGGTCGGATGGACGACGCGGTCGGGCTCCGCGAATTCCACGCCACTGTCCTTGCGCATCAGCCGCCGCGAGATGACCCGCGCCTCGGACAGCGTGACGGGCCGATCCAGCCTGACCACGTACCCGTTGCCCGACATGGCCCGGAAAACCCTCATCGGCACGTCGGCGGTTTTCGACAGGCCGCCGGCGTCGAAAACCGCAAGCGCCTTCGACAATCCGGCGCCGGCCAGGGGGCGTGGCTTCACGATCAGCTGGGAGACCATCTCTTCCCCGGGCGTGCCGGCCGAGCCCGCGGGGATCGGCGAAGCGAGCGCGACGACCAGGGCGACGGCCGAGGCGATCCGCGTCAGGGCTCGGGGATTCCCGTGTTTCACGTCAGTGCGCCTTCATGACCGCGTCCGGCTCCAGATATTCGACGGCCGGGTGCCTTTCAAGCGTTTCCCGCCCCCTCGCCAGGTCGTCCTGGCTGTCGGCCGACTGCTTCACCACGCAGGCGCCTCCGGACATCGTTCGGACGAATTCCAGCGACACGCGCATCGCGAGGGACAACCGCGCGATCCCCGCCGGGTCGCATGCGAAGGTGTCCGGGGCGAATTTGACGATGAGCTGCAGGGAGACGGGCGCTTTGGCGATCGTCGTGCCGCCGTCTGCTATCGTTCCGGCGCCGCCCGTCCCGCAGCCGGCCAGCAGGGTCAGGGTCAACAGGAACGCGATTCCTTGCACATGTGCCTCCCCGCATGGATTTCCGCGCATGGGAAGAACGCAACCCGGGACGAAGACATCAATACTATTAGACGGAACCGGAAATGAATATTCGAATAAAAAACCTCCGGTCGGATCGGATCCGCCGCCCGGTTTCACTGCGCGGCCCGGAGGACGGACCGGACCACCGCGAGCAGTTCCTCGAGATACGGGTCCCGTCCCCATTCCTTCCGATACTCCTTGCGGACTTCCTCGAACGGCCGGGCAAGGTGCCTGTGTGCGGCGGTTTCCCCCTGGATCCTCCCGTTGAGGAAGTTTTCGATCAGCGATATCAGATATTGGGCGTGCAGCCGCTTCCCGGCCTTTTCCTCGAGTTCCCGGAGAAGGCCTGCGACAGGGCCCTCGAGTATTTCTGCCGGGGCGTCTCCCTCGTACATTTCGACCCCTTGTCCCGCTTCGCCGGTTTCCCGGATTTTCCGCCATCCCATCGCCTCTTCCTCCTTTTACAGACCGTCCGTCCGCCGGGCCGGGGAGCATCAGGGTGCCGGCTTCCCTCTTGCTACGTTGCGTTGCTCTTGCCTCATTATCCCGCGAAGGCGTCCGTCATGTGCGGAGAGAATCGAAAAACGAAACGATCATCCTGCAATTTCATATTTCATGTTTCATGAAATTTATTGACAGGGGGGTAGGATCCGGATATCGTTGTGTCTCTCAAGAATCGATCGCACCGGGACCGGAGGCAAAGGGTGGCCGGCAAGCTCGTAAGCCTCAATCTCAGCGAACTGGCGTATGCGCGGATCAAGAAAATGATCGCGGAGTACCGGTTCTCGCCCGGCAGCCGGATCAACGTCGAGGAGCTGACCCGGGTGCTGGGCGCCAGTCGGACCCCGATCTGGGAGGCGATCCGTCGGCTCGAACAGGAAGGCCTTGTCCGCAACATTCCCAACCGGGGGGTGTTCCTCGTGGAGCTGACCCGGGAGGACGCGGCGGAACTCTACGCCGTGCGCGAGGTGCTCGAGGGGATGGCCGCGCGGCTCGCGGTGGATTCCATCCCCGATCGCGTGCTGGAGAAAATGGAGCTCTCCATCCGCGAACAGGAAAAGCTGATCGCCGAGGAAAACCTCGTCGGGTACTCCCGGTCGGATTTCGAGTTCCATGCATTCGTCTACGCCGCCTGCGGGAACACCGTCCTGAAGGAAATGCTCGAAAGCCTCAAAAACAAGGCCCGTCCCCTCGCCATGCGGATCACGCCGATCCTTCCCGAGCTGCTCGAGGATCACCGGGACATCGTGGGAGCGCTTCGGCGCCGGGACCCCGTGCTCGCGGAAGCGGCGTTCCGGAAACACAACCGAAAGGTTCTCGGGCTGCTGCTTGCGGAACCGGAGGCGTCGAAAGCGCCGACATCCAACAACAACCGTTGAAACCCGAAAGGAGAACGCACCGATGGCAAAGGACCTGAAGATCAACGCGGGAAAGACGGCGATCGTCCTGATCGAACCGCAGAACGACTTCCTGTCGCCCGGCGGCACGATGTACGCCTACATCAAGGAGTCGCTGGCCAAGCGCGGCGTGATCCAGAACCTCCAGGGTCTCCTCCAGAACGCGCGGGGGAAAGTGAAGATCTTCTACGTCCCGTTCCAGCCGTTCGAGAAGGGGTTCCCCGAGCTGAAGAAGGGGGGTCCGGGGTGCGAAGGTCTGCGGGGCATCGAGATGGACATGAAGGCCGACTGGGGAACGGGGGCGTGGCTCAAAGGCACTCCCGGCCCCGAAATCGTCAAGGAGCTGACCCCCCAGCCCGGCGACATCGTCGTCGCGGGGAAGATGACGCTCGACGCGTTCCACTCCACCCCCCTCGACTACCTGCTGCGGGCCAACGAGATCGAGACCGTCGCGTTCACGGGGTTCCACACCAACTGGTGCGTCGAGTCCTCCGCCCGGTCGGCCTACGACAAGGGATATCGCGTGATCGTGCTCTCCGATTGCACGGGCACCGATACGGACGAGGAGCAGAACTACGCCGAGAAATGGATCTTCCCGAAGATCGGGCGGGTCATGACGTCCAAGGAGTTCCTGGCGGCGCTGTAAGGCGAAGGATCCCCCCGGCAAGGGGGCACCGAATCCGGATGAAAGGAGTCATTCCATGAGAGTTGCTGGCTGCAAGTGGCAGGGGATTCTCGCCGTACTGGTCGCTCTGGTCCTCCTGGTCCCGACGGCGGCGGGCGCGGCGGCCCCGGAGAAGCTCAAGGTCGGCCTGATGTTCGGCCTCACGGGAGCGGCGTCGCCCATCGGCCCCGTTCAGCTCGACGGCGCGAAGCTGGCGCTGAAGGACATCAACGCTGCGGGCGGCGTCAAGCTGGGCGGAAAGAAGGTGCCGGTCGAGTTCGTGGTGCGGGACGACGAAACCAAGCCCGACATCGCCATCCGCCGCTTCCGCGAGCTCGTAACCGAGGAAAAGGTCCACCTCCTCGTGGGCCAGACGTTCGCCCCCATCTCCGGGGCGCTCAACAGGGAAGTCAAGAAGACCCCGACCCTGTATTTCCCCGTGAACGTCGTCGCTCTCGGGATGTTCAAGAAGGACGAGATGGCGCCGACGACCTTCGCGGTCCACGGCAGCGCCTACGCCGCCGGGTACGCGAGCGGGGAGTACATCGTGAAGAACCTCAAGCACAAGAAGATCGTCTTCTTCGGTCCCGCCTACGCCTTCGGGCAGGACCAGTGGGCCGGGGCCAAGGACGCCCTGAACCTGCACGGCGTGCGGGCCGAGTACCTCGAGTCGCCCGTCGGCACGAGTGACTTCACCCCGTACCTCACCAAGATCATCGAGATGAAGCCCGAAATCGTGATGCTGGCCCACTGGGGCGTGGACGCCATCAACGTACTGAAGCAGGCGTACGAGGTGGGGCTCAAGAAAAAGTCCAGGATCTGGTTCAACTGGATGACCAACGTGTTCGGCAGCGGCGTTCCGCCTGAGGCGCTGGAAGGCGTGTACTCGCTCATGTCCTGGTACTACAATATGGACGGGTTCAAGGACGCGGCCGTCGCGAAGGCCGCGAAAGATTTCACGGAGAAGTTCCGGAAGGAGTACGGCTATCCCCCCGATCCGTATTCCGCGATGGCGTACATCGGCACGATGGAGGCGGTTCGGGGAATCGAGCTGGCGCAGTCCGTCGAACCGGCGGCCGTGGCCGGTGCCCTGATGAAGTCGCCGAAGTTCAATTCGATGAAGGGGCCCGGGGCCTGGCGCGCCGACCACCAGCCGATCTTCAAGTACGGGGCGTTCGTCGTGGTGGGAAAAGGGCCGAAGGAACGGAAAGATCCCAAGTGGGACCTGGTCCGGATCGTGGACTCCTACACGGGAGAGGACTATCTCCCGGACCTGGTAGGCCTGGGGTACTGATCGCCGCGGGGGGGAGGGTCTCCCCCTCCCCCCCCACCTTCGCCGACAGGAGGCCTCCTTGCCGGAAAGCGCGATACTCGAAACCCGGGGCGTGTCGAAAAAGTTCGACGGCTTCGTCGCGGTGTCCGGGGTAAGTTACCGCCTCTCCGAAGGGGAGGCGGCCGGCATCATCGGCCCCAACGGCGCGGGGAAGACCACCTTCTTCAACCTCCTGACGGGGATGTTCCCCCCCACGGAGGGGACGGTGCTGTTCCGCGGGGAGGACATCACCCGCTGCCCGGCGCACGAACGCGTCGGCCGGGGCGTCATCCGGACCTTCCAGCTCGTTTCCGTGTTCGACCAGCTATCCGTCCGGGAAAACCTCGTTCTGTCCGTAGTCCGGCCGGGGGACGGCCGGAACCGGAAGAGGGGATTCTTTTTCAGCGACGCCGCGCGCCCGGAGATCTCCGACGCTTGCGGGGAGGCGCTCGCGCTGGTCGGGCTGGAAGGGAAGGCGTCCCGCGCGACCTCCTCCCTTTCGTACGGCGACAAGCGCAAGCTCGAGATCGCCCTCGCCCTTTCGCTGCGCCCCGCGGTCCTCCTCCTGGACGAGCCGTTCGCCGGGCTTTCCGACGCCGAGATCGGGGAGGTCCTGGAACTGGTCCACCGGGTCAAGGCGTCCTTCAGCCTGGTCATCATCGAGCACAAGATTTCCCGGATCGTCGACCTGGTCTCGCGGCTGAGCGTCATGCACGAGGGAAAGCTGATCGCGGAGGGGGATCCGAAAAAGGTCATCGAGGAGCCGCTCGTACGCCAGGTGTACTGGGGGCGCGCATGAAAAGCCCGATCCTGTCCGTGGAATCGGTCGACCTGGCGTACGGCAAGGCGCAGGTCCTGCACGGCGTGTCGCTCTCCGTCGAGCCCGGCGAGATGGTCTTCATCGCGGGGCGCAACGGGGCGGGGAAGACGACACTCCTGCGGACGATCGCGGGGTTCCTGCCGCGGGCCGCAGGGACGGTCCGCTACGAGGGAAAGGATCTCGGGACCGTGCGCCCGGAAAGCGTGGCCCGGTCGGGCATCCGGTACGTCGCCCAGGACAAGCGGGTGTTCGGGAAGCTCACCGTCCGGGAGAACATCGAGATCGCCGCGCACGTGTCGGGGGAACGCGTCCAGGAGGCCGTGGACCGGATCGTGGCCACCTATCCGCCGATGGAGAAGTTCCTGGACGGCTCCGCCGGTTCCTTAAGCGGCGGGCAGCGGCAGATCCTGCTCATCGGCCGCGCCCTGGTCGGTTCCCCCAAGCTTCTCCTGGTCGACGAGCCGACGGAAGGGCTTGCCGCGGGCACCATAGAGGACATCTTCCGGCTCCTCGACGGGATGAAGGGACGCCTCTCCTTCCTCATCGTGGAGCAGAACCTCCCCGTGATCGCGCGCCTGGCGGACCGCGTCTACCTGATGAAGGAAGGCAAGATCGACCGGGAGCTGGCGACGCGGGAAGAGATCGAGGCGCCGGACTCCGTGGAGAGATACCTGTGAAGATCCCCTGGAAGAAGTACGACTGCCTCCTGATCGTCGCGGGGTTCCTGCTGCTCCTGCCGTTCCTCAAGATCCAGCGGACCACCGACTTCATCATCTTCTGCGTCTTCGTGCTTTCCTACGACCTTCTCTACGGGTACATGGGGCGCCTGTCCTTCGGTCCCATGCTGTTCCTCGGCGCCGGCGCGTACGCGGTGACCCTGTTCTCGGAACACCTTTCCCCGAACCCGTTTCTCGCCCTCTCGTTCGCGGTGGTCGCCGCAGCGGCGGTGGGGGCCCTCATCGGGCCGATCATCGTGCGGACGACCGGCGCGGCCTTCGCGCTGATCAACCTGGCGTTCAACCAGATCGGGCATTTCCTCGTCCTGATCGCCTTCGCGAAATACACCGGGGGCGAGGACGGGATGTCCGCCCATTTCAGCAAGGTCGGGTTCTTCGACGTCCAGGACAGGACGATGATCTTCGTATTCTCCCTCTTCTGCCTGGTCCTGGCCTTCTACCTGCTGAAACGGCTGACCTCCTCTCCCTTCGGCATCCTGCTCAGGACGATCAAGGAGAACGAGACCCGGGCCAGATTCCTCGGATACGACACGTTCCTCTACAAGTGGGGCGCGTTCGTCATTTCCGGGGGGCTCGCGGGGTTTGCCGGGGCCCTCTCGATCATGAACTACGGCTACGTGACGCCGAGCTTCATCGACCCCCACCGGAACGTGGAGGTCATCTTCGCGGTCCTGATCGGCGGTGCGGGGAATCTCTACGGGGCCATCATCGGCGGGGTGGCGTACATGGTGGTCAGCAACTACCTGGCGACCTACATCGCGCGCTGGGAGATGTTCCTCGGCATCGGGCTGCTCCTCCTCGTGTTCCGGTTCCGGACGGGGGTGTGGGGGGCGGTCACGGGATTGCTGGCATCCAGGCGGGGGGAGGCGGAAACGAGATGATCGGGACGCTCATCTACGGCCTGACGATCGGGGGGATCCTCTACATCATTTCGATCGGGCTTTCCCTCACCTTCGGCACCATGCGCATCGTGAACTTCGCGCACGCGTTCGTCTACGCGCTCGGAGCGTACCTTCTGATCACCGCTTTCCGGAAGATGGGATTGAGCTTCCTTGCGGCCGCCGGCTTCGGCGTCCTCGCGGTCCTTCCGGTCGCCTATGTCATCGAGGCGTACGTGATCCGGAGGCTGTACGGGGAATCGCTCGATTACGCCATCATAGCGACCTACGCGGTCCTCCTGATCGGCGTCGACCTCATCAAGTGGGTCTGGGGGGCGAGCCCGATCTCTCTCAATGACCCGATCGGGAAGGACGTGGAGATCCTGGGCGTTTCCCTTCCCGTCTACCGCCTGGTCATCATCACGCTGGCGTTCGTCATCTACGGCGGGCTGTACCTGTTCTTCCGGAAGACGATCGTGGGAAAGATCGTGATCGCCGGCCTGGACGACAAGGACGCGGTCCGCAGCCTCGGGATCGACGTCGACCGGTACTTTTCCATCGTGTTCCTGCTCGGTAGCGGCCTGGCGGCGCTGGGAGGCGTCCTGTACGCCCCGATTACCTCCGTCCATCCGTACATGGGGTTCCAGATCCTGCTGCTGTGCTTCGCGGTCGTCATCGTGGGCGGGATGGGGAGCCTCCACGGGACGTTCCTTTCCGCGTTCGCCCTCGGGATGGTGATCTCGCTCACAGGACGTTTCTGGGGTCCCGCGGCCGAGACGATGGTGTTCGTGGTGATGGCGGTCGTCCTGATCTTCAAGCCCATCGACGTCTGAGCGGCGCTCGCCTCCGTGACCTTGTGCGGGAGGGGCCGCCTCGCTGCAGTCCTCGACCCCGGACAACCGCTTGGGAAAAGGGCGCGGGTATGCAATCATGGGGACTTCCATGCGTCGTGCACTCGAGGCGATCGCGGGGCATTCCAGGGATCCCGATGGCCATGATGGATTGGTACTACAAGGTCGCTTTTATGCTCAACAGGCTCTGGGCCGGGCAGGGGACGTCCGAAGCCCAGTTCAACCTCGGCTACCTGTATTTCATAGGCAAAGGAGTGGCGCAGGACCACGCCGAGGCGGCCAGATGGTATCGGAAGGCGGCGAACCAGGGATTCCTGATCGCCCAGTTCAACCTCGGCCATTCGTGTGAAAAAGGCCTGGGCGTGCCGCAGGACGACGTCCAGGCGCACATGTGGTTCGACCTCGCGGCCTCGCGGTCTTCCAGGTGGAAAGAGATGCAGGAGGCGGCGGCGAATGCGAGAGACGCCGTCGCTTCCAGGATGACTCCGGCCCAGGTCGCGGAGGCGAAGAAGCTGGCGGGGGAGTGGAAGCCGAAGAAGGAGCTCTGAGCTTCGGCGACCGGCATCGAAGAATCAGGCAAGGAACCGGGGGGCGCCTGGAGGCGTGAAGGCGCCTTGCCCGGTTTTTCGGGTTCTGTCTCCGCCTCCCGGCCGCGCTACTTCTTCTTCGCCGCCGTCGCGGCCGCGTTTTTCCCCGCCAGGCGGCCGAAGATCAACGCTTTCCCGAAAGCCGTGCCGCCGATGTACCCGTCCCCGTGCAGGCCTCCCAATACCTCTCCCGCCGCGTACAGGCCCGGTATCGTCTGCCCGTACACATCCAGCACCTGGGCCTTGCCGTTCACCTGGGCGCCGCAGTAGGTTCCGAGGATCGCGCAGATCCCTTCAATAAGGTAGAAGGGCGGCGCGTCGATCTTGATCAGCTTCCCGACGTGCCCTATCAGTCCGTCCCGCCCGAAGTCGGGGTCCTTGCCCGCATCGACGTACTGGTTGTACCTGGCCACGCTGTCTTTCAGGGCATCCGCGGGAACCCCCGCCTTTGCGGCCAGCTCGTCCAGCGTGTCCGCCTTGATTCCCCACAGTTCGAGGTCCTCCTGCTTGATCATCATCGACTTGGTGGCCGCCTGCGGCGCGATCTTGGAGTCGAAGACCTCGTAGGAGATCCCGTCCGGCTGCTTCAGGACGAATTCGGGCAGGTCCTTGTGTCCGAGTCCTTCGTTGACGAACCGCTTCCCGTGCTTGTTGATGATGATGGAGCCCACCCGGTAGGTGTTGACGGGCTGCCGTTTACCCGGCTTCGACTTCGGGTGCTGCGAGAAGGAGGCCTTCAGCGACGGCAGGTCCCGCATGTGCGCACCCATCTTGGCGAGCATGATGAATCCGTCGCCGCGGCATCCCGGGGCGGCCATGGAGCGCACCTTCGAGAAGCCGACCTTCAGCTCGTCCAGAAGCTCCGGGTTGTTGGAGAAGCCGCCCGTGGCGACGACGAC
This sequence comes from bacterium UBA2219, assembly GCA_002327765.1. Taxonomy (GTDB): domain Bacteria; phylum Desulfobacterota; class Deferrimicrobia; order Deferrimicrobiales; family Deferrimicrobiaceae; genus UBA2219. Next base: position 19,884 of record DCUH01000016.1, on the reverse strand, counting down.
GCCCCTCCGGGCGCCGATGGCGATTTCCTTGCCCCCCTGTGCGGCGAGCACGCCGACGACGCGCCCCTCGGCGTTTGTGACAAGACGCGTGGCGGGGGATTCGACCCGCGTTCGCACGCCCAGCCGGTCCGCCTCTTTCTTGAGGATGGCGATCAGCTCCGCGGGGTTCGTCCGATGGGACCGCGGCACGCTTCCCTCGCCCTGGACGACCGCCTTGTACGTGACGCCGAGCTTCTTGAGGTGTTCGTACGTCTCCAGCTGGTTGTCGACGTAGGTCTGCACCATTTCGGGAACGTTGCGGCTCTTGCCCGCCTTCATGAAGTCGGCGTAGAGCAGCTTGTTCGAGTCCTCGATCCCCTTTTCCTTCTGGAGATCCGTTCCCGCGAACACGATGTCCCCGCCGCAGATCGCGGAGGAGCCCCCGATCGCCGGCGTGGATTCGAGGAGGATCACCTTGGCTCCCGCGGCGGCCGCCTCGATCGCGGCGAAGAGCCCGCCGCCGCCGGCCCCGAGGACTACGACGTCGGTTTCCGCGCCCCATTTTGCCGGCAGGGCCTGGGCGTCCGCCAGGCGCGGTGCGATTCCGCTCAGGGCGAGAATGCCCGCCCCCGTCGCGGTCGCTTTCATAAAGTTGCGGCGATCCGGGCTTCCGGGTTTTTCCTTTTGGCTCATAGGGACTCCTTCTCATGAGGGTTTGGATCACCCAGCTTCAGGCAATGCGACATGGGCAATATAACCAAAACCGATCGCGACCGCAAATGCTGCAGGACTTGGGAAGGCGGACGGGAAGCGGATACTACGCTCCAGTCGGGGTTGATTTTCTGCGCTCAATACTTCTTCCTCGACTGGAGCCAGAACCACACGAGACCCAGGATTACCACGACGATTCCGAGCGCCTTCACCCGCACCCTCCCGGACGGTGAATGCTGGCAGATTCCAGTAAACGATACAACCTTGACGGCGCACAGGACAAACGCACCTTTGGGCGGATGTCGCTCCGGCCGCTCGACTTATTCCAAAACGATGTTATTTTTTTGTCATGTTTCCGGTGCGCAATGATACAAAGGAGCAATCTCCGGTATTTTCGGGGAGAGGTTCCTGCGGTTTCGATGCGGCACGATTCCGGATGTCATGAAGGAATACGGGAGACGAACATGAAATCCACGGCGCTGAAAAACACGGCGGTGAAGATCCTTGCGGCATTGATGGTGACGTCGGTGGCCATGTTCGGCGGCATCCCCGAAACGCAGGCGACGGAAGGCGGAGGCGGGGTTTATCCGAACGGGGGACAAGGCTTCCTGGCGGGCGCTCTTCCGCCCCCCGGGCTCTACTTCATCGAGTACCTGCAGCATTACTCGGCGGACGCGCTCATGGACGGCAGCGGCAACAAGGTCCCCGTCCCCTTCAAATTGAACGTGTCCGCCGCGGTAAGCCGCTTCCTGTACCAGTCCGACATCCCGCTTCTGGGCGGGCGCCTGGGCGGGTATGTGTTCCTTCCGCTGCTCCACGCCAGCGCCGACACGGGGTTGGGTTCGGGGAGCAAGAGCGGGCTCGGCGACATCTCGGCGGGCCCGTTCGTCTCCTGGCACTTCGGCAAGAATCTCCACATGGTGGCGGCGATCGAAGTCGTCGTGCCGACGGGAAGCTACGAGAAGACGGAGCTTGTGAATCTCGGCCGGAACTACTGGACCATCGAGCCGGTTTTCGCGATAACCTGGTTCACCGACGGCGGGATGGAATTCTCCGGCAAGTTCATGTACGACATCAACACCGAAAACAGCGACACCGACTACAAGTCCGGCCAGGAGTTCCACTTCGACTACGCGGTCGGGTACCACACCGGTCCCTGGACGATCGGCGCCGTCGGCTATTACTACAAGCAGATCACCGGCGACAGCGGCGCGGGCGCGGTCCTTGGCGACTACGAGGGGCAGGTCATCGCCATCGGCCCCGGCGTCCGGTACGACGCGAAGAACGGCGTGAGCGTCGAGTTCCGGTACAACAGGGAATTCGAAGCGGAGAACAAGACCGAGGGCGACAAGTTCTGGGTGAACGTGGTCTGCCGTTTCTAAAAGATCGTCTGAGGGCAGCGGCGCTCCGGCCGCTCCTGCGCATCCATGCGCCCGCGGCACTCAGGCCATCCATGGCCGTTCTTCCTCCATATCCGGTCGGCGCCGCTTTGGGATTCGACCCCCTGCTCCGGCAATGGGACAAACAAAATGGGCTGGCATCTTTCGATGTCAGCCCTCGAGTTTTCCATTGCACATTTTAGTGCACAGGCGGCGGGGGGCAGGATCCCACGGACAATTCGATCCGTTGATATTGGATGCCGTGCGATGTCTATGCAATTTCTTCATAATTGTTTCGTTATTACGAACGATGTTGGCTTTTCCTCGAATCGCTCTGGGCTAAGATAGGGTGGACAGATATAAGCCAACGGGCGGCAATCCGGTCGATCGCCGGGGAGATCCGGTGCTGGGGTGCGCCCGGGGCGGAACACATAGATTCCGCCTGTTCGGACCGGAATGATCGCCATCGGGGGAGGGGAACATGGCGTGGCGGAAGATGATCGTGTGTGTTTCGCTGCTGGGTCTGCTTCCGTCGTTCGCCCTTGCGGCTCCGCCTGTGGAAGCTCCCCGGGCCCCGACGCTTTCCGTCTCCGCCGATCCGGCGCCCTCGAAACCGGCACCCGCCCCGGTTGTTCTGGAAGGGAAAAACCTCTTCCATATACGGGAATCCGTCTTGGGGAGTTCCCCGGCGGAAAGGGCCCGGAACATCAGCGCGCGCCTCGAGGCCCTTGTGAAAAACCGGATGTTCATCCCGGACCGGATCAAGGTAGTCAACGAAGAGGGCGTCTACGCGATCACCGCGGAAGGGAAGCTCCTGATGGCGGTTTTCGAGCATGACGCCGCCGCGGAAGGCGTGACGGTCGCGGCGCTGGCGGAGCGTTACGCGGAGGGGATCCGCGCTGCGGTCGAAATGCACAACCGGAATTTCAGTTTCCGCGGCCTTCTGTTCGGAGCCATCTACGCGTTCGTCGCGACCGTACTCCTGGTCGGCTCCCTGCTGCTGTGCCGCCGTCTCTTCCCCCGCATCTACGCAGGCATCCGCGCCTGGGGCGAGACGCGCATCCGCACCATCAAAGTGGGCTCGTACGAAGTTCTGCGGGCGAACCATCTCCTGGGATTCCTCGTCACCCTGGTGCGGTGGTTCCGGATTCTTACGACCTTCATCCTGGTGTATCTGTGGTTCCTGTACGTGCTGAGCCTCTTCCCCTGGACGCGGGGGGTCGCTTCGACGATCATCGGCTACATCCTCGCCCCGCTGCGGGACTTCGGCGCGGCGCTCCTGGCGTTCCTTCCCGACCTGTTCGTTCTGGCGTTCATCTGGGTCGTCACACGGTATTTCATCAAGCTCGCGCGGCTTTTCTTCAGCGAGGTGGAAAGAGGGCGGATCGTCTTTCCCAGGTTCTACCCCGACTGGGCGATGCCCACCTTCAATATCGTCCGCTTCTTCATCGTGGCCTTCGCGGTGACCGTCGCTTTTCCGTACATCCCCGGCTCGAAATCGGAGGCGTTCAAAGGCGTATCGATCTTCCTCGGCGTCCTCTTCTCCCTTGGTTCCACCGCCGCGATCGCGAACGTCATGGGGGGCTTGAGCATCACCTACATGCGGGCCTTCAACGTCGGGGACCGGGTCCGGATCGGGGATACCGTGGGGGACGTGATCGACAAATCGCTCCTGGTGACCCACTTGCGGACCATCAAGAACGAGGACGTCACCGTTCCGAACTCGATAGTACTGAACTCCCACATCGTGAATTACAGCGCCCGCGCGAAGGAGGGGGGGCTCATCCTCCACACCTCCGTCACCATCGGGTACGATGCGCCATGGCGGAGAGTCCAGGAACTCCTGGTCGAAGCGGCGCGCAGGACGCCGGGCATCCTGTCCATGCCGGAGCCGTTCGTTCTCCAGACTTCCCTCAACGATTTCTACGTGACATACGAGCTGAATGCGTACACGAACGAGCCGCTGAAAATGGACAACCTCTATTCGGAGCTGCACCGAAATATCCAGGATGCCTTCAACGAGGCGGGCGTGGAGATCATGTCGCCCCACTACACCCAACTGCGGGACGGGAACCGAACGGCGATTCCCGACAGCTACCTGCCGCCCGGATATCGGCCGCGGGTGATCCGGGTCGAGCAGGTCGCGGGATCGGAAGAGGACGGGGGTCCGGGCCGTTTGGGCGAGAAGAAACCGTCCGCGGAGTGATGTTGAAAACAGATCGTTCTGCCGGATCCGACCCCGGAATCGGCGGCAACCGGAACCGGGGGCGGATGGAGCGGAGGCCGCAGCGGGACGGGAAGAGGAGATTTCTCATGAAGACACCGGCATGCGAGGTTGATTCGAGACGGTTCTGGCTGTTCCGGTGGCTTTCCCGGGCCCTTCCGGTCCTGCTGTTGGCCGGGCCGGCCTATGCGCAGACTTCGCCTGCAAGTGCCCCGCAACCCGGCACCGTGGAGCAGCAAACCGATGAAGACCCGCTGGGCCGTTCGACCCCGTATGGAACAGTCCGGGGTTTTCTCCGGGCCGCCGACGCCGAAGATTACGCCCGGGCCGCGCAGTACCTCGACACCCGCAGGAAAGAGGCGGCGGCGGAGAAAATCGCCCGGCAGCTCCAGGCCGTGATGGATCGAGGCCTCAAGGCGAACCTCGACCGGATCAGCAGGAAGCCGGAAGGCGACCCGCAGGATGCGTCCGACACCGAGCTGGAAAAGATCGGAACGGTCGCCACCCGTTCCGGCAAGCTGGAGATCCTGCTGGAGCGGGTCGAGCGCCGCGGGCAGAGCCCGGTCTGGCTGTTCTCGTCCGACACGCTCGCGCTCATCCCCGAGGCGTCGGAGGAGTTGAGCGGGTTCGACCTCGAAAGGCATCTTCCCCGGATACTGGTGGACACCACGATCCTTTCGTTCGGCATCTACCGCTGGATCGGCTCGATCCTCGCGATCGCCTTGGCGCTGGGGCTGGCCGGCCTGGTCACGCGGGCGATCGTTCCGCTGCTTCGCCGGCTCTTGCGCCGGTTCACCGACGAGGAGGACGGCCGCGCGCTGTCTTCCATCAAGGCGCCGATCCGCCTGATCCTGGTCGGGTTGGCGATCCGGTTGTTCACGACGGTCACGCAGTCGCTCACGGTGCGCCAGTTCTGGATGCAGGTCTCGGTCACGGTCGGCATCATCGGCTTGGCATGGCTTGTCGTCAAATCCAATTACATATTTTCGGAATTCGGACTGAGGAGGCTGCGCAGCAGCCGTAACCTCGGCAAGATCGCCATGTACACTCTTGCCCGCCGCCTGTTCAGCGCCGCGGTGGTCGTCGTGACCGCGCTGCTGCTCCTTCAACAGACGGGCATGGACCTGACCGCGATACTGACCGGGATCGGCATCGGAGGAATCGCGTTCGCCCTGGCGGCCCAGAAGACGCTCGAGAACCTGTTCGGCGGCATAATGATCATCACCGACGAGCCCATGCGGGTGGGCGACTTCTGCCGGGTCGACAACCTGATGGGAACCGTGGAGGACATCGGCATCCGCTCCACCAGGATCCGCACCCTCTCGCGGACCGTCATCGCGGTTCCGAACGGTCAACTCGCCACCATGAACATCGAGAATTTTTCGACGCGGGACAAGTTCTGGCTCCGCCACCAGATCGGGGTGCGGTACGAAACCTCCTCGGACCAGTTGCGCTACCTGCTGGCCGGGATCCGCGGGATGCTCTACGCCCACCCGAGGGTCGAACGGGACAGCGCGCGCATCCGGTTCGTCGGGTTCGGCGCTTCTTCCCTGGACCTGGAAATATTCGCCTACGTGGGAGCGGTCGAGATGGCGGAGTTCCTCGCCATCCAGGAGGATATTCTGCTGCGCATCATGGATATCGTCGCACAGGCCGGGACCGGCATGGCGTTTCCATCCCAGACGACCTATCTCGCCAAGGACAGCCCGCTCGACCAGAAGAAAACGGAAGAGGCCTTGACGCGGGTGCGCGAGTGGCGCGAGCGAGGGGATCTTCCGTTCCCCGACTTCCGTCCCGACCTGGCCGGACACCCGAGCGAACGGATCGAGTACCCGCCGACCGGATCCTCGCTTCGAAGCGACCCCGGCAGCCGGGAGGGGAAGTAGCCGGTTGTCGGCTCCCCCCTTTTGTATCTAACCGGGTTCCGTAGGCAGGGTCTACTGCACATTTTAGTGCACAGTCGGGGGAGGGGGGGTAGGCCCTTACGGCATCGTTCCTCATGGGATATAAGACCTCATCCAAGGGCGACATAAATTTTTGAAATATGCTCCAGGAGTGAGATGTCATTCGGGCTGCCACCTTGAGGGGGTGGTGGGGAAACCCGTGCGGGTTCAAATCCCGCCTTCGGCACCATGGCACACTCTAAAGGGATTTCGGCTGACCGCCGAGATCCCTTTTTTCGTAATTAGGGGCCGAGTGGCTAAAAAGTGGTTCGTGGCATCTGACAAGTCGAAGAGGGTGGCGGGGAATCATGTCCGACCGGCTTCTGCCTACCCGCAACATATCGTCCGGCCAATTGTGGTGAGGACCTGCGGATATGCTTGTCTATCGCCTCCCCCTCGACCTGCTTAAAAAGGTATCATCCCTTACTGAAAAAACAGATGGGTTTCGGACGAACCTATTGAGAGTGATTGCTTCCGGTAAGCATGCCGTCCGAGAGGAGTTCCTTTCTGTCTATCACCGGCACAATACGGCTATACGATATTGGTTCATGACGTTGGACCTCCTTGTCGGTTGATTAGGCCCCGGCCGTTTCGGAGGGCCCATCCTCCCCAGGGGGTTTAGGAATCCACAAACTGCTATATGATTCTGAAAGGTATGCATCCGCCCTTTCCGGCGGTTGCCGGGAAAGAGGAAAATTCGATGGCCCTGAGGCGTTTTTTACCGATCCTGACATGGGGAGTTGGATATTCCGGCCGCGCGTTCGGCAACGACCTTATCGCCGCGGCGACCGTCACGATGCTCCTGCTCCCGCAGGGCCTGGCTTATGCCCTGCTGGTGGGAGTGCCCCCGCAGGCGGGTCTCTACGCCTCAATGGCGCCATTGCTGTTGTATGCGATTTTCGGCACCTCTACCGCCTTGTCGATCGGCCCCATCGCGGTGGTCAGCCTGATGACCGGAAGTGCCGCGGCAAAAATCGCCCCCCAGGGGACGCCGGAGCACCTGGGCGCGGTCGTCGCGCTGACCCTCATCACGGGGTTCCTCCTGGTCGTGATGGGGACACTGAGGCTCGGGTTTCTCGTGAGTTTCATCAGTCACCCGGTCGTCTCGGCCTTCATCATCGCCGCGGCAGTCCATATCGCGGCGACCCAGGCGGCCTCTCTCCTCGGCATTCCCGCCAAAGCGAACAATCTCCTGGGGATGATGACGTCCATCGTTTCCAACGCGGCGCGGATCCACCCCTGGACAGCGGCGGTCGGCTTCCTCTCGCTTTCTTTCCTCTTGTGGGCGCGGCGGGGTCTGCGGCCGCTCCTCCTCCGCCTGCGGGTCGGCGGGCACGCTGCCGATATCCTGGCGAAGACGGGACCCGCCGTGGTCATCGTCGTCGCCACGGCAGCCGTTTGGGCACTTGGGCTGGACGAGCGCGGCATCAGCATTCTGGGGACGATCCCGCGCGGGCTGCCCATTCCCATCCTGCCGCCGTTTGACATCGGACTGTGGAAAGCGCTCCTTCTGCCCGCGCTGCTCGTCGGTATCGTGGGATATGTGGAATCCATATCGGTCGCCTTGACGCTTGCCGCGCGACGCAGGGAGCGCGTTGACCCGGACCAGGAGTTGATCGCGTTGGGAGCCGCGGACATCGCCGCGGCCGTTTCGGGCGGTTTTCCCGTCGCCGGCGCGATCTCCCGTTCTGCCGTGAACTTCGATGCGGGTGTCCAGACCCCCGCCGCCGGTGCATATACCGCGGCGGGGATCGGGATCGTCGTTCTGTTTTTCACTCCGCTGCTGTTCTTCCTGCCGAAAGCTGCCCTCGCGGCCGTCATCATCGCCGCAGTCCTCTCGCTGCCGGACCTCGGTGCACTCAAACGCGCCCACGCCTGCTCCCGCGCAGATTCCGCCGCGATGGCGGCCACGATCCTGGTGACGTGGACGATGGGGATCGAGCAAGGGCTGACGGCGGGCGTGGGGCTCTCGATCGTCCTGCATCTCTTCGATACCTCCCGTCCGCACGTGGCTGTCGTAGGGCAGATTCCGGGGACCGCGCATTTTCGGAACGTGGAAAACTTCGCGGGGGTGACCGATCCGGAAATCCTTTCCCTCCGTGTCGACGAGAGCCTCTACTTCCCCAATGCGCGTTTCATCGAGGACCTCGTCAACGATGCAGTCGCCGCCAATCCGGAGGTCCGGGATGTCATCCTCGAGTGCATCGCGGTGAACAAGGTCGATGCCTCGGCGATCGAAAGCCTCGAGGCGATCAACCGTCGACTGAAGGCCGGCGGGATCAGATTCCACCTGTCCGAGGTGAAAGGCCCGGTGATGGACCGGCTGAGTCGGACGGGGTTCCTGGAAGAGTTGACAGGAAGAGTCTACCTGACGCACTACCAGGCAGTGTTGAGCATCAAGCCCGACCTCGCCCGGGAAACGCGCGAGGCCAGGAAGGCGCCGCCGGTGATCCGGAAGGGAAAGAGGCCGGGCAAAGACACCTGACCCGAGCGGCCATGCCTACGGACAGAATGGATCTGTCGATCGACCTTGTCCCAATTGCTGGACCAAGTATGGGGTGAAGTTCAATTTTCATCGCTGCAGTAGTTAGCTCTATTGTTTGCTAAGGTGTAATGACTATCTATACGGAACATCGGTTTATTTATAAGTCAATTTCAATAAAGCAATAAATGGAATGTCTAAACTAAACAAAACGAAAGGTTTAATATGAAATCATCATCTCTTTTTGATCTGGAAACTCCCTGTGTAATTGTAGATCATGGAAAACTTATTGAAAATATAAAGTTTATGCAAAATATTGCCAATGAGAATTCGGTATTTCTTCGTCCGCACATTAAGGCACATAAATGCTTGCGTATGGCAAAAATACAAATAGAGGAAGGGGCTATAGGTGTAACAGCTTCGAAAACTGATGAAGCAATAGTTTTTATTGAAGGAGGAATTAAGTCTATAACGGTCGCGTATCCAATAATCAACAAAGATAAATTGGATCGTCTTTTAATATCCGCGATTAAAAACAATACAGACATCAGGATGGTGGTTGACAGTATAGAGGGAATTACGAACATCTCTACTGTTAGCAATAAGTATGGTGTCCAGATTCCCGTATTTGTTAAGATAGATGTGGGATTGCATCGGTGTGGACTGTCCGAAAATAATCCGGTATTAATTGATTTAGTCAATATTATTTATGATGATAGAAATATTTCTTTTGCTGGCTTGTTCTCGCACGCCGGGCATGCATATGCTTCTAATAATGCAGACGATATTCGCTTGATAGCTAGTGAAGAATGCAATGTATTGCTTCACTTACGTAAAAAGATTCAGAATAAAGGGCGTAACATAGCCGAAGTTTCGGTTGGAGCAACCCCAACTGCTTTAGTGAGTAATACCTATAGTGGTATTACAGAAATACGTCCAGGAAACTACGTTTTCTTTGATATGACTTCTGTACATAAAGGATTAATCGGCGCAGAAAGGGTAGCCCTATCCGTATTAGCTACAGTTATTAGCAAAAATGATAGCTATTATATAATTGATGCTGGATCAAAAACTCTAAGTTCCGACATGGGGGCCCACGGCACGGTTGGCTCCGGCACATATGGGCAGGCATACAAGTTAGGCGATTACGAAAATACATCAGTTTCCATGCCTATAATTAAATTATCTGAAGAACACGGTTTTGTTCAACGCAATAAAACTAATCTAAAAATTGGAGATAAAGTAAGAATTCTTCCAAATCATTCATGTCCTGTAGCTAATTTGACGGAATATTTATTTATAATAGACAATTATATGGTATTGGATAAGTGGAGAGTGGATGCAAGAGGGCGTGTTCTTTAAAATACGAAAGACTTAAACGATATTATAACATAAAAGGACAGAGGTGCTCTGACTTGGGATGGAATTGTGACATTGTTCTTAGTATTTGTCGCTGCTTAAATTTTAGGGATATCAAGAAATATTTTACTTATGAAGCGGTTTCTTGACAAAAATTAGCATTAGATCACCATTGATCCGGCTCCCATTTTCAAGACATTTTTATAATATAAATCTACGTTATTATGCTTGCCGATGATTTGATATATTCGACCAGTCGGCACTTCCGCGCGGGTCACATTATGTAAGATAATATTGTCCGGCGTTTGGTCTGCAATGATTTTCTTCAACTTCCGGTTCTCGTACTCGGGTTGCCTAAGCCGACGAAGTTCGGCTATCCCCATGCCTTCATAACGACGCTACCAACGATAGAAAGTCTGCTCCGATACCCCGATGTGTCGGCAGACTTCCCCCACCCGCCGCCCCGACTTTGCCTGCTTGAGAACATACGTGGTCAGTTCTTCGGAAAACCGTGCCGTCCGCATCGAAAGACCTCCTTGATGGTAAGGACCGCTATACGGGATATAAATTGAGGAATGCTCGGGAATCGGGGTTTGGGTCAAGGTAAGCTTTTATATTATAATATTTTGACAAACTGGACTGGAGAAGAAATGAAATTTGAACAGGTAAAGAGAGTCAGGGTTTTTGAAGAAATTGTCCAACAGCTGAAGGATTATTTTGAAAAAGGGGAGCTGAAGCCGGGTGACAAGCTTCCTACTGAGAGACAGCTGGCGGAACAATTCAATGTGAGCCGGGTATCGGTCCGTCAGGCGCTCACAATTTTTGAAGCCAAGGGCCTGGTGGTCCGAAAAGTTGGGGGCGGGACCTACAAAGCCAGTGATGCTCCTTTTGAAGTTGCCCAACTGGTGAACCTCTTGATGCCTGAAACAGAAACCTATGAGGAGCCCTTGGAAGTCCGCCTCCTGCTGGAGCCCAAGATCGCTAGTTTGGCTGCCCATAGAGCAACGGCGGAAGATATTCAACTGATGGAGGATTCTCTTAGGCGGCAAAAAGAGAAAGTGGAAGCAGGAGAGTTGATCATCGAGGAAGACAGTGATTTTCACACCGCAATTGCAAACGCCACGAAAAACGGGATCATCGTGAAACTGGTGGAGGCCACCCACGATATGCTATGGCAAACCAGAGAAAAGTCTATTATGGCTGCAGGAGGGGGCAGGCGCTCTCTGGAAGGGCATTACCTCATCCTGGAAGCTATAAAAAATAAAGATGCTCAAGGCGCCTATGATGCAATGAAAAAACACTTGAGGGAAGTAGAGGACTTGATCGTATCCTATCTTGATAACGAGCAAAATAGGAAATAGAACTTTTTCCAAACGGTTTCGATGCTATCCGCAGATTGTGTTTGGAGACAATGGTTACTTTGAATTTGAATTTCTGAATGGCTTTCACACCATTCTCCCTCATCGGCCAGCCCCCTCGTTTATTTTTGATGCAAGTGATCCTTTTTTTGGCTTGCTACGACGGACGTGTAGGTTGTTATAAATTAATGATATATATTTGTTTTCCAGTAGAACTAAAATAAATAAACGGGCATGGTTAACATGCCCGTTTATGGAAAATCTATCTATATAAGTAAGGATGAGCTATGCTACAACCACATCAGTAGATTTTCCGTCCTGTTTGTATTCTTTGGCTATAGTTTCCGGAACACCCCAGTTTCTTGCCGGAACATATATAAATTTCCCATACGTCTCTCTGCCTAAGAACGCTATTACGCATGTTACGGCATAAGGAATTGCATAGAACGATTTTATCGCTAAGGGGGCGAAAATAACTCTTAGCCCGGCTGCCATAAATACTGTCAGGGCAGCCATAATAATTGCAAATGTATAACTGCGAATGTTGATTAAAAATCCGCGTGTTATCACATGCATAACTAAAACAGCATTATAGCCATATATACCGAGGAGCACGAGATCTTTCGGCATTCCCAAGGCTATTGCAGTTAACGTACTTACTACGGTGCCAATTATTACGGATATAAAATCTATTCTGGATGCCATAAGAACAGCAACTAAATATAGTACCCCAGTTATGGGATTATCAACCCAAAGGACTTGTCCTATTCCATTAAGTGATGCGGTAACAAATTCTCCTGAGGTCCAAACGCTTGTCGCTTGTCCCGCTACAAAAAGTTTTTGCTCAAGCCCAGTTGTCTGTAATCCCCCTAGGATCAAGGTTGCTGGAGCTAAAAAAACCATTGTAATACAATAAGGAAGTGCCAAGACCGGTACATCCCACTTTGATAATAATTGTCCTAGGGCTGCGTGAAATATTACACAAAATATTCCAGCTATGCCTGTATATAATAGTAGTCGGGGAATATCTGGGAATGTAACCAGAATTCCTATTGCCAATCCTGCGAGAGCAGGGTTAAAGCCGTATACTCCACATTTTATTGCACCTTTTGGAACCCCTAAAATATGAGCCGCAACTGTTCCTATAAAAGTTGCCCATACACCGGCCAATGTTGCTATTGGCGAGGCGATATAAGTTGCAAAAATCATCAATAATCCTGCAAATGTATTGTCGTTAAAAGCAATTTGAGCATAGCCGGATATAACATCGTCAATTAGACTCAATACTTTGTTTTTTGCGCTGAACTCTTTCCATTCATCCAACAATGGAAACTTGCATGATGCAGTTGCTCCCATTGTCTTCTTCTCCTTTTTCTTAAAATATTTTTATCGGTTTTGACAATCCTGTTTGGTAAACCCTGTGACGGAGAGGCGCAGTCGTTGACTAGAAGCGCCTCTCCGTCCGGATTGCTTACCCAATCGAAGTTCCTTATTCTACGATCATCGGTATAAACTTTTGCTTGCTAACATCTATGAGGCCCATATCGGTAGGAGCCAAATCGGGGATTGCCGGATGAGCGATAAAGCTTAGGGTCATAAACGGAGCAGGCAATTTGCAACCGGTCTGGGCGGCGGATTTGTTCATTTCCGTGAGCTGGTTTGCAATGGTATTCGCTTCCAGTTCCTCGCTGATCAATCCGCCGATCTTGAGACTCATAGAGGCAATTACCTTTCCATCTATAACGGTAACAAGTCCGCCTTTGATGCGAGCCACTTCGTTGACAGCCACAGCCATGTCCTCGTCGTTTGCACCGATAACCACGACATTTTGATGGTTGTGAGACATTGAATATGCGACCGCACCCTTTTTCAGGGTAAAATTCTTTACAAAGGCTACATTCACGTTACCGTTTTTGCCGTACCGTTCGCAGCAGGCAAATTTCATAATATCGTTTTTCGGATCTCTCATTATCAGTCCATCTTTTACAGATAATACGGCTGTTTTCGCCTTATTGATGATTTGATCATCAATAAGTTCAGCGATATTTACTGTAACAGAGTCTTTCCCTGGAGCTTTAACCTGGAAAACTTCAGGAGTGATGGGGCGTTTAAAATGAACAGTATCTTTAATCCATTCCGGGTAAACCCTTTCGATTTTTGCCACAGGCATTACGTCTTTTTCGAAGACTTTTCTTCCCTCGAAGTACACCTGCCGCGGTTGAACATTTTCGATGGATTCGCAGAGGATGATGTCAGCAAATCTGCCCGGAGTAATGCTTCCATAATCCTGTTCAACTCGGAAATGCTTGGCAGCATGTATCGTGGCCATGGAGATCGCGGTAATAGGCTTCACGCCTAATTTGATCGACAGGTTTACGTTGTGATTGATGTGGCCTTCTTCATCGATATCGGTAACGTGTTTATCGTCAGAGCAGAAAAATGCATTTTCAAAGCCATAACCTAATTTCAATGCGTTTTCCACAAACGTTTTCAGATTACGGGCCCCGCTGCCTTCTCTAACCATTACGTGCATACCAAGGCGCAGCCGGTTAAGAAATTCTTCCCATTCCACGGGCTCATGATCATCTGTAACGCCCGCGGAGGCATACACGCTCAGTTCCTGGAAATTGCATCCGACTGCATGGCCGTTTACTACCTTGCCCATATTGACGGCGTCACAGATCTTCTGGATATTGTCATCGGTGCGGAACAAAATCTTGGCCGGGGCTACTTCTCCCAGGGCAATTGTCGCCTCGCGGCCAAGGAGTTTTTTCGTTTCCTCGACGCCAATAATCTCTCCGGTTGTCTCCAGACCGGGGGCAGTGGGCACGCGTGTGGGAACCTCAACGGCAATGCGATAGGGCAACTTCTCGGCATTTTCCAGCATGACATCGATAACTTTTCCACCGGTGACATTGGAGATTTCCATAAAGTCGACACAAAGAGTAGTGGTACCTTTAGGAACGACGGACTGGGCCATGGCTTCCGGATTGATCATTGAAGATGAAAAGTGCATATGGCCATCAATGAATCCTGGGACTGCATACAGACCACCGCAGTCAATTTCTTTTTTCGCTGTAAGTTTAGCGTCAGGTTCGATGGAAACAATTCGTTTTCCTTTAATATAAATGTCTGTATCGTATATCTCCTTGGAACAAACGTTGACCAGTTTGACTTTTCTAAGCACAAAATCACAAGGAATCTTTCCTAATCCGCAGTCAATCAACGTATTAACTTCGCTAACTGTGCGCATGCGTAAACCTCCTTTAATTACTGTTGATAATAGAAGTTTTTTTAAATATTCTGTCTGCTAATTGCATATAACCTGTCGAGCCCAGAAGATATAACTTCCATCCAATTGTTTTTTTGTTTTTTCTCTTTTGCATAAAATTATCCGTTCTTAATAAGTCGACGGTTCTGGAATGATCTTCTTTTTCTCAATGTCTGCGCGGATCTTGGCAACATGATTTTCACGTGGGGGATTAGGAAGGCTTTTGATAAATTCTTCGGTGGTCATCAATTGAATACCAATGTTTTTCATGTCCAAAAGGTTGGCTTCGTGAACGGCATCTGTTTTGGCTCCTGTCCCATCAGTAAGTACGATCACCTCATAATCCAGGGAATTGGCATCCCAGACGGTGCCCCTGATGCAGTTTGGAGTCTGGACTCCTGTTACAACTATTTGGTCAACACCCAAACGTCTTAACAACATGTCCAACTCTGTCTGGAAGAATGCGCTCCAGCGCTGCTTTACCACCAGGTATTCGCCGTCAACAGGTTTTAACTCATCCAAAATCCTTGCAGGTTCAGTTCCCCGGACCAAGCTGGTCCCTGCTCTTACAAATCCGTCATATCTGGTGAGTTCCACGTCGCTGCCGTCTGCCCGGTAGTAGCGAAAAACATGGACCACCGGCAAGCCATGAACCCGGCATGCCTCCAAGGCTTCCTTGATTTTTCCAGACACTGTCATAGCTCCGATCACCTCAAAAGGTGCTCCCGGCAGACAAAAGTCTTTTTGCATGTCAACGATTAAGAAAGCTGTTTTCCCCAAAATCAATCCTCCTTTCTTTGGATTTTGGAGCAACCAATGTCCCTTGCGTTGTGGACACTCTCGTGCGGATCGCATTGCCGATGGGGGATTCAAGGGGAAGGCGTCCGGACGACGTTACACGAGGACAACGGCATGGGATTCGATTGGGTTCGCAGACGCAACGAAGCGCCGACTGTTGGTGCTTTTTGTGTTGGGAGTCCCCGTGTGCCGTCATTGATTTTATGCGCCGGCCAGCGATTCCACGATCGAGCGATTCTATTGTTTGGACCGCGCCTGTTGTGCATAGGTCGAGGAACTTCGGGAGCCATTTGAAGGAACCATCTAGTTCGACTAAACAACGATTGGCGGGGTTCGGAAGGGGAATCGCGGAATGGGAACTGCCTTTAAGGTCATCGTGTATGGGAACCTTCAGCGCAGCGTTCATGAGAGAGTCTCTGCGGTCCCTGCGTGCGAGGTGAAGCGTTGTTTCGGTCGCATACCAGGCCGGGCTGTTTGTACTATGTCTATGACGGGAAAGGGCATGTTTTGTTGCGAGTACAGGTGGATCACGTGGTGGTCCGTAAAGAACGAGGACGCCCCAAGTGGCGGGATCATATCAACGATATCGAAGGTTTCTTGAGCTACGCAAAGAACTGGCTGTGTCTGTTCCGTGGTGTGCCAAGGAAACAAGTCGATCTTTTCCCGGGGGAGACCTGCCATCGTTTTAATCATAGGATCGAGGACCTTTTCCCCTTGCTTTACAGACTATTGAGATCGGCGTGTATCTACGCAATCGAAATGACTTTGGTCAGGTATCGTTATTTATTACCAGATGTTCACCCCTTCCCAGCAAACGCTAAAATGGAATGCTGGACTAATGGTTAGTTGGTTAGCCCAAGTTGACAATTCACAAATATCCTATTGCAAACCAAATGTCAAAAATTTTTTTGGACCTTTAAAAATAAAAAACACAAAAAAGGAGTTTGTTGTTGTAAACACCTGAAACATAACGGTTTTGTGAATACGGAAATAATTCGGTTAGCCTTTAGCCTGGGTACCTACAATCGGCCACTGAGCGATTGAGTGTAACGATCCGCGGCTTTTCATCAAACATCGAGGATTTTTACCACGTGTTCGGTGAGAACGCCGATGGGACTTCGGAAGTTTCGAAGATTGCCGGGATGGTGGCGCAAAAAGCGGAGAAGATGAAGGCGGCAGTAGCCTGCTTCCAAATCTTGACTTAACTGTTTCGGAATAATATGCTGCCGTGCAATAGGGTATTTCCGATACGGGAGTCGTTTCCGCAGATGCCTCCATTGGAGTCCAAATCGGAGCGAGGCGCTACGTACGCGGAATCCGTCCCCAACATCTCGACGCGGATCCGCACGGGGCTTTACGCGGGATTCCGGACCTCGCTGAGGATCATAGCTGTTTCCGTTCCGCTGTACGTCGGCGTCACCCTGCTAAAAGGTACGCCCGTCCTCGATATGCTGGGAGGGGTCTTCGCCCCTTGGATGGGCGTCTTCGGCCTTCCGGGCGAGGCGGCCTTTGCGTTCGTCGCCGCGTTCTTGCTCAACATATACGCCGGGATCGCGGTCATCGTCCCGCTGAATCTGGATTCCTTCCAGGTGACGCAGTGCGGTCTGATGATGGGGATCGCCCACGACCTGATCGTCGAGGGGGGCGTGCTCTCCACAACGGGAACCCGGGGGTGGGTGCTCAGCCTCTGTCGGCTGATTATCGCTGCCGCCTCGGGTCTGCTGCTGCGGGGACTCTGGCATATCTGGGGACTCCTCTAATATGGAAGCGCTCACGTCCGCCTTGGGCGGCGCCGCCACGCTTTCCTTTAAGCTGATCCTCATCATCGTGCCGCTGGTGACGGTGTTCGAGGTGCTGCGCCATCTGCCGATCTTCCGTAGGGCGGGGAACCTGGTCGAGCCGGCCATGAAGGGAGTGGGGCTGACGCGGGACGCCGCGATCCCCCTGTTCACCGGGATCTTCCTTGGGATAGCTTACGGAGCGGGGATCATCATCCGCGTGGCCCAGCAGAAAGGGCTGCCCGGCAGGGAGCTGTTCCTGATGGGGCTATTCCTCGCCACCTGCCACTCGGTCGTAGAGGACATCCTCGTCTTCGTGGTCATCGGTGGGAACGGCTTCGTGATTCTCGGAGTGCGGCTCGGGCTGGCGGTGCTTCTGACCGGGTTGATGGCCCGTTTGTGGAAGACCGACTGAACTCGACCTTGTCCCCGATTTCTGACCTGACCTTGTCCCACCTTTGGGACCAAATATGGGATGAAGGTCAGTCATCGCCCATTAAAAGCGCAGTGGATCCTGCCTTAGGCTTCCCTCTCTCCAGTACTACGACGAGTCGGAGGTAACAACAGAGATCGTCTCTCGACGGCGGGCGTCGAAGAGCAGGTTCCGGGTTGCGTCGACAGGGAAGTGTTCTTTCAACGGACCCACCGGGGTATCGGCCAATCGAAGGGATACATGCCCCGGGCTCTGCCCGAGTCGTTGGAAATAAATCTTTGCCATGAAGGCGTATTCGTTCATCACGCCGATAACCTGACGGCTTGCCGTCTTGCCGTATGCCACCTTCGTCATCCGTCCGATTTCCTCTTCCACGAGATCGAAGGGGATGCCAAGTTTTACAAGATGGACCGCAAGCACACCGGGCAGATTTCTACCCAGGTCGCCATGAACTTCTCCCATCGGAATCAGCAATCCAAGAAACGACCTCGCGCTCACGCAGAGCCATAGTTGAATCGCCCCGGGTTCATTGGAGGCTCAGTTCTGTGAGTCCGACTGTATCCGCCTTGTTACATTCCGTCCAGTAGAGCATTTCGTATTCGGCCGGCGGGGCGTCGCCGTGACCTGCCCCCCTGAAAATTGACCAATTCCACGCGGGGATTTTCTCCGGATAGACTGTAGATCCCGGAGGAGGATCCGATGCGCAGGAAACGGTTCACCGAGGAACAGATCGTCTCGATCCTGAAGGAGTCGGCAGCCGGCATGAAGACCGAGGAGGTCTGCCGTTGCCACGGGATCTACGATTTCCACTTCCACGATCTTCGACACACTGCAGCGAGTCTGATGGCGATGGCGGGCGTCGACCTGATGTCGATCAAGCAGATCCTGGGGCACAAGACGATCCGGATGACGCTGCGCTACCCGCACATGTCGCCCGATCACCGGAGGAACGCGGTAGCGGCAATCGACCGGGCCCTGACTTCACAATCCGACTCAACTTCACAATTTACTTCACAATCGACCGAAAGCAGCCTCCCCGCCCATACCCCAGCAGGTGTAACTGCGCGATTTTAAATGGTGCCGGAGGCGGGGGTCGAACCCGCACGGCCGTGAGGCCACGGGATTTTGAGTCCCGCGCGTCTGCCAGTTCCACCACTCCGGCGGTAAGACATTCTTTTATACATTGTTTCCCGGGGCGATTCAAACGGATGCGGCCGGGGGCAAGAACGTATAATCTGGACAGCATGGCCCATGTGTGTCCCAGTTTTGCGGGAGAACTCATCTACGTCCCGGTTTTGCGGTTTTGTGGTTTCCCAAGGAGACCCCCATGAAGCTGCCTGCCACGAAGATCGTCTGCACGATCGGCCCCGCGTCCGATTCCCCTTCCGTCGTCGCGGAGCTGATACGGCACGGGATGTCCGTCGCGCGGTTCAACTTCTCCCACGGGAAGCACGAATCGCACGCCCGCGCCATCGAGGTCGTCCGGGAGGAAGCCCGGCGGCAGGGGCGCCACGTGGCGATCCTGCAGGACCTGCAGGGGCCAAAGATCCGGCTGGGCCGCTTCGGGCAGGGAAGCGTCGTCCTGCGGAAAGGTGCCGACTTCACCCTGACCACGGGCCATGTCCGCGGCGACGAAACGGTCTGCGGCGTCGACTACGCGCGGCTGCCCGCGGACGTCCGGCCGGGGGACCGCATCCTCCTGAAGGACGGGGCCGTGCGGCTCTCCGTCCGGTCGGTATCGGGGAAGAACGTGCGGTGCCGCGTGGAGCAGGGGGGCGCGGTGGGGGACCGGCAGGGGGTCAACCTGCCCGACGGGAAGGTGTCGCTGCCGTCCCTGACGAGGAAGGACCGGGACGACCTGGCGTTCGGGCTTCGCCTAGGCGTCGACTACGTGGCGCTTTCCTTCGTCCGGTCGGCCGAGGACGTCCGGGGGCTGGTCCGGGCGATCCGTGCGGCGGGAAAGAAGGTGCCCGTCATCGCCAAGCTGGAGAAGCCGCAGGCCCTGGAGAACCTCGACGGGATCCTTTCCGCCGCCGATTCCGTGATGGTCGCGCGGGGCGACCTCGGGGTGGAGACCTCGCTCGAGGACGTTCCCCATCTCCAGCAGCGGATCATCACGGCGGCGCTCACCGCTGGAGTCAACGTGATCACCGCGACGCAGATGCTCGA
>DCUH01000129.1:32889-54056 GCA_002327765.1 bacterium UBA2219 | reverse complement strand
CATTGGCTGCTATCCTGCCAAAAGCGGCGCAGGAAGCAACTATTAAAAATATGATGATAAGGAAGGTGTATTTTTTATTCATCTTGGGTTTTATAGTAAGCTTTTCCAAGATATTCAATTTAAATAAAATATAAAAAAGAGGCTTCGGGTCAGCCCTTAGCCTCTTTTTTCGATCAATACGGTTAATCAAAGATTTTTATGGCGTAATTCTTCCACCATTGTCTACCGTGTACGTAGTGTTCCCACCCGTATGACTTGCTGTACCACTCCAGTTAGCTGTGGTATCATTCGAAACAGTGATATTTACATCGTTAGATTTGTTAAATCCACCTGCAGTCGGGTCAGCACAAGCAGTTGCGGTTGGATGATCCGAAAAATAAGCCTGACAAGCAGTATAAGCGCTTTTCAGTTCAGCCTTTGCTTTGGTGTTGTATCCCCTGGTTCTGTATGATGCAAACTGCGGGATGGCAATGGCTGCCAGAATACCGATGATCGCGACGACGATCATCAACTCGATCAGGGTGAAGCCTTTCTTGCCCTTCTTGCCTCTGAGCATGCTCATCATTTGATTTCTCCTCCTCTTGAGTGTGTGAGCCAATTTTGATGAGCAGTACTATCGCAAGTGTCGGGCCAAAACTTTAAGGGCGATTTTCGGGGAGGGCTATTCGATCCCGTGCTTCTGCAGACGGTAGCGGAGGGAGCGGAATGAAATATTCAATAATTTCGAGGCCTCCGTGCGGTTTCCCTTGGTGGCTTCCAGCGCTTTCAGGAGGTAGCTTTTCTCCAGCCGGTCCATCTCGGAATCCAGGAAAGCCCCCTCTTCCGGCAGCGATTGGGGCAAAAAACCGTCAACGGCGTGCCCCGGAGTGACGTTTTTCGTCACGTTGGGAGGGAGGGAGTCGACCGAGATGACGTTTTTTGTCTCCATGATGGTCGCCCGCTCGAGGAGGTTTTCGAGTTCCCGGACGTTTCCGGGGAAGTCGTAGGCGAGAAGGGCCCGCATCGCCTCCCCGTCGATGCGGGAGAACGACTTGCCGTGCTTCCCGGCGAATTTCTCCGCGAAATGGGCGGCCAGCACCGGGATGTCGTCGCGCCGCTCCCGCAGGGGGGGGACGAAGATCTGGATGACGTTGAGGCGGAAGAACAGGTCGTCGCGGAACCGCCCCTCGGCCATCTCCCGGTTCAGGTCCCGCTTCGAGGCGCAGATGAGGCGGAAATCGATGGCGATGTCCTCGTTCCCGCCGATCCGCCGGAAAGTCCGCTCCTGCAGCGCGCGCAGCAGCTTGCTCTGCATGGGCTGCGGCAGCTCCCCCACCTCGTCGAGGAACAGGGTCCCCCGGTGGGCGGACTCGAACAGCCCCTTCTTGGTCTGAACCGCCCCGGTGAACGCCCCGCGCGCGTGCCCGAAAAGCTCGCTCTCGATCAGCGTCTCGGGGATGGCCGCGCAGTTGATGGGGACGAAGGCGTGCTCACTCCGGTGGCTCCGGGAGTGCAGGGCCGCCGCGACGAGCTCCTTCCCCGTGCCGCTCTCCCCCAGGATCATCACGTTCGCGTCGGTCGGGGCGACACGCTCGATGAGCTCGAAGATCCGCAGCATCGTATCGCTTCGGCCGACGATCCCCTCGTAGGAGGACGTGCCCCGCACCGAGTCGCGCAGCGCCTTCCGCTTCCCGGCGTCGTCCTCCTTCCGGGCGAGCGCCGCGTGCACGATCTTGCGCAGGTCGGCGTTGTCGAACGGCTTGGTGAGGTAGTCGTAAGCGCCGAGCTTCATCGCCTCCTTCGCCGTCTCGACGGTCCCGTAGGCGGTCAGGACGACGACCTGGGTCCAGGGGTTCTTCCGCACGGCCGCCCGCAGGACGTTCAGCCCGTCGTCGGCCTTCGCCATGCGCAGGTCGGTGAGGACGAGGTCGTACGCCTTGGACTCGATCGCCTTCTCCGCCTCCGTGAGCGACGAGGCGGTGTCGACCTCGAACCCCTCTTTCCTGAAGAAGAGCTCGAGGACCTGGCGAAGGCTCTGCTCGTCGTCGACGACGAGAACGTATTCCTTCAACCGGTCTCCCCCGCCGCGCCCGCTCCGCCCGGCGCCGCCTTCCCCTTGCACCCCTTCCGCAGGCAGGAAAGGTGGGTCGTCCCGTCCTTGCGAACCCGTTCCGCCATCGCCGGGAACCCGCACGCCGGGCACGCGACTTCGACGGGCCTGCCCCAGGAGGCGAACTTGCAGTCGGGATACCGGGAGCAGCTGTAGAAGATCTTTCCGAACCGGGAGGAGCGTTCCACCAGCTCGCCCTCGCGGCACTCGGGACAGGACACGCCGATGGGGTAGGGCTTGCTGTTCCGGCAATCGGGATACCCCGAGCAGGCGATGTACCGGGACCCCTTCCAGTTCCGCACGATCATGGGTTTCCCGCACTTGTCGCAGGCGACGCCCGCCTCCTGGGGAGGGAGGATCTCCACCTTCCCCTCGGGGGTCTCCCGGAAATCGGCGGTGTTCCGGCAGGCGGGGTAGTTCCCGCAGGCGAGGAACTTTCCGGCCCGCCCGAACCGGATCACCATCTCCCCCCCGCAGGCGGAGCAGGGGATGCCCGTGGCGATCAGCTCGCCCTTAACGTCGGGCATGTCGATCTTCGCCCGCTCGATCTCCTCGGAGAACGGCTGGTAGAAATCCTCCATCGCCTGCGGCAGCGTCCGCTCGCCGTCCTCGATCTGGTCGAGCTCCTCCTCCATCCGCGCGGTGAACGCCACGTCCATCACCCTCGGGAAGCTCTCCTCCAGCAGGCCGTTGACGATCGTGCCCAGCTCCGTCGGGACGAACTTCCCCTCGGCCGTCCGGACGTACCCGCGGTCCCGGATCGTCTTCACGATCGACGCGTAGGTGGACGGGCGGCCGATCCCCTGCTCCTCGAGTTCCTTTATAAGGGCGCTCTCGCTGAACCGCGGGGGGGGCTGCGTGAAATGCTGGTCGCCCGCCAGGTCGAGGAGTGCGAGCGACTCCCCTTCCGCAAGGGGCGGCAGAACGGTCTCCTCGGGCTTTTCCATTTCGGCGGCGGGCTGTTCCGGCTTCGACCCGGACTCTTCCTCCGCCGGATCCACCCGGGCGTCGTCGGCGTCGCCCTGGTACACCTTGAGGTAGCCGGGGAATTTCGGGACGGAGCCGGTGGCGCGGAAGACGTACCCGCCCTCCGGGGCGCCTGCGGGGTCGCACAGGATGTCGACGGTCGTCTGCTCGAACTCGGCGGGCGACATCTGGGAGGCAACGAACCGGTTCCAAATGAGCTCGTAGAGCCGGTACTGGTCCCGGTTGAGGATCTCCTTGAGGGACGCCGGCGGGTACTCGAGGGACGTGGGGCGTATCGCCTCGTGCGCGTCCTGCGCCGATTTCCGGTTCCGGAACACGTTGGGCACGTCGGGAAGACAGGCCTCCCCGTACTCCCGCCGGATGTGGTCCCGGACGGCCGCCATCGCCTCGTCGGCCACGCGCACCGAATCGGTCCGCATGTAGGTGATGAGCCCCACGAGCCCCGCGGAGGGGATCTCGACCCCTTCGTACAACGACTGGGCGACCATCATCGTCCGGTACGCCTGCATCCTTAAGCTCTTCGAGGCCTCCTGCTGGAGCTTGGAGGTGGTGAACGGCGCGGGGGCGAAGCGCCTGCGCAGCTTCCTTTTGACCTCGCGGACGACGAAGGGGCCGTCCTTGACGGCTTCGCGCAGCGCGGCGGTCTCCTCGCCGTCCCGGGGGCGGACCTTCTTCCCTCCGGCCTCCGCGAGGCGGGCGGGAAACGGGGGCGGGAGGGAGGCCGAAAACCGCGCCGTCAGGGACCAGTACTCCTCCGGCACGAAGGCCGCGATCTCCTTTTCCCTCGCGCAGAGGATCTTCACGGCGACCGACTGGACCCTCCCGGCGGACAGCCCCCGGCGGACCTTTTTCCAAAGAAGCGGAGAGAGAGTATACCCGACGAGCCGGTCGAGGATCCGGCGCGCCTGCTGGGCGTCGAACCGGTTCGGGTCGAGGGACAGCGGGTTCGCCATCCCCTGGGTGATCCCCTTTTTCGTGATCTCGTGGAAGAGCACGCGCCGGATCTCGGGGACGTGGGCCTTCTCGCCGACGGCCTTTTTCGCCGCCGTCTTCCCTGCCGCCTTCTTCCCCTTTCCCGCGACTTTCGCGGCGGCCGCCTCCCCCTTCTTCCGCCGTTTCCCGGCGTCTTCCCGTATGGCTTCGGCGATGTGCCAGGCGATCGCCTCCCCTTCCCGGTCGGGGTCGGGGGCGAGGTACACCGCGTCGGAGGAGCGGGCGGACTCGAGGATGTCCCCCAGCACCTTCTTCCTTTCCCTTATTACTACATAGGAAGGCGCGAACCCGTTCTGCACGTCGACGCCCAGGCGGCTCTTCGGCAGGTCCTTCACGTGCCCCATGGACGACAGGACCTGGAAACCTTTTCCGAGGATCTTCTGTATCGTCTTGGCCTTCGCCGGCGATTCGACGACGACTAGCGACTTGGTCATTTGACCTCCACCCGGAACGATCCCGGCCTTCAAGACTTCCTCTTATAATAATCCCCGGCCCGTTTTACAACCAGATTCGCCAGCTCCATCTCCGTCAGTACCGGCAGAAGCTGCGATATTCCAAGGGAAAGCGCCTGTGCGATTTCACCCGCGTGCCGTTCCCTGTCGAGCGCCCCCAGGATCCGGGACCGGAGGTCCCCGCCGGGGGCCGGGATTCCCAGAGCACCGATGACGTCGGCCGACGAGCAGACGGGAACGGCGCCTTCCCTCAGCAGGCGGTTGCTTCCCGCCGTGTGGGCGAACCAGGGGTTTCCCGGCACCGCCATCACCTCGCGCCCCTGCTCCAGCGCCAGCCGGGCCGTGATGAGCGCCCCGCTGCGCTCCGGGGCCTCCGCCACGACCACCCCGAGGCACAGGCCGCTGACGATGCGGTTGCGGGCGGGGAACCGGTGCGGCAGCGGCGGGGCCCCCGGGGGATACTCGGAGTAGACCGCCCCCCTGGCCGCGATCTCGTCCCGCAGCCTCGCGTGCTCCGGAGGATACGCGACGTCCGGCCCGCACCCGAGTACTGCGACGGTCGCCCCTCCCGCGCGCAGCGCGCCCCGGTGGGCCGCGCCGTCGATCCCCCGGGCCATCCCGCTGACCACGACGCAGCCGGCGGCGGCGAGGTCCCCCGCCAGGAGCGAGGCGAACTCCCTTCCGGGCCCCGTGGGCGCCCTGCTGCCGACGACGGCCACCCCCGTCCCGCCGCTCCAGGGCGAACCCGCGCGGTACAGGACGACCGGGGCGTCGGGGATCGACAGCAGCGCCGCGGGATATTCGGGCGAATGGCACGGGAGGATGTCGACTCCCGAACGGGCGCACGCTTCCCTTACCTCGTCCGCTTTCCGCCCCGCCTCGGGGGAGGACAGCGCGGCCTCCGCCCGGGCCAGCAGCGAGCTACCCCGCGGGGACGCGATGCCGGGAAGCCGCATGAAATGGGACGCGGCGGACCGGAACCGGCGGAGATGCCCTACGGTGAATCCCTCGACGAGGGAAAGGCGAAGCATCGAGTCGACGGCGAGACGGTGCAGCTCGTCAAATGACATGGGGGAACCCCTTTGTCGGGTTCCCCCATGTCCGATCAAGATCCGTGCCGTCCGGGCGATGCCGCCCGGACGAAAAGAGCTACTTCGCGGGGACCCCCCTGCGCGCCTCGGATCCCACATCGAACGGTCTCGTGCCGCTGTTGACGTACAGCGTGGAAAAATCCTTGTCCGCCCGCACCACAACGGCGCGGGCCACCTCGATCTTCGTTTCGCCTCGACTGACCGTGGCCGCGCCGGCCTCTAGCTCGATCGCCCGGTAGATCCGGAACACGTTGCCGACTTCCACGCCCGCAGCAGAACCGCTGTCGATGAAGATGAAATCGCCGGTGGCGAGCTCCACGTTGACGTTGCGGGAAGCGATCACCGTGGCCCGCACCCTATCGTCTCCCGGCACGACCTTCACCCTGGAATAGGCGGGGATTTCGTCGGAAACGATGTCATCCCGGGTGATGTCCAGAAACGATGTACGGACTACCGCGGTGGGCCGGCCCTCCTCGACCGGGCCCATCTGCAGGATCCCGAGAAGGAACTTCACGTAGCCGGAGGAAACGCGCCCTCCCGGCACGCTCAGCGGCCCGCGGACCCGGTAGACGGCCAGCATCTGACCTTCGGGTATCCTTCGGTCGAGCGAGAGATATACCGTATCGCCCGCGGAGAAACCCTCCTTGGGGTCCTTGCCTCCCGTGATCTTCCCGATCCCCTTCGGCTTTTCCGCGAGGAACTGCCCGGCGCGGACCAGGGAGTCCGGACTCACGTCGAGGTAATTCTCCCTGGCGGCCGCGGGGGGGGCGGCGGAGACCGCGGACGGGGCGGTTTCCGGCGCCGCGGCGGGTGCCGCCGGCGACTCGACGACGAGCGACACTTCCCTCGGCCCCGACGGGACGATCACGATCCGGATGCCCGGGTAGATATAGTGCGGATTGGTGACGAAGCGGTTGAGCTCCCAGATCTCCTTCCACTTCCACGGGGAGCCCATGTACTTCGCGGAGAGGTCCCACAAGGTGTCTCCCGCAACGACGGTATGGACGATCCCCCCCGGGGGAACCTCCAACTGCCCCGCGCCTTCCGGCTGGGCGAACGCCCCGGCGGGAAGGAGAAGCACCAAGCCGACAATCGCTACCGCCATGCAGAATCCCGATGGCCGCCTCATCGCCACACCTCGTTTCCCCGCCCGAAAGGGCGTGAAATCAAATGTCATTTGCGCGCACCCCCGCATCTAGGCAAGATCATTACCTTCCGCATCCGTTGAAGTCAAGGAACCTTTTCCGCTCCCCTTCCAGATGAGCCGGAGGAACACTTCCCGGTTCCCCTTGGGGCCGTGCACCCGGCTTTCCGCTTCTCCGGCCACCTCGAAACCGAGCCCCGCGGCGAAGGCGGCCACGTTCCGGACCGCTTCCCTTCGCACCGCCTCGTCCCTCACGACCCCCCCCTTCCCGACCTTCCCTTTCCCCGCTTCGAACTGGGGCTTCACGAGGGGGATCACCTGCGCGCCGGGCGAAAGGAAACGCGTAAGCGCCGGAAGTATATGGCGCAGGGAAATGAAAGACACGTCCACCACGGCCACGGATACTTCCTCTTCTAAAAGATCGGCAGCGGCGTACCGAAAGTTTACACCTTCTTTGGAGATGACCCGGGGATCGTGCGCGAGGCGGTCGTCGAGCAGCCGTTCCCCCACGTCGACCGCGTGCACCCGGAGGGCCCCCCGGCGCAGGAGGCAATCGGTGAAGCCTCCCGTGGACGCCCCGACGTCGAGGGCGACGCACCCGGCGACGTCGACGCCGAGGTCGTCGAGCGCCCCGTCGAGCTTCCCACCTCCCCGGGAAACGAAAGGGCGCGCCGAGGGGAGAAGGGAGATCTCCGCTCCCTCCTTCACGGGCGCCCCGCACTTCGAGCAGACCGCGCCGGAGAGGAGGACCCTGCCCGAAAGGATCAGCGCCTGGGCCTTCGCGCGCGTCTCCGCGATGCCCCGCCCCACCATTTCGGCGTCGAGTCTCCTGCGTGCCGGCAAGGCGGCGCCCCGCGGTTCAGACAATCTTCTCGAGACGGGAACGGATGCCGTAGAGGATCGACGGGATGAACGATTTCCCGGGGGAGCAGATCCGGAGGGCCTCCTCTGCCACGCGCGCCGCGGTCACGCCGAAGGCTTCGCGGATCTCCGACGGCGCCCCGTGCTCCGCGAACCGGTCCGCGAACCCGATCCGGTGGAACTGGTGGGGATGCTCGTCGTTCTCGTCGAGCATCTCGAGCACCGCGCTGCCGAAGCCCCCGGCGAGGACGTTCTCCTCGACCGTGATCACCCGCCCGATCCGGCGGACGAGCGGCAGGATCAGCCCGGCGTCCATCGGCTTCACGAACCGGGCGTCGACCACCGCGGCGGACACCCCCGCCTTCCGGAGCTCCCGCGCGGCGAGCAGGCAGGTGGATACGGTCGCCCCGATGCCGACGAGCAGGACGTCGCGGCCGTCCGCGAGAAGCTCCCCCTTCCCCCAGGGGACCGTCCCGGGGTCCGCCGGCACGGGGACGCCCATGCCCGCGCCGCGGGGATACCGGACCGCCGCGGGCCGCCCGGACGCCACGGCGGTCCGCAGCATCCGCACCAGCTCCGCCTCGTCGCGCGGCGCCATCACGGACATGTTGGGGATCCCGCGCAGGAACGACAGGTCGAAGAGCCCCTGGTGCGTAGCGCCGTCCGCGCCGACGACCCCGCCGCGGTCGACGGCGAACACCACCGGAAGACTCTGCAGGCACACGTCGTGGATGACCTGGTCGAAGGCGCGCTGCAGGAAGGTGGAATAGATCGCCACCACGGGGATCTTCCCTTCGCGCGCCAGCCCCGCGGCGAAGGTCACCGCATGGGACTCGGCGATCCCGACGTCGAAGAAGCGATCGGGGAACGCTTCCTTGAATTTCCCGAGTCCCGTCCCGCTGCACATGGCGGCGGTGATGGCGACCACCTTCGGGTTCTCCCTGCCCAGGGCGACGATGGCGTCCGAGAAAACGTCCGTGTAGGTCGGGCCCGCGGACGTCCCGGTCCCTTTCCCGGTCTCCGGGTCGAAGGTGCCCACGCCGTGGAAGAACTCGGGGTTGGCCTCCGCCGGCGCGTACCCCTTCCCTTTCGTCGTGACCACGTGGACAAACGTCGGCCCCTCGATGTTCGAGAGGTTCTGGAAGGTCCGGATGAGGGCTTCGAGGTCGTGGCCGGGTATGGGGCCGACGTAGGTGAACCCCAGCTCCTCGAACAGGATCCCGGGGACGATGAACCCCTTGGTCAGCTCCTCGGACTTCTTCGCGATGCGCGCCAGGAACGCGCCGTGGGGCATCGACTTGAGCAGCTTCTCGATCCGTTTCCGGAAGGAGGTGTAGGCCCGCCCCGTCATGATACGGGTCAGGTACCCAGACAGCGCCCCGACGTTGTGGGAGATCGAGAACTCGTTGTCGTTCAGCACGACGACCAGGTCGCGCTTCCGGTGTCCCGCCTGGTTCAGCCCCTCGAAGGCCAGCCCGTTGGAGAGGGACCCGTCCCCGATGACCGCGACGACGCGGTTCTTCTTCCCGTCGAGGTCCCTGGCCGCGGCCATCCCGAGGGCGGCTGAGATCGACGTCCCGGAATGACCGGTGCCGAACGCGTCATAGATGCTTTCGGAAATGCGCGGGAAGCCGGAGATGCCTCCCCAGGTCCGCTGCCCCGCGAAGGCGGCGCCCCGCCCGGTGAGGATCTTGTGGGCGTACGCCTGGTGCCCGACGTCCCAGACGAACCGGTCCTCGGGGCAGTCGAAGACGTAATGGAGCGCGATCGTCAGCTCCACGACGCCGAGGCTCGACGCGAGGTGCCCTCCCGTCCGCGACACGTCACGGACGATCTTCTCCCGCAGCTCCGCCGCCACTTCGGCGAGCTGCTCCCTCGGGACCTTCTTCAGGTCGGCGGGACACCGGATCGAAACGAGCCACGGAAGCTTCGCCATCGGCTACGATCTCCTGTCCTGAACCATGCGGACCAGCCCGCGCAGCGTGTCGGCCTCGCCGCCGAACGCGGCGAGCGCGTCCAGCGCCTCGCGTCCGAGCGCCTCCGCCCGCGCGTTCGCGGCCGGAAGGCCGTACGCCACGGGATAGGTCCACTTCCCGCGCGCGCGGTCCTTCGCGGTCCCTTTCCCCATCTCCTCGAAGCTCGCCGTCTCGTCCAGGATGTCGTCGGTGACCTGGAACAGCAGCCCCAGCTGCGTCCCGAAATCGCCGAGCGCGTCCACTTGCCCCTGCGTTCCGCCCCCGAGGATCCCCCCCATCCGGGCGCAGGAGGCGAGCAGCGCGGCGGTCTTCCGCAGCTCGATCTCGTCGACTGTCGACGCGTCCGCGGTTCCGGCGACGGAGGAGAGGTCCATCTGCTGCCCGCCGACCATCCCCTCGGCCCCCGCGGAGCGGGCCAGGTCCGCGATGGCCCGGACCGCCCTGCCGGGCTGCGCAGCCGCGGCCTCCGATTCCGCCATGATCCGGAACGCCTCGGTCAGCAGGGCGTCGCCGGCGAGGACCGCCATCCCTTCGCCGAAGACCTTGTGGGACGTGGGCTTGCCGCGCCGGAAATCGTCGTCGTCCATCGCGGGGAGGTCGTCGTGGATCAGCGAATACGTGTGCACGAACTCGACCGCGCACGCGAACGGCAGGAGTTCCTCCTCCCTTCCCCCAACGGCCTTACCGGCGGAAAGGAGCAGGACGGGACGCACGCGCTTCCCGCCGGCCATCAGGGAATATTCCATGGCCTTGCGCAAGGGGTCCGGCGCGCCGCACGCCGCCGGCGACAGGTACCCCGGAAGGGCCTCCTCCACCATCCCGCGAAGGCGCGAATATTCCTGCGAGCGGGGTCCGGCCAACTTTTCTCAGTCCTCTTTCACCAGGAACTCTTCCTCGTCCGCCGTTTCCGCCGACACGCCCCCGGGCTTTCGCAGCAGCAGCTCGATCTTCCGATCGGCTTCGTCCAGCCGCTTCCGGCAGGCCTCGGACAGCTTCATCCCCTCTTCGAAGAGCCGGATGGTCTCCTCGAGTGGGGCCTCACCCGACTCCAGCCGGGCCACCACGGACTCCAGCCCCTTCATCGCCTCCTCGAAGGAAGGCTCCTTCCCCTTGCCCGCCATCTTCGCATTGCCTCCGCAATCTTATAGTTTATCCTATTTCGCGGTTTCTTTCCCGGGGAGGGCGAAGAGGAGCGACGGGTCGACCCGGCCGCCGGGGACCCGGACCCCGAAGTGCAGGTGCGGCCCCGTGGCGCGGCCCGTGGCGCCGACCGCACCGATCGTTTCTCCCCGGGCGACGCGCCGCCCCTCCTCCACGGAATACCGCTGCAGGTGGTAGTAGAGGCTGAAAACCGCCCCGCCGTGATCGATCACCACCGATTTCCCCCCGAAGAACTGCTCCGCGGCGAGGACGACCACGCCGCCGGCGATCGCGCGCACTGGGGTCCCCTCCGGGAGGCGGATGTCCACGCCGGTATGCGGCGCCCGGGGCTCCCCGTTGATCACCCGCCGGGAGCCGAAATTCTCCGGCCGGAACTCCTCCACCGGTGCGAGGAAGGGCAACGTCCACAGGATGGGAACGGTCACCCGGGCGAACCGTTCGTCGAGCGCCTTCTTTTCCTCCCCGATGCGCCGGAGCGTCGGGGCGTCGAACTCGGCCATCCCCGCCGGCAGGGTCATCTTCTGGACGGGGAAGTCCCTCTCGACGACGGAAAGCGGCATCTCGACCCGGTTCCGCACGCCGCCGGCGACCGATTCCGCCGCGAGGATCCCCGGCCCGGCGGCGTCCATGAGGTCCACTCCGATCAGCGCTTCGTATCGGCCGGGGGCGGTTTCACGCAAAGGGCAGGGAGCGCCCCTCCAGGTGAGGGCCATGTTGTCGACGGGCCCCGTCTCCGCCACTTCGACCAGGAGGGGGGTCCCCTGCGCCGGGGCACCCCCGGAAACGAAGATCGTCAGCGCAGCGGCGGGCGTCACGAAACAGGCGGCGCAAGCGGTGAGCATCGCGGACGCGAGCGCGAGGAACCTCCCGGAGATCATGTCTTCTCTCCTTCGACGACCGCGCCGAACGCGCCGTCGGATACGTGGATGTCAAGCGCCTCGCCCGGACGCGCCTCCGACACGGACCGGACCGCCTTCCCCGTCGAGCGGTCGATGGCGATGGAATAGCCCCGCGTGAGGACCGACTTCGGGTTCATGACGGCAAGCTTCCCGGAAAGCAGGTCGATGCGCGCGCGAAGCCGGCGCTTCGCGGAATCGGCGCCGGCCTCCGCCCGCGAGCGGAGCACGGCGACTTCCCCGCGCCTTGCGGACACCCACGCCGCGGGCGAATGGAGCCGGACGGAGAAGGAAAGCCGCTCCAGCCGTTCGCGGCCGTCCCGGACGGCGGATTTCGCGGATTCCGCCAGGGACGCCTCCTGCTCCCCCAGCGCGTACCGCTTCCCCTGGAGGGCGGGCCTGGGGTCGGACAGCATCCCCGCCGCGATGCGCCACTCCCTGCGGGCGGCGTCCCGGAGGTGCGCTTCCGCCCTCCGCATCCGCAGCGAAAGCGCCGCGACGCGTTCCAGGAGCTCCACGCGGTCGGGGACGGCCGCCTGCGCCGCGCCCGTGGGCGTGGGGGCCCGCAGGTCGGCGGCAAGGTCGGAAAGGGTGAAGTCCGTCTCGTGGCCGACGGCGCTGATCGTCGGGACCGGGGAGCGGGCCAGCGCCCGCACGACCTCCTCCTCGTTGAAGGCCCAGAGGTCCTCGATCGACCCTCCCCCCCTGCCCGCGATGATCACGTCCGCTCGGCCGTGCAGGTACATCGCGTCCAGGGCGGCCGCGATGTCCGCCGCCGCGCCCGGACCCTGCACGAGGGCGGGGGCGAGGACGATCCCTACGCCCGGGAACCGCGACCGGACGACGCGCACCATGTCGCGCAGGGCGGCCCCGTGGCGCGAGGTGACGATCCCGACGCGCCGAGGGAAGGCCGGGAGGTGGCGCTTCCTCGCGGGGTCGAACAGCCCTTCCTCCGCGAGCCTGCGCTTCCTCCGCTCCAGCTCCACGAGGAGGTTCCCCACCCCGCGGACCTCGACGGACTGCGCGTAGACCTGGTACTCCCCCTTCCTCTCGTACACGCCCAGGGAGCCGGTGACGATCACTGTCTGGCCGTCGCGGATCTCCCCGTAGATGTGGCGGTCGCGCCCGCGGAACAGGGCGACGCGGATCTGCGCCCCTTCGTCCTTGAGGGAAAAGTACCGGTGCCCGGACGCCTCGTGCAGCTTGTAGTTCGAAACCTCCCCTTCCACGCGGAAGAGGCGGAAGGAGGACTCCAGCGTGCGCTTGATCCGGGAGGTCAGGTCCGAGACGGTGAGGACGGCGTCCGGCGGCGGAGGGGTCCCGAAGAGCTCTTCCTGCCCGCGCGCCACCTTATTCCCCCTCCGCCGGTCCGTCGGAAGGAGCGCTTTCC
The DNA here is from genome assembly GCA_002327765.1 of bacterium UBA2219. GTDB lineage: Bacteria > Desulfobacterota > Deferrimicrobia > Deferrimicrobiales > Deferrimicrobiaceae > UBA2219. Next base: position 41,016 of record DCUH01000129.1, on the reverse strand, counting down.
GCGAGCAGCTCCGGGACGGTCACCGGCCGGACCCCTTCCTTTTGAAGGGTGGGAATCAGGGCGGACAGCGCGGAGAACGTCTTCCCGCGGGAATGGCAGACCAGCACGGCCCACCCGTTCTTCTTCGCCAGCGCCACCGCTTTTTCCCATTGGCGGCGCAACGCCTCGGGGGCGGGGTCGTCGTCGAGGAAGACGTCGCGCTGCACCGCGGCCACACCGGCCTTGCCGGACGCCTCCATCCCCAGCGAGTCGGGCGCCGTCGCCCCGTCGACGAAGAAATACCCCATTTTTTTCAGCGTTTCCGCGAAGGCGTCCATCGAGTCCGGGTCGGTTGTGAAGGCGGATCCCATGTGGTTCATCGCCCCGACGGCCTGCGGCACTTCCTGCGCCATGCGGGCGAGCCGCTCCGCGATCTCTTCCCGCTCCATCCCGACGCGCAGCCGGAACGGCTCTGTCCCGTCGGGCGACGGGGAGCGGGGCTCCATCGGAACGTGCAGGATGACGCAGTGCCCCCGGGACTGCGCCGACGCCGCCACGTTCCTCGACGAAGGGCCGAACGGGAGGACGGACATCGTGATCTTCCCCGGAAAATCGAGCCACTCGGCGTCCCGGACCGGGTCGTACCCGAGGTCGCCCACGACGATCGCCAGCAGCGGCTCGCGCCGCTCGACGTCGCCGGCGTCCTCGCCCTTGACGGCCGGGAGCCGGGATTCCGGCTCGGCGAACGGGGAAACCTTTCGCGGGGCGGGCGAATCCCCCGACGGCCAGAACAACGCCACGCCCATCAGGAGAAGGCCGGAGGCGAACGCCCCCGCGATCAGGGCCGCCCAGCCAACGCGCTTGCGGCGCTTCTGTCCCTCCAACGGGTGCCGGCTCATCGACGGAGCGCCGCCCCCTTTGCCTTCAGGACGCCTTCTTCTGGTCGATGTACCGGTTCTTGAAGATCTCCCACCCCTTCAGCAGCTCCACCGCCCGGTCGAGCTGAGGATCCTTGACCTCCTCCTTCCGGGCGTCCTTCTCCGACGGGGGCGTCGCCTTCTTCCCGCCCTTTTCCTCTTTCTTCGGGGCCGCCGGAACGGGGGCCGCCGCCGGCTCTTCCTCCCCGTCCCCCCTCAGATGCCGCTCGATGTCTTTCTCCCGCATCGGCCCGGGGAACGTCCCCGTTTCCTCCCTGCCGTCGCTCACCACGATGTCGGGCTCGATCCCCTTGGCCTGGATCGAGCGGCCGTTGGGGGTGTAGTACCTCGCCGTCGTGAGCCGCAGGGCGGAGCCATCGTCCATGGGGAGAATCGTCTGGACGGACGCCTTGCCGAAGGTCCTTTGCCCGATGACGATCGCCCTCCCGTGGTCCTGCAGCGCCCCCGCCACGATCTCGGAGGCCGAGGCGGACCCGGCGTTCACCAGCACCACGATGGGGAAGCCGGTGTGGGTCCCCTCCTTCCTGGCCGAGTACTTCGTCTTCTGCGCCTCCACCCGCCCGTCGGTATAGACGATGAGCCCGGACTCGATGAACTCGTCCGCGACGCGGACCGCCTGGTCGAGGAGGCCGCCGGGGTTGTTCCTCAGGTCGAGGATGAGCCCTTTCAGCCCGCTCTTCGACTTCAGGAACTCCTGCAGCGCGCGCTCGACCTCCTGGTGGGAGTCCTGCTGGAACTGGATGAGCCGGATGTACCCGAGACCGTCTTCCAGCGGCCTGGACTTGACGCTCCTGATCTTGATGAGCTCGCGGGTCAGGGTGTAGACCTTCGGCTCGGGAACGCCCTCGCGGGAGATCGTGATCGACACCTTGGTGCCCGGCTCGCCGCGGAGCCGCTTCACGGCGTCCATCACGTTCATGCTCTTCGTGGTTTCCTTCTCGATCCGGACGATCCGGTCGCCCGATTTCAGCCCCGCGCGGGCCGCGGGGGTGTCCTCGATCGGCGCGATGATCGTGAGGACCCCGTCCTTCATGCCGATCTCGATCCCCAGCCCCCCGAAGATCCCCTTCGTCTCGACCTCCACCTGCTTGAGCATCTCGGGCGTGAGGTAGCTGCTGTGGGGATCGAGCGTCTCCACCATGCCGTTGATCGCGCCCTTCACGAGGTTGTCCATGTTCACTTCTTCCACGTAGCTGCTCTGGATGATCGAGAGGACGTCCCCGAAGATCTTCAGCTTGCTGTAGGCGACCGTGGCCTGCGCCGCGTGGCGGGAGGTGGAGAGGTCCCCGACGATGAATCCCGCGAGGAATACCCCGACGACCGCCGCGGTCCCGATCCATTTCCTGCCCCGGCCTTTTCTCGCGCTGCTTCCGCCCTGTTCCATCCTGGTATTGCTCCTTATCGGTTGAGAGGGATCACGGATGCCGGGTCGATCGCCGTGCCGCCCGCCCGCAGCTCAAAGTATAGCACCGATTTCCCGGACGGCGACGCGGGCAGGCTTCCCACGACCTGCCCCCGGGCGACGTCCTGGCCGGTCTTCACGGAAAAAGCGTCGAGCTTGCCGTACACGGAGAAGAGGCCGCTGCCGTGCTGCAGGATAAGTACGTTCCCGAAGCCGGAAACCGCCCCCGTGAACGCGACCTCGCCGGGGGCCGCGGCCTTCACCGGCGACCCGGTGACCCCCTCGATCTCCACGCCCCGGTTCTCGATCGTCACGTCGAACGTGGGGTCGTGCTGGCGGCCGAAGCGGCTGACGACCCTCCCGGGCATCGGAGGGGCCAGCCCGCCGGCCAGAGAAGCGAACCGCCTCGGCGCATCCGCCGCCTCCGGGGGTTTCGCCCCCTTCCGGGCCGTCTCCATCGCCTTCTTCCTGCGGATCCGCTCCCTTTCCTTCGCGAGCCGCTCCACGCGGGCGACGAGCGACTCCATCCGGGCGATCTTCGCGCGCAGCGCGCCCAGCTCCCGCTGCTTGCGCTTCTTCTCCTTCTCGATGTCGGCGAGCCGCTTCCGCTCCGCCTCGTGGCGCGAAAGGAGCTTCTCCCCCTCCTTCCGTTCCTGCGCCATCTTCCTCTCGGAGAGTTCGACCTGGCGCTCGATCCCCGAGAGTTCCCGCTCCTTCCTCTCCCGCTCCCGGGCGAGGCGCTCCACGTTTTCGAGATCGGCGCCGAGGTATCCCCGCATATGGTGACGGGCGCGCTCCGGGCAGGACCGCTCCGCCGTGGCTGCGAGGTCCGCCCGGTACGCCTCGAACGCCAGCAGGACGGCCTGCCGTAGCCCCTTGCGGGCCTCTCCCTGGGCCTCCGCGAGCTCGCGGACCTCCTTCTCCGTCTCGTTCAGCCGGCCGCCGAGGACCGAAAGTCTCCGGTCGATCCCCGCGATGACGCCCCGCTGCTTTTTAAGCCGCGCGTTGAGCTCGTCCACGCGCCCCTTCGTCAGCTTCTCCTTCCGGAGCGCGTCGGTGAGCTCGGCCGCCGTCTTCTCCTCCCGCGCCTTCATCTCGAGAAGGCGCGCCTTCTCCCTGCGCAGGTCGGACGAGACGTCCCGTGCCAGAGCCGGGGGCTGCAGGAACATCGCGGCGAGGATGCAGGCGAGCCAGGCGATCGCGGCGGGGCGGATCCCTCTCATCGTTCCCCGGCGGGCCGGACCGGCGCCCATCCGAGGAGGGACGCGGCGGCGAACAGCAGGGCGGACATCAGGACGAACAGGCCCGCCGCCGCCCCGACGGGAAGGGACAGGAGCTCCTCCTGCGTCCCGATCACTCCCTCGAGGAACGGGTATCTCCCGAGAAGGAAATGCAATGCGGCGGCGGCCGAGGCCGTCGCGACGGCCGCCAGGACGAATCCCGCCGCCGCCGCTCCCGCGGCGCGCGACGCCGCCATCCGCCGTTCCGGCACCCCGTGCTGCAGGAGGAACCCGATGTCGCCGGACATGGAGATTCCGCGAAGCCGGTCCTGGAGCCGGCAGGTGACGAAGAAGAGCGCGACGAGGAGCCCGAAGCCCCCGAGGGACAGCACGTTCAGCGCCCGCTTGACCTTGAAGAGGCGGGGCAGCGATTCCTCGCCCGCCAGCACCTTGTCGACCAGCTCCACGGGCTTGAGGGCGGAGAGCACCGCTTCCACGCCGGGCGGCGTAAACCGGTCGTGGCGCATCCGGATCTCGATGTACCCGGGAAGCGGGTTGTCGGCGGCGCCGGGGATCGATTCGACCCCTGGGTACGCCAGCAGGAATTCCTTCCAGGAGGACGCGGAATCCCGGTAATCGGCGGACCGCACGGAGGGGAGGGCCGCGATCTTCTTCGCGAGGCCGATCGCCTCCTCCGGGGACGCGGATTGCCGCAGCATCGCCGTGACCGCGTACTGCGAGGAGAGGTACCGCGCTATCCCCCCCGAGAGGAAAAGCGCGAGGAAGGCGAAGGCCAGGGGAAGAAGGACGACGAAGCGCCCGAGCGACTGGACGGCGGCGGTCCGCCCCGCGAGCCGCCAGTCGACCCATGCCAGGGAAAGGCTTTCCTTCAAGCGGAACCTCCCTTCATCGGGATCGCCGGAAGGCGGTGGACCAGGAACGGCCCGACCGGCTTCCCCGGCCCCGCGAACGCCGCCCATTCCGGAGGCAGCCTGCGCTCCGCGGCGAGGATGGTGTTCCCCGCCCCCGCCAGCATGCGGAAGAGGGTTCCGAGCATCCCGGCGTGCGGGCCTCCGGCCGCCAGGACCGTTCCGTCCGCGAACAGGACCTTCGGGTTCCTCAAAAGCTCCGCCGCCAGCGCGGCCCGCGCCCGTTCCGATGCCGAAAGGGCCGAGAGGCGCACCCCTTCCGTGCCGGAAAGGCCCACCATGGAAAGAAGCTGCTCCTTCATCTTCTTCAATTCCGCCTCCGCCCCCTTCCCCCGCATCATCGCCGAGCGGGCGAACAGCGCGTCCACGGTGCGGTTCTCGTCCGCGTCGAGCCGCTCGGGCACGCACCCGCTGGCGGCCCGGAAGGCGCGGAGCGCATCCCCGCCGCCCCGGTACAGCGACTCGCCGGAGACGAGCACGTCGCCCGCGTCCGGCCGGCGTTCGCCGCGAAGGATGGCGAGCAGCAGCGTCTTCCCGGAGGAGGGCGGGCCCACGATCACCGTGGCGGTGCCGTCCCCGAACGCGAAGTCGAGGCCGTCCCAGAGCGTCCTTCCGCGGGTGAAGACTCCCAGGCGGAACGCCTCGATCATCGATCGCCTGGCCCCTCGTCGACGGGGGCCACTTCCCCCGCGACAAGACGCCGGATCTCCTCGAGGTGCTGGGCCTTCATGCGGTCCTTCAGCACGTCCTGCCAGGACGGCCGGTCGAGTATGTCCTCGTACGGCATTTGCACGCTGTCGAGGATCACCCCCCCCAGGAAGACGTGGGTCTTGACCACCGGGTTCGCCCGGCCGCCGTCCTCCGTCTGGACATGGTACGTCTTCCCACGGAACTTGATGTTGTGGTTGAACCCGGACAGCATCTTCATTCGGGAAGAAACCATCGGCCCCCTCTTTCTACAGAGTCACCCGTCGGACGTCGCAAAGTTCCCTGCCGAAGAACCCGCTTCCTATGCGGGCGAACCGCTCGGGATCGTCCGTCACGAAAAACTCCGCCCTTCGCGCCTCCCCCTTGCTCCGGGCCTGCGTTTCGGACAACAGGATGTCCACGACCATCGCCGCCTCCTCCCCGGAATCGATCAGTACCGTTCCCTCCCCCAGGAAGTCCCGGATCGCCCCCTTGAGGACCGGGTAATGGGTGCAGCCCAGGATCAGGGCGTCCGGAGGATCCGAACGGAAGGGCGAAAGGTATTCCGCGATCACGGCCCGGGAGATGTCGTTGTCCGTCCATCCCTCCTCCGCCAGCGCCACGAGCAGCGGGCACGGGATCGACCGGACCTTCGCCGAGGGAACGGCGCCCCGCAGGGCGTCCTCGTACGCCCCGGAGCGGACCGTCCCCAGCGTCCCGATGACGCCGATGCTCGATTTGCGCCGCAGGGCGGCGGCGCGCCGCACGCAGGGATCGATCATCCCGACGACGGGGATCTTGTAGATCTTGCGCATCGCCGGCAGGGCCAGCGACGACGCCGTGTTGCACGCAACGACGAGCAGCTTTATGTCGTGGCGGGTGATGAGGTGGTTCGCAATCTCGATGGAATAGCGGGTCACGGTCTCCGCGGATTTCCCCCCGTAGGGGACGCGGGCCGTGTCCCCCACGTAGACGAAATGCTCCGAGGGAAGCGCCTGCACCAGCTCCTTCAGGACGGTCAACCCGCCCATCCCGGAATCGAACACGCCGATCGGATTTTCCACGCCTTCTCCTAATCCTTTGATTTTTTTAAGTTAAAACGCTATCGTATATATGTCAACCGACTGCTTGTCGGCAGGAGGACGATTTGAACGAGATTCTCGATTATCTCACCAACGCGAAGATCATGGAACTCGCGAGAGACACCCGCGTGCTGTTCGGCGCCGGGACACTGTTCGTTCTCGCCGTGGTCTTCCGCTGGAAGTACGTCCTCGCGCTCCTCATGGGCCTCGCGGGAACCATGGCCGTCATACGGTACGCGAACCTCGGGGAAGGGGAAGCGGCCATCGACCAGAACCTGATCACTTTCGGCCTGGGGGCGGCGCTCGTGGCGGCCGTCCTGATCTACTTCCTGTTCATCCGCAGTGACTGATCCCCGCACGCGCGTCGGGTTCACCTCCTCCATCCCCGTCGAAGTCCTCTATGCCGGCGGGCGCCTGCCCGTGGACCTGAACAACGTCTTCATCGCGTCGGATAGCCCTTCGGAGTACATCCGGCAGGCGGAGGTCGACGGGTTCCCGAGGAACTGCTGCGGCTGGATCAAGGGGATCTACGGCGTCGCCCTCAAGGAGGGCTTCGGGGACGTCGTCGCGGTGACGCAGGGGGACTGCAGCTTCACGCAGGCGCTGATGGAGGTGCTGCAGTACAAGGGCGTTTCCGTCGTCCCCTTCGCTTTCCCCTTCGACCGCGATCCCGGCGCCCTCTCGCTCGAGCTTTCCAAGCTGGCCGACCGCTTCGGCACGACGCTGGCAGAAGCGGAACGGTGGAAGGCGCGGCTCGATCCCGTCCGCCGGCTGGCGCACGAGATCGACCGGCTGACGTGGGAGGAAGGCAAGGTCTCCGGGGGGGAGAACCACCGGTGGCTGATCGCCTGCTCCGATTTCGAGGGAGACCCCGGTCGGTACGCCCGCGGCGCGGAGGAGTTCCTCGCGGAGGCGGCGACAAGGCCCTCCCGGAGGGACCGGGTTCCCGTCGCGTTCGTCGGGGTCCCCCCCATCGTCTACGGCCTGCACGAGTGCTTCGAGGAGGCCGGCGCCCGGATCGTGCTCAACGAGGTCCAGCGGCAGTTCGCGATGCCCGCCCCCGCCGCGACGCTGGCCGAGCAGTACCTCGCGTACACCTACCCCTACTCCTTCTTCGAGCGGCTCCGCGACATCCGGGCCGAGGTCGCGCGCAGGGGCGCCCGGGGGATCGTTCATTACGTCCAGTCGTTCTGCTTCCGCCAGATCGAGGACATCCTGCTGCGGGCGGAGGCGGGCGTGCCGGTGCTGACGTTGGAGGGGGAAACGCCCGGCGCCGTGGACGAGCGGACGCGGATCCGAATCCAAGCCTTCGTGGAGATGCTGGGGGGGTAGCGGCCCGGGGCCTTACCAGAGGCCCGTACGCAGGTACTCGTCGATGGCCGTCGCGGCCTTGCGGCCGGCGCCCATCGCCAGGATCACGGTCGCCGCCCCGATGACGATGTCCCCGCCGGCGAAGACCCCCTTCCTGCTGGTCTTTCCCGTTTCGCCGTCCGCGACGATGTTTCCCCACTTGGTGGCATCGAGGCCGGGGGTCGTCGCGGGGACCAGGGGATTCGCCCCGTTGCCGATGGCGACGATCACCGCCTCGGCCGCGAGGCGGAACTCCGATCCGGCCATCGGGACGGGACGGCGGCGGCCGGAGGCGTCCGGGTCGCCCAGCTCCATCCGCTGGCACTCCACTTCCGTCACGAAACCCTCCTCGCTCCCGTGGAACGCTACCGGGTTCGTGAGCATATGGAACTCGACCCCTTCCTCCTCCGCGTGGTGCACCTCCTCGATCCGCGCGGGCATCTCCTTCCGCGACCGGCGGTATATCAGGGATACCTTGTCCGCCCCCAGACGGACCGCCGTCCTCGCCGCGTCCATCGCGACGTTCCCGCCGCCCACCAC
>DCUH01000129.1:7781-32839 GCA_002327765.1 bacterium UBA2219 | reverse complement strand
ATGTTCATGAAGTACGGCAGCCCCGCGCCGGTGCCGATGAAGACGGCGTCGAAACCCTCCTCCGCGAGCAGCTCGTCGACGGTGACCGACTTCCCGACGACCGAATTGCACTCGAGCTTCGCGCCGAGGTTCCGGATGTAATCCACCTCGGCCCGGACGATCTCCTTCGGGAGCCGGAACTCCGGGATGCCGTACATCAGCACACCGCCCGGCTCGTGCAGCGCCTCGAAGATCGTCACGTCGTGGCCCGCCCGGACGAGGTCCCCCGCCACGGTCAGCCCCGCGGGACCCGCCCCGACCACCGCCACGCGCTTTCCCGTGGGCGGGGCGGCCCCCGGGATCTCCACGCTCCCGGTAACGCGTTCGAAATCGGCGACGAACCGCTCGAGGCGCCCGATGGCCACCGGCTCCCCCTTCTTCCCGAGGACGCAGGGCATCTCGCACTGCTCCTCCTGGGGGCAGACGCGGCCGCAGACCGCGGGAAGGGCGTTGGTCTCCTTGATCTTCCTCGCGGCCTCGACGAATTTCCCCTTCGCCACCAGGTCGATGAACTCCGGGATCTGGACCCCGACGGGGCACCCCTTCACGCACTGGGGGTTTTTGCACTGGATGCAGCGGCTCGCCTCGAGCACGGCCAGGTCCGGCGTGAACCCGTACGGGACTTCCCGGAAGTTCCGGACGCGGTCCGCGGGAGCCTGCTCCGGCATCGGCTGCCGGGGGACACGGAACGGCTTCGGGCGGGGCCCGGAGGGGGAACCGCCCGTCATCGATCCTCCCTTTTCGCGTGACCCGCGGCGCCGCCCCCCATGCACCCGCCACCCTCGTGTTCGTATCGGTCCATCGCCGCCCTCTCCTCCTTCAGGTACGACCGGTTTCGGAGGACGAGCTCCTTGAAGTCCACCTGGTGGCCGTCGAACTCGGGACCGTCCACGCAGGCGAACTTCACCGCCCCGCCCACGGTCACGCGGCAGGCCCCGCACATCCCGGTGGCGTCCACCATGATCGGGTTCAGGCTCACGACCGTCCGGATCCGGCGGAGGCGGGTCACCTCCGCAACGGCGCGCATCATCACCACGGGACCGATGGCGATGCACAGGTCGATCTTCTCGCCGCGGTCGATCATCTCCTGGAGCGCGGTCGTGACGAACCCCTTCGCGGCGTACGAACCGTCGTCCGTGGTGACGACCATGGCGTCGGAAACCGCCCGCAACTCGTCCTCGAGGATGATCAGCTCCTTCGTCCTCGCCCCCAGGATCGTCACCAGGCGGTTTCCCGCCTCCTTGACGGCGGCGGCGATCGGGAGGAGCGGGGCGGCCCCGATGCCCCCGCCGATCCCGATGACGGTCCCGAACTTCTCGATGTGCGTGGGCTTGCCGAGAGGGCCGACGACGTCCGTGTAGGCGTCCCCGGCCCGCAGGCGGGAGAACACGGAGGTGGACTTGCCGACCGCCTGGAAGATGACCGTCACCGACCCCTCCGCGGGGTCGGAACCGACGATCGTCAGGGGGACCCGTTCCCCGTCCTCCCCGTGGCGGAGCACCAGGAACTGCCCCGCCTTGCGCTTCCGGGCGATCCGGGGCGCAAGGATCCGCTGCCGGAAGACGTTCCCCGCGATCTCTGTCGTTTCGAGGACCTGGAACACGGAATCCCCCCCGCTCGCCCGGCGTTCGACCCGTCCCGGGTGGAAAATGATATCACCGGGCAGCCGATATCAGGATGGGAAAACGGCCCGGATGTCGCTCCGGAGACGATCGATCCCCGCCTTGTTCCGCGCGGAGGTCCATATCACCGCCCCGCCGCCGTCGAGCCACGGTTCCCCGGCGAACCGGGAGAGCGCCGCGGACAGCTCGCTCGCCGACAGCTTGTCGGCCTTGGTCCCGACCCAGCGGTACGGCACGGAGTGCGCCGCAAGGTACTCCGCGAGCCGCCGGTCCTCCTCGCCGGGGCCGCGGCGAAGGTCCACCAGGATGTAGACGCGGCGAAGCCCCCGGCACCCGGAAAGATATCCCTCCACCAGGTGCTTCCACGCCTCCCGTTCCGACATGGAGACCTTCGCGAACCCGTATCCGGGAAGATCGGCGAAGGCGAAGCGGCCCATCACATCGAAGAGCGCGATCCCCCGGGTCCTGCCGGGGGTGTTGCTGACCCGCGCGAGCCGCGTCCGGCCGGTCAAAGCGTTCAGCAGCGACGATTTCCCGACGTTGGACCGCCCGGCGAACGCCACCTGCGGAAGCCGTACGCCGGGCCACGCGGTCCCGACCGGATCGAACAGGAGGAACTTCGCGCCGGGAAACGTCATGCCCGCGGGGTCACGGCTTCCTGGCCGGCCGCATGAGCTTTTCGATCTCCTCTTCCATGACCGGCCCCCTCCTCGCGAAGGCGATCCGGCCCCCCTTTTCGATCACGAATGTCGTGGGGATCTCGGAGACGCCGAAGAGGTCCGCGGCCCGGAACAGGTCCCGCGCGTCCGGCTCGTCCATCAGGACCCGGAACGTGTACCCTTCCTGCCGAGCGAACCCCGCCACCGCGCCGGCCAGCGGCGGCCCGTCGAGCGAAACGCCCACCACCCGCCAGCCGGCGTCCCGGTGCCTGTCCTGGAGCTTCTGCGCGACCGCCAGCGCCCGCCGGCACGGCTCGCAGAAGACCGAGAAGAACACGACGACGGAAGGGGACCTGCCGTTCTCCGCCCCGAAGTCGAAGGATTCCCCCTCGGCGTCCCTCGCGGCGAATCCGGGGGCCGACGCCCCCGGCTCGAGCATCTTCCGGGCGGCGGCCGCCTTCTCCTCGGGAAAGCCGTCCGCGGCGGCGCCGAGAACGGCGAGAAACACGGCCAGGGCGACGAGGACGCGCCCGCCCTGCCCTCCCGGGTCACACCTTCGGGAGAAGGTCTTCATGCACCGACACCTTGCCCTTCTTCCGGAGTCCCTCGATGTATTCCTCGAACGCCGCGCGCCGCTTCTGGGTCCTCAGGACATCCCGGAGCTGCTCCCTCACCGCCTCGATGGGGGGCGCCTTCGCCTTGTCCCCCTGCATCATCTGCACGCGCCTCGCGTAATCCGCGGCGACCTCCTCGTCGGACACCGCGGGGAGATTCCCCGTGACGTTGTCGTACAGCATGTTGGCGGCGACCGCGCGCTCCATGTTGCGCCGCGCCGTCTTGTACTCCTCGGAGCCGCCGACGCCACGCTTCTTCGAATAGGCCTTGAGCGACCGCAGGACCAGTTCCTGATCGAGGATCCTCCCGACGAGGGCCCGCGTCACCTCGGGGGTCCGCTGGTCCGGGCGGATCGGCAGCGTCGGCATCTCCCCGATGATCTTCTTCACGTCCCCGTAGAGGATCTTTTCGTCCCCGGCGGATGCGAGCACGGCGTCGTCGGGCAGCGACTCCCCCTTCCCCATCCGGTCCATCACCGCGTTGTCGACGGCCGCCCCGGTCTCCTGCCTCGCCGCCACGACCAGGTCCTTCTGGATCTTGCGGAGCTGGCGGCCGACGATGGTTTTCGCCGCCCTGCCCGACGCCTCCGCCTCGGAGAGGCCGGCGTTCTCCCCCTTGATCTTCTCCGCCTCGGCCTTGATCTCCTTCTCGTCCAGCTTCAGCTTCTCCCCGGCCTCTTTCCGCATCAGGGCGTCGACCTGCACGCCGATCTCGTTCTTCCGGAGGGTCCCCTTGTACTCCTCCGTGTCGGCGAGCCCCATCGCCAGGGCCTCCTGGACGACGAGGCGCCCCGCGACGAGCTGGTCGACCGCACTCTTCTTCTGCTCCACCGGCACGTCCGGAAACGCGAAGACCCCGGTCGGGGCTCCGAGCAGCTCCCGGAGCTCGAGAACGGTGATCTCGTCGCCGTTCACCGTGGCGACGACCTCCCGGTTGAAGTCCTTCTTCGAGCAGCCGCCCGCAAGCGCCGCGCACGCGATCCCCGCCGCGGCGACGACGGCGTACAACGTCTTCCTGGACATCTCCACTTTCCCTCTCCTCTCGGTGTTCCCGGTGATTATCAAACGCGCAGCAGGCGGACCTGCGACGGCGACGAGATCCCCAGACCCGATTCCAGCGCCTTCCGCAGGTGTGCCACGCTTTCCGCCTTCAGGCCGAAAACCGCCTCCGCGGCCGCGACGTCCGCCGCCACGACGTTCCCGGAGGCGAACGCGGCCCCGAAATTTTGTACGTCCGCGAGGTCCCCGCCCGAAGGCCCGTTCCGGAGAAGCACGCGGCTCGCGTCGATCACCGTCAGGTGGCTCGGCAGCCTCCGGTTGACGTCCACCAGGCACTCGGGGATCCGGAAGTGGATCTGCCCGCGGTTGCCGCCCATGACGCCCATCAGGTTCTTCATCCCGAGGGTGACGTCCGACAGCGAGTGGTGCTTGGCGATGGGGACGTTGACGAGCTTGTCCGCCTCGAGGACGTCCCGGTACAGTTCCCACGACGAAAGCGCGAGCGCTCCCTTGATCTCCGTCCGGACGAACTTGCGCCCCTCGACGTGGTAGACGCGGAGGGCATCCGCCACGCCGTTCTTCTTCGCGAAGCGCTCCACTGCCTCCTGGATCCCGCTGCTGGCGTAGCACCGCCTCGCCTCGTTGCACGTCCGGTCGAACACGCGGACGGACTTCGCCCCCGCGGCGAGGCACATCGAGGCCACGGCCACCACGACGTCCGGGTGGGTGTTCGCCGCCTGCTCGGGAGTGCGGTCCCACCCGATGTTGGGCTTGACGACCACGACATCCCCCCGGGACACGAAGGCCTTCATGCCGCCGAGCGCCGCCACCGCCTTCTCCGCGTTCCCGCCATGCGAGCCCCCCCGCGCCATGGCGACGGGGACCTGCGGGTCCGCGGCCGCGCCGAGCCGCGAAACGGAGGCGGGAAGGGCGGCGATTCCTGCCGCGATCCCCGCCAGGCGCAGAAACTCCCTTCGATCCATCCGGTCACTTTCCATATATGCTATAAATTACCATGTTTTCTTGCCCGCATCCCGCGATAGAGGCGAACATGCCCACACCGGACACGGCCCCCCGCGTGCTGATCGCCATCCCGGCCTATCGCGAGGAGAAGATGATCGGCGCCGTCGTCGGGGCGGTCCGCAGACTCTACCCCTATGACATCCTCGTGGTCAACGACGGCTCGCAGGACGGCACGTCGGAGGCCGCGCGCGGCGCCGGGGCGATCGTCGTGGACCTGCCGTGCAACCTCGGCATCGGCGGCGCGGTGCAGACCTCCTTTCTTTACGCGCTGGAGCACGGCTACGACGCGGTGGTCCGGCTCGACGGGGACGGGCAGCACGAGCCCGGCGACATCGCCCGGGTACTGGAACCGATCCTCTCGGGAAAAGCCGAGGCCGCGATCGGGTCCCGCTTCCTCTCCGATACGGGATACCGCACGCCGTTCATGAGGATGGCAGGGATCCGCTTCTTCCGGCTCCTCGTGAACCTGTTCACCGGCTACCGCGTCACCGACCCCACTTCGGGGTTCTTCGCCGTCAACCGGCGGCTCCTCGAATTCTACTCGACCCTGTACCCTTCCGACTATCCCGAGGTCGACTCCTATATCCTCATGCACCGGCTGAAGGCCCGCGCGGTCGAGGTCCCGGCCCGCATGTACGAGCGGGAGGAGGGCAAATCCTCCATCACGCCCTTCCGGGCGATGTATTATATGGTCAAGGTGACGCTGTCCTTCCTGATCAATTGCATCCGGAGAGTCGAATGAACCGGATCGCCGTGCTGTCCATTTGCGCCTCCCTCGCGTTCCTGCTGTACATCGTCGAAATGGTTCGGCGCCGCAAGCTGCAGGAGGAGTATTCCATCCTGTGGCTCTCGGGAAGCGTCGTTCTCCTCGTGCTCTCCGTGAAGCAGGACTGGCTGAACCGGATCGCCGCGGCGGTCGGTATCGCCTACCCGCCGTCGCTCCTGTTCCTGGTCGGCATGTTCTTCATCGTCCTGATCCTCATCCACTTTTCCATCACCATCTCGAAGCTCAAGCAGGTGAACAAGCAGATCGCGCAGGAGATCGCGTTGATGAAGCACGCGCCGTCCGGGGAGGATCCTCCGGAATCCCGGGGGAACCGGCGGGCGTGATCCCCCGCGTCCCGTCATGAGCCGTTACAAATCGAACCTCTTCGCGAACTTCGCGGGGGCGGGATCCGCCGCGCTGCTCCAGCTCGTCTTCATCCCGTTCTACGTCCGGTTCCTCGGCATCGAGGCGTACGGGCTGATCGGCTTCCAGGTCATGCTGCTTTCCGTTTCGCAGCTGCTGGACCTGGGGCTGGGCCCCACCATGAACCGGGAGATGGCCCGCTACTCGGTTTCGCCCGGGAACGCCGGGGAGGCGAGGGACTTCGCCCGGACGCTGGAGATCCTGTACTGGGCGCTCGGGGTCGCCGCGGGCGCCGCCATCGTATCGGCCGCGCCGCTGATCGCCGCGAGGTGGGTCAATATCGGGACGCTGCCCCTCCCCACGGTGAGCCGGGCCCTCGCCCTGATGGGAGTTCTCGTCTCGCTGCAGTTCCCCATGGCCTTCTATCAAGGCGGCCTGATGGGGCTCCAGCGGCAGGTCCTTTTCAACGCCGTCCGGGTCCTGATGTCCGCCTTGAGCAGCGGCGGCGCGGTCCTCGTGCTGTGGCTCTTCTCCCCCACCATCACGGCGTTCTTCGCGTGGCAGGCGGCCGTCGCCGCCCTGCAGGCGGCCGTCCTCTGCAGGTCGTTGTGGATCTGCATCCCGCGGGCAGCGGGCCGGCCGCGCTTTTCCCCCGGGCTGCTCGGGAACAGCTGGCGTTTCGCGGCGGGGATGAGCGGGATCGCCGTCTGCTCCATCGTCCTGACGCAGATGGACAAGGTCCTGCTGAGCAAGCTGCTGCCGCTGAAAACCTTCGGTTACTACACGCTGGCGACCGTCGCCGCAAACGGCCTCCTGGTCCTTATCCAGCCCGTTTTCAACGCAACGTTCCCGCGCCTCTCGGCGATGGTCGCGGCCCGGGACGGCGAGGAGGTGCGGAACCTGTACCACCGCGCGAGCCAGCTCATCGCGGCGCTGGTCCTGCCGGCGGCCGCGGTGCTCTCCCTCTTCCCGGAGGAAGCGCTGTTCGCGTGGACCGGGGACGCGGAAGCCGCCAGGGCCGCCGCCCCCATCGCCCGCTTCCTGGTCCTGGGAACCGCGCTCAACGGGATCCTGACCGTCCCCTACGCCCTGCAGCTCGCGCACGGGTGGACGAAACTGGCCCTCCTTCTTTCCGTTTTCCTCATCGTCACGATGGCGCCGGCGATCTACGCGGCCACCCTGCGGTATGGGGCCGTCGGCGCGGCGTCCATCTGGCTGCTGCTGAACCTCGTGAACCTCGCCGTCGCGGTCCCCCTCACCCACGGGAAGCTGCTTCCCGGGGATACGCGCCGCTGGCTCCTTGCGGACATCGCCCTTCCCCTGGGCGCATCGGCGCTCGTCGTCGGGATCGCGCGGGGACTCTTCGCCGGGTACCCGGCCAGCAGACTCGCCGCGGCATTGGGGCTGGCGGGCCTCCTTGCGGTCGCCCTCGCCCTGTCGACGGCGGCCACCCCGGTGCTGAGGACCTGGATGCGCGAACAATGGGAGGAGTGCAGGAAACTCCATGCCTGAATCATCGGTCCCATGTCGATCCGGATATTGATGTCGGAAACCGAAATCGCACGGTCCCGGAGCGAGCTGCGCCGGATGAAGGCCTCCTGCCTGGCGCCCTGGCCCGTCGGCATGCTGCGGAGGCACGGCCTCCTCGGAGGCGTGGACCTCGGCGACCGCCGGAAGAGCTGGGACGTCCTCCAAACCGCCTCGTTCCTCCTCGAACGGCTCCCGGGGAACGCCCCGGTCCTCGACATCGGGGCCTACGCGTCCGAGATCCTGCCCGCCCTGCGCCGCCTGGGCTTCGCCTCCCTCGCGGGGATCGACCTGAACCCGGCGATCCGCAGGATGCCTCACGGGGACGCCATCCGGTACGTGACCGGCGACTTCCTGCGGGCGCCCTTCCCCGACGCGTCGTTCGACGCCATCACCGCGGTGTCCGTCATCGAGCACGGCTTCGACGCCGCCCGGCTGCTCGCGGAGATGCGCCGGCTGCTGCGGCCCGGCGGATATTTCGTCGCCTCATTCGATTATTGGCCGCAAAAAGTGGACACGACGGGCATCGAGGTTTTCGGCCTGGATTGGACCATCTTCTCCCGGGAGGAGATCCTGGACCTGCTGTCCCGGGCGAGAGCCCAGGGGATGGAACCGGTCGGCCCCGTCGCGCTCGAATCCGGCGACCG
This sequence comes from bacterium UBA2219, assembly GCA_002327765.1. Lineage (GTDB taxonomy): Bacteria > Desulfobacterota > Deferrimicrobia > Deferrimicrobiales > Deferrimicrobiaceae > UBA2219. The sequence continues at coordinate 24,580 of DCUH01000129.1, read as the reverse complement.
CGTCATCCGATGGGGAGGGAGGGAGTACACGTTCGGCTGGATGGCATTGAGGAAATCCGCATGAGGGTCCTCCTGGTCTCGGGGACCTTCCCCCCCATGAAGTGCGGCGTCGGGAACTACACCGCCGACCTGTCCGTTTCCCTGGCGAAACGGGCGGGCGTCGAAGTCGGGGTCCTCACGAGCGCCGGCGCGGACGAGTCCGCCGCCCCCGGGGTCCGGGTCCTTCCAGCGGCCCGCGGATGGGGCATGGCGGACGTCCCGCGCATCGCGTCGGTCCTCCGGTCGTGGCGGCCCGACATCGTCAACATCCAGTATCCGACCAACGTGTACGGCAGGGGCCAGTGGGTGCTTCCAGGGATCGCGCGCCTGGTCAACGGGCCCGTGGCGCAGACCTGGCACGAATACCACTTGAAGGGCAACATCCCGAACCTCCCGAACGCCCTGCTTCCCGGAGGGTTGATCGTCGTCCGCCCGCATTTCCTGGAAAGGATGCCCTCCTGGTACCGGGCCTGCCTGGCATTCAAGAAGGTCGCGTTCATCCCGAACGCCTCGTCGTTGCCGGATATCGCCCTGTCGCGGGAAGACAGGGACGGGGTCCTCGACCGATGGGGCCTTTCGGGCGGCCGGCCGGTGGCCTTCTTCGGCTTCGCTTCCCCCGCCAAGGGGGTCGACCTGCTCTTCGACATCCTGGACCCGGCGGAACACCGGCTCGTCCTGATCTGCGACCTGGCCCCTTCCGACGGCTACCAGAGGACCCTCCTGGAGCGGGCGGATGCTCCCCCGTGGAAGGGAAAGGTCACGGTCACAGGGTTCCTCCCCGCGGAGGACGCAGCGCGGCTCCTCGCGGCGGCGGACGCCGCCGTCTTCCCGTTCCGGGAAGGGGGCGGGGAGTGGAACACGTCCCTCCGCGGCGCCATGGCGCAGGGCACGTTCGTGCTGACCACCTCCGACGGGAGGAACGGGTACTCGCCCGGCGGCAACGTCTATTACGCCCAGCCCGGGAACGTCGGCGAAATGCGGAATGCGCTCGCAAGGCATATCGGCGCCCGGGGGGCCGGCAAGAAGCCGTCCCTCGAATGGGAAGCCATCGCGGAACGGCACGTTCGATTCTATGAAAGCCTGGTCTCCTGAGATGCCCGCCGAAGGAACGAAACTCACCGTCGCTATACCCACCCACAACTTCGGACGGTTCATCGGACGCACGCTGGACAGCATCCTCCAGCAGGCCCCCGCCGGCGTGGAGGTCCTGGTGGTCGACGGCGCCTCGACGGACGACACGGAAAGGATCGTCCGGGAGCGCATGGCGCGGTTCCCGGCCCTGCGCTACCACCGGCTCGACAGGAAGGGCGGCATCGACCGGGACATGGCCGCCGCGGTGGAGCTGTCCCGGGGGGAGTGCTGCTGGCTGTTCAGCGCGGACGACGTCATGCTGCCCGGGGCCCTCGCGGACGTCCTGGGGCGCCTCGGCGACGGCGCGGACGTCTACCTGCTCCGGTACCGTCAGTGCTCCTTCGACCTGTCGCCGAAATACCTCTACCCGTTTTTCGAACCGGAAGCGGAGGCCAGGCACGACCTTCACGACGCTTCCCAAAGGGCTGCCTACCTCCGTTCGTCGCTCGCGACCACGACACTTTTCAGCTTCATGGGGTCGCTGGTCGTGCGGAAGGGAACCTGGGCCGGCGCCGGGTTCGACGAGTCGTTCTACGGTAGCTGCTGGGCGCACGCGGCGCGCCTCCTCGCCGTCGCGAAGGAGCGGCCCCTGGTCGTGCAATACCTCCCGGGACCCTACCTCGACAAGCGGGACGACAACGACAGCTTCTCCGAAGGGGGCGTCGCGCGGAGAGTGGCCATCACCGTCGACGGGTACAACCGGATCGCCGACCGCACGTTCGGCCGCTCCTCGGAGGAAGCCCGCCAGGTGCGCAGGCTGCTGAAGAACGAATACCCCCTGGCGAACCTCCTGTTCCTCAAGCTCCGGGTCTGGCGAACGGGGGGCCGGGACGACCGGGAGCTGATGCGGCGGCTCGTCGGCACGCTCCACTCCGAAGGGACCCTCTTCGACCGCCTCAAGATCCTCTTGTGGAACCTCGCCCCCGTACCGCTCCTCGCGGCGGCGGACCGGCTCCGCCGGTCCCTCAAGGGCAGCGCGCCCACCTCCCCTCCCACCGCATGAGCCCGGTCTACCACTACCGAAGCCCCCGCGCCCGACGGGCCGCACGCCTCCTGGAGCGGACGCTCCGCGCGATCCTCTTCCGTAAGAGGCCCCTTCCTCCCCCTGCGGACGCGCGGCGGATCCTGCTGGTCAAGCCGGACCACCTGGGCGACGTGGTCATGGCGTCGTCGGTCCTCCCCGCGATCCGGCGCCGCTTCCCGGAGGCCCGGATCGACTTCGTGGCGAGCCGGGAGGGCGCGGATTTCCTCGCGGGCGACCCGCTCGTCGGCAAGGTGCACGTCCACGAGCACCTCCTCCTCCGGCGCGAGGGGTCGCTACCCGCGAGGATCTTGCGCCACGCCGCCACCTTCCCGGCGGCGGTCCGGGCGATACGCCGCGAGCGGTACGACCTGTGCCTGCTGCTGCGCTCCCATTTCGACAACGACCTTTTCCTCGCGCTCCTCGGCGGCTGCCGGTTCGTCGCCGGGCACGGGACCGACGGGTTCGGCCCGCTGCTGGACGCGGCGGCGGAATGGGAAGAAGGGGTTCACGAGACGCGGCACGCGCAGGAGGTGCTGGAAGCGGCGGGCATCCCCGCGGATGGCGGGCCGGCGGCTCTCCGCATCGGGGGCGCCCCGGGGGACGACGACGCCGTGAGCCGGCTGATGGCGCTGCACGGGCTTGCGCCCGGGGGGTTCGTCGTGCTGCACCCCGGGACGGGAAACCCCGCGAAGCAATGGGGCGCCGCGAAGTGGCGCGAACTCGCGCGGGCGATGGCCTGCGCGGGCCACAAGGTCGTCCTGACGGGGAGCCGCGCCGAGGCCGCCCTCCTCCGGGAGATCGCCGCCGGGGCCGAAGGCGTCGTGGACCTTTCCGGGCAGCTCACGGTCCGGGGGCTGGCGGCCCTCTTCGGGAAGGCGAAGGCCCTGGTGTGCCTCGACTCCCTCGCCGCGCACCTCGGGGGCGCGGCCGGGACGGAGACCTTCGTCGTGTACAGCGGGATACCGGACCCCGCGCGCTGGGCGCCGACGGGCGCCAACGTCCGCCTGCTGACGAAGAACGTCCCGTGCGCCCCCTGCCTCGCTGCTGGCGGGTGCGCGTCCATGCGCTGCATCGATTTCCCCTCGGAGGAGATCTTCCGGGCCGTCCTCGGGTGACCCGGTTGCATCCACCCGCGCGCGCGGGGCTATAATTACCGTGCCTCGAATTCCACCCGACGGACGGGTCTCGAAATGACGACTGCCTTGATCACCGGGATCGCGGGACAGGACGGATCCTACCTTTCCGAGCTCCTCCTGGAGAAGGGGTATCGGGTGGTCGGCACCGTTCCGTCTCTGCAGCCCGGCCCGCTCCTCCGTCTCCGGCATCTACAGGGCAGAGTCGAGCTTCTCCGGGACGACCTGCTGGATCAGGACCGTCTCGAGGAGATCTTCCGCAGGCACCGGCCGCAGGAGGTCTACAACTTCGCGTCCCACTCGTTCCTCGCGGATTCGTTCCTCCAGCCGATCCGGGCCACGGAAGTCATCGCGATGGGGGTGACCCGGCTCCTCGAGGCGATCCGGAAGATCGCGCCGGAGGCGAGGTTCTTCCAGGCATCCAGCAGCGAGATCTTCGGGAAACCCATCGAAACGCCCCAGTCCGAAACCACGCCGTTCCACCCGCGCAACCCGTACGGCGTCTCGAAGGTGTACGGGCACCTCATGACCGTCACCTACCGCGAGAACCACGGCCTGTTCGCGTGCTCCGGGATCCTTTTCAACCACGAAAGCCCGAGGCGCAGCCCCGAGTTCGTCCCCCGGAAGATCACGCGCGCCGCGGCGCGCATCCGGCTGGGGCTCGACCGGGAGCTCCGCCTGGGGAACCTGGACGCCCGCCGCGACTGGGGATACGCGGGAGACTACGTACGGGCCATGTGGCTCATGCTGCAAAGGGACCGTCCGGAAGACTTCGTCCTCGCCACGGGCGAGACCCACTCCGTCCGCGACCTCTGCGAGGAGGCGTTCTCCCGCGTGGGGCTGGATTACCGGGAATTCGTGGTGACGGACGCCGGGGCGTGCCGTCCTCCCGAGAAGGAGCAGCTCGTGGGAAACCCCGGAAAGGCGAGGAAGCTGCTGGAGTGGAAACCGCAGGTCACCTTCCGGGAGCTCGTCCGGATGATGGTGGATGCGGACCTGGAGGAAGCTAGGAGGGACGGATGCTGACCCGTTCGGCCTGCCGGGTGTGCGACGGCGCGCTGGAGCCCGTGCTGGATCTCGGCTCCCTGTTTGTCTCGGATTTCATCCCGCCGGGCGGGAGCGACGGGACGAAAGCCCCTTTGGCGCTCGTCATCTGCCGGGAATGCCGCCTGCTGCAGCTCAGGCACACGGTGCCCGCGGAAACGATGTACCGGAACTACTGGTACCGGTCCGGGACGAACCGGACCATGCGGGCCGCCCTCGCCGACATCGCGAACAAGGCGGAAACGCTGATCCGCCTCAAGGAAGGCGAAAGCGTCGTCGACATCGGGTGCAACGACGGGACCCTGCTCGCCTCCTACAAGACGGGGGGGATCCGCAAGGTCGGCTTCGACCCGGCGGAGAACCTCGCGGAGATCTCGCGCGGGGTCGCCGACAAGCTCGTCGTCGGCTTCTTCCGCCGGGAGGCCTTCCGGGACGACCCGGAGCTCGCCGGATGCTCTCCCAAGATCGTCACGAGCATCGCGATGTTCTACGACCTCGACGACCCGAACCGGTTCGTGGCCGACGTCAAGGAGGTAATGGACCCGGAAGGGCTCTGGATCGTCCAGATGAGCCACCTCCCGCTCATGCTCGAGACGAACGAGTTCGGCAACATATGCCACGAGCATCTCGAATACTATTCCCTCGCCTCCTTCGAATACCTGCTGGGCCGCCACGGCTTCGAGGTCGTCGACGCGGAGCTGAACGACGTCAACGGGGGGAGCATCCGGGCGTACATCCGGAACCGGGGAGCCGACCCGAAACGGTTCGCGGACGCGACGTACCGGGAACTGGCGAAGGAGCGCGTCCGGGACCTCCGGGACCGCGAGGCACGGATGGGACTCGCCGACATCGGCACCTACCGGGAGTTCGCCTTTTGGGTAAACCGGATCCGCGAGGACGTGGTGGGGTTCATCCGGGCCGAGGTCGCCCGGGGGAAGAAGGTCTACGTGTACGGCGCCTCGACCAAGGGGAACACCCTGCTGCAGTACTTCGGGCTGGACCGCACGCTGATTGCGGGGGCCGCGGAGCGCAACCCGGACAAGTGGGGAAAGGTGACCGTCGGGACGCACATCCCGATCGTCTCCGAGGAGGAGGCCCGCGCCGCGAAGCCGGACTACTTCCTCGTCCTGCCGTGGCACTTCCTCGAGGAGTTCCGGCAGCGGGAAAAGGCGTTCCTGCACGCCGGGGGTAAGTTCATCGTCCCCATGCCCCACTTCACGCTGATCTGAAGGCGTTTCGGGGCGGGTCAGACGATCAGGTCGAGATAGGCCCCGATAGACCGGTCCCGCCGGAACATCGCCGCCCGCTGCCTCCCCTGCTTCGAAAGCCGCAGCGCGGATTCGGGGTCGGTCAGCAGCTCCCGGACCCCGCGGGCGATGGACTCGGGGCTCTCCGGTTCGACGTAGCGGACCGCGCTCCCGTACACCTCCCGGAAGACGGCGATGTCGGAGCAGACCACGGGGACCCCCGCGGCCATCGCCTCGAGCGGCGGAAGCCCGAACCCTTCCGCGAAGGACGGGAACACGAAGGCCTTCGCGCCCGCGAACAGCCGCCGGATCTCGTCGTCCGTCGGGTCGGTCGCCTCGACGATCCTCCCCTGAAGACGGGGATCCGCCTTCCACCGGTCGACCATGTCGGGGCTGGAATAGCGCGCCCCGGCGATCACGAGCGAAAGCGAAGGGAACTCCTTCGCGAGGATGGCGAACGACCCGAGGAGCCCTTCGACGTTCTTGTGGGCGATTCGAAGCCCGAGATAGAGGATGTAGTCCCCGGGGACGGGCGAACCTCCCTCCGGGGGCGGAAGGAAGAACTCGTCCCGGATCCACGGGTAGATCACCCGGATGTCCTCCGCGGACAGTCCGAACTCCCGGATCAGGTCGCGCCGCGCCGTCGCGGAGATGGTGACGATATCCTCCGCGCCCCGCACGGCCCGGCCGAGCAGCCACCGGAAAGCCGCCTTCCGGTGCCGGGGAAGAGCGAAACGGTCGGTGAAGGCCGTGACGTCGTTGACGCTGACGACGTACCTGCCCGGCACCGAGAAAGGGACGTTGTGCCCCGGGAAGAAGAACAGCCGGACGGAATCCCGCATCTTCCGGAGTACGAACGATTTCAGGAAGAGGTCCCCGGCGCTCATGGGGCCGTACCCGACGAACACCGGCTTGACGTCGGGGTGCGCGAACTGCGCGAGGAACCGGTCCTTCAGCCCGGCCGGGACCACGGTGCGGATCTCCCCGACGCCGGGGCGCCCCGCGAGGAGCTCCAGCAGGTTCTCGTAGACGCGCCCGACGCCCGAACAGCGGTAGAACATCCCGTCCAGGTAGATGCCCTTCACCGGGTCCTCCCGCAGAGGCGCGCGAAGAACGGCACCGCCGCCTCCGCCATCGCGGTGTAGGAGAACATCCGCAGGGTCCTCTCCCTCGCGTTCTCCCCGAGCCGTTTCGCAAGCTCCGGGTCGGACAGCAGCCGGTTGCACGCCTCCGCGAGCTCCGCGTCGTCCCCGACGGGGAAGACCAGCCCGGTTTCCCCGTGGCGGTTCACGTAGGTGACGCCACTTTGAAGGTCGCTGCTGACCACGGGTTTCCCGAGCGCCATCGCCTCGATCTGGACGATTCCGAACCCTTCCAGCGCGGAGACGGACGGCAGGACGAGGAACTCGCACCCAAGGAAGTACGGGCGCGCGTCTTCCACCCCGCCGAGCAGGAAGACCCGGTCGGACAGCCCCCGGGCCGCGATCTCCCCCTTGAGCTCCGCCTCGAGCGGCCCCGTCCCGACGATCGCGACGCGGCAACGGATCCGGTCGGCGGCCCGGACAAGCGTCGACAGCCCCTTGTACGGGACGAGCCGGCCCACGAAGAGCAGGAACGGACCGCCCAGCCGCTCCCTGACCTCCGCCGCGGACCGCTCCTCCCCTTCCCGGACCTCGAACCACGAATCCGGAAGCGCGTACGGGATGATGGCGGTGCGCCCGGAAAAGCGCCGGAACGTGACCGAGGAGGAGACATGGTGCGGGGTCGCCGCGACGAATGCGTCGGTCCGCCGGAAGACGTACTCCTCGATCGGCCGGAACAACGCGTACAGCGCCCTTTTCCACCACGCCTCGAGGAGGATGTCCGAATGGTTCCACACGACGATCTTCTCCCGCTTGGGCCGCGCGAGCAGCGACAGGGCCAGGGCGAGCGTCGCCGTCGGGTTGGGATAGTGGAGCAGGATGGCCGGGAACCTCCTCGAGCGCCGCAGGGAGTGCAGGACGCCGGGCAGGCCGGGCAGGACGGGGGCGAGGAGGAATGTGCCCGCCTCCCGCAGGTAGTGCACGGTCGTGCTCCCGGACGTCTCCATCCGCGTCTTCCCCCTGCGGGCCGCCACGAGGCAATAGTTCGACAGGGAGCCGCCCGTCGCCTCGGCGAAGCTCTTGAGGACGGCTTCCATCCCTCCGGGCTCCGGCGGATAGTATTTCCCGAGGTGGAGCAGCCTCATTTCCGCATCAACTGCATCAGCCGGTTCCGCAGGAACGGGTGGCCGGTCTCGTCGACGCCTTCCCTCAAGACCTCGATCGCGTTGTCGCGCCGGCCCATGACCAGGTACATGTTTGCGATCGTGCTGTAGGTCTGTGCGGGCGAAACGCCGAGGTACCGGTAGTGCCGGGCCTCCAGTATGATGTGCGCGGGGATGCCCCCCTTGTCGATCCCGTGCCGCCGGAGGTAATCCCTGGTCCCCGGCTCGTCGCGCACGAAGACGAGGAAGAGCCCGTCGGAGAACACGAGCCCCCAACCCGGGTGCGACATCAGCGCCGGGACGATGGGAAGGATCGATCCCGAGGAGTCCATGGACTTCAGGATGATGTGGTTGGCGCCGTATTTGTCCACGATCCTTTCCCAGCCGGGCCAGCCGCCCATGATCTTCTGGTGGTCCTCGAACACCTCGCGGTTGTACGTCCTGCCGTCGATGAAGGTCAGCGCCTGGGGATAGAGCTGCCAGTCGAGGAACCCCCCGATGTCGAAGAAGTTGATCATCTTGCCCGGCACGGGGTTCTTGCGGAGGAACTCCGCCGCCCGGAACGAGAACTTGTGCTCCGTCATCCCGATGCCGTATTCGAGCTGCCGCATCGAGAAGCCCAGCGTCGTCCCGCCGAAGAGGATCAGCGCGGAGACGATGCTCCCGAGGACGGCCGCCTGCTTCCACCGGACGCCGGTCCCGGCCGGGGGCGTAACGCCGGAAGCGCCGTGCTCCTTCGCCGGCTTCCCCCGCCCCCCCTTTCCCCTGGAGGCCTGCCTCGGTTCCGGGGCGTTGCGCGTCTCCAGCCATGCGTTGATCCGGGACACGAACCCCGTGAGCTGGACCGCCGCGCCGGAGGAAAGGAAAAGCCCCATCATGGAGACCGCGCGCGCCGACCCCCAGGCCCCCTTGAACGCGATGATGAACAGCAGGATGTCGAGCAGGTAGACGCGGCGGCCGAAGAGGCCGAGGACCAGGGAGACAGCGGCGAAGGCCACGGCGGCCTTGTAGTACGCGTACATCCCGGTCCCGATTACCGGGGTCAGCTCGGAGATCGACATCAGGATGCTGCTCGCTTCCGTTCCATGCCCCCGGGAAATCATGTGGAGCGGGGCGAGGAGCCAGCCGTAGCCGTGGGGGTTCAGACCGCAGAGGGCCAGCCCGAGGAGGCCCGTGATCACCGGGGGGAAGACCCACCCCCGGAGCTTCTCCCAACGGAACTCGCCGCCCCACGCCGCCCGAGCCAGGGCGTCGACGAAGAACGCGCCGCAGAGCCCGAACGCCATGAGGTACGTCGGGTGGCAGTTCGCCCACAGAAGGATCAGCGGGGGGAAGAGCCATATCGCCTTTTTCCGCGTCCCGAAGTAGTACTCGCTGAGCAGGCAGATAGTCATCGCGATGAACAGGTAGGTGAAGATCTCCGGCCGGGGCTGGATCCGTATCCTCAGGAACCCGGAAAAGGCGAAGACGGCCAGGACCGTCAGCAGCGGGTGGGCGCCCCGCAGGATCGTCGCGTGGTACAGGAGGAAGAAGATCGCCACGACGATCGCCCAGATCATGAACGACACGCCGTATTCCCCGGCGGCGGAATGCACCAGGTACAGGACCGCGGCGAACCCCCATTCGCCCCCGCTGCCGTTCTCCATCCCCAGCGAGGGGTAGTTCCAAAGCTCCCGGGTCGGGATGTGCCGGTTCTGGACGATCTCGCGCCCGATGGCGAGGTGCGTGCCGAAATCGCTGGTGAAGATCTTGGTGAGCATCGGCACCGTTACGAGGAACAAAAGGACGAACGCGATCAGGTTCTGCCTGCCGGGGGACAATTCCCATCTGCCCATCTACGACTCCGTTCCCATCGTCTTGTTGTCCCACTGCGGGAACGCGCCCGCGAACGGATGCGCGTGGAACACCGTCGTCGCCTTGAGGCTCGGGCAGCGGGTGCAGTCGAGGCATCGGAGGCATTCCGGGTCCGCGGCCTTCCGGTCCGGCCGGATGTCGACCGGGCAGATCTTCTGGCATTTCCCGCAGCGGGTACAGCTGTCGGGGTCCCAGGCGAGCTGCAGGAGGCTGGTCCGGTTGAACAGCGAAAAGATCGCCCCCAGGGGGCACGCCGCCCGGCAGAACGGGCGCTTGGCCGTCGCCGACCAGGCGACGAAGGAGAGCAGGATCGCGATCTTGACCCAGAACATGGACCCGATCATGTCCCGGACGCCCTCGTTCATCGTGGCCCACGGGATCCCGGCCTCGAGGGTCCCCGCGGGGCACAGCTTCGAGAACCAGTGCTCCCCCGTGAGAAACGGGACCGCGAACACGAGGACGACCAGCGCGGCGTAGCGGAAACGCCTCGCCCACGGGGGGACGGGGAGCTTCCAGGTCCGGAGCTTGTACAACAGGTCCTGCAGGGCGCCGAAGGGGCACAGCGTGCCGCACGTCATGCGACCGACCGACGCCCCGACGACCGACAGGGTCCCGAGGGCGTAGAAGGGGACGGTCCGCGCCGCCATGAAATGCTGCACCGTCCCGATGGGGCAGGAAAGGATGGCCGACGGACAGGCGTAGCAGTTCAGCAGCGGGGTGCAGCCGTTCTTGAGCGGTCCCTGGTACAGCGAGGCCGACAGGAACCCCTGCACGTAGGCGTTGGAGAGGACCGCGCCTGCACCCTGGAAGATGCGCCTCTTCAGGAATTCCAAGGGGTCACCCGATCCCGATGCACGACAGGCAGATCAGGACGGCGTTCGACAGCGTCTCCCGGAATTCCGCGCGGAGGAGCCCCACGGCCAGCAGCCCGAGGGCGGCGGCGGCCGTCGCCAGGGAAGCGGCCCGGCGCCCCTTCATCGGTTTCCGTTCCGGGCCGCGCGCACTTCATCCCCCCCCGTAGGAATGCAGGCCGGAAAGCAGCAGGTTGACTCCGAGGTAACAGAAAAGGGTCGTCCCGAACCCCACGATGGAGAGGATGGCGGCCCGCCTTCCGTGCCAGCCCCTCGTGATCCGCGCGTGGAGGTAGACGGCGTACACCAGCCACACGATCAGGGACCAGGTCTCCTTGGGGTCCCAGGACCAGTAGGTCCCCCAGGCGTAGTTCGCCCACGCAGCCCCCGTGATGATCCCCGCGGTGAGGAAGGGAAATCCCCAGACGATCGCCCGGTAGACGAGGTCGTCGAGCACGCGGCTTTCGGGCAGCCTGCCCACGACGCCACCCGACACGCCCTCCCGCTCCCGGCGGGACTTGAGGAGGTACATGACGGCCACCCCGGCGGATACGGCGAACGCCGCGTACCCGACGAAGCACGTGATGACGTGCGCGTGCAGCCAGTAGGACTGGAGCGCGGGCACCAGCGGCTGGATGGTGCTGTCGTTCGTGACCGCGAACAGCATCGTGAGGAACGCGATGGGCATGACGAAAGCGCCGATAGTGCGGCTCCCGTACTTCCTCTCGACCGCCATGTAGAACAGGTTCACCGACCAGGCGAAGAACACCAGCGACTCGTAGAGGTTGGTTACGGGGATCCGGCCGATCCCCATCCGGTACGACTCGAGCCAGCGCACGCCGAGCGCGGCGGTGGACGTGACGGCCGCCAGCGCGCAGACCCAGGATCCGTAGACGGCGATCCGGTCGTTCTTCGCGTACAACGCCCCGAGGTAGAGGACGGACGCCGCACCGAACAGCACGGTGGTGAGGTTGAACAGCAGGACGTTGCTCATGCTCCCACCCCCTTCAGCCCGTCCCGGATCTTCCCGAACGCCTTCTCGAAGGCGAGCCGGTTCCGGTTGGCCGCTCCCCCGAGAACGACTTCCAGCCGGCCGTCCGCCCCCTTCGACAGGCGCAGCCAGACCCGCCGGTGGGAGAGAAAGAAGGCCATGACGATCCCCAGGATCATCAGGCCGCAGCCGACCCACACGATGCCGACGCCGGGGTCCCTGGCGACCTGGAGGCCGGTGAACATCCACGGCGCCAGCCCCCGGAAGGAAATCGGCGGCTTGCCGTCGCCGCCCGCGGACGTCCCGGGATTCCCCCCCTCGGGGAGCCAGAGCTCCGACGGCGGCACCCCCGGCTTCTCGACGATCAGCCGGAGCGCCGGGCCGGCCCCCTGGTAGTCCTGCCTGTACTCCACGGCGCTGACGAAGCCGTATCCCGGAATCGCCACCGGCCGTCCCGCGGCAAGGGACAGGACCTCCGGCGGCGACCCGCCGGCCCCGTGCACCTCGACCCGCGCCACCGCTCCGCCCGCCTCCCCGTAGGAAGCCTGGTAGAACCAGATCCCCTTGTACCGGAGAGGGTCGTTGACCACGACGTTCCTCTTGCGGAGGACTTCCCTCCCGCCGTCGATCACGCTCAGGTCGGAGATGTACGCCTTCGGCTGCCCGCTCGGGTATGTTTCCACCCGGAAGCTGTTGCACCGCAGGGTGAACCCGAGATCCTGCATCCGGCTCCCCCCGCGGACCGGGACCTGGGAGACCGACTCGCCTTCGGGGATGTTGGCGAACCCCTTGAAGCCCGCTACGCTCCCAACGATCGCCCCGAGGAAGATGACGATGATGGAGAGGTGGGTCACGTAGACGCCGAACCGGGAGGCCATGCCGGCTTCCGCGTACATGTGGACCTCCTCCCCCTCTACGGCGACCAGCGGCTTCGCGAAGAGCGAGGAAAGCGCGTCGGCGTACCGCGGGGCCCATTCCCCCGCGGCCCCCTTCCTCTTCCATCGCTCGGCGAGGGGCAGGGTGTCGGCGAGGTCGTCGTCCAGCTTCGTCCGGGGGTTGCGGACGACGTTCAAGGCCTTCGGGAAGCGGTCGATCGTGCAGCAGGCCAGGTTGACCGTGAAGAGCACCAGGAGGGCGAGGAACCACCAGGAGTGGTACATGTCGAACAGGTCGGTCCGGTCCATCAGCTCGAACGCCCAGTCCTTATAGATCTCCCGGTATTTTTCCCGCGGGAGGTTCTGCTCCACGAGGGTGCCGAAGACCGACGCCACGGCCAGGGCGATCAGCGTGAAGACGGCGAGCTTGACCGACGTGAAGAATCCCCACAGCCGGTCCATGGTCGAGGGGCCGCCGGTACCCCCCTTCACAGGTGTAGATTGCATCTCGCGCAACGTTCCGCCTCCTCGAGGGCGCATTCCCTCGCGAATCCCTTGTCGATCTCCTCGAAGTTCCCGCGGCGCCCTTCGACGGGCAGCCGTGCTCCCTGGCGGCGGACCCGCCAGCCGGGCCGGTCGGGCTCGTGCGGCTCGCGACGCCTGCGGTAGTTGTCCTTGCACCGCGCCATCACGGCGTCGCCGGCGCGCAGGCCGGAATAAACGGCCAGCGCCGCCGCCCGCCCCGATGCGGCCGCTTCCACGACCGTCCCGGGACCCGAGGCGCAGTCCCCCAGCAGGTAAACTTTCAAGTTACTATCGCGGTCCCTCAAACGCAACCGATAGACGTGGCGTTCCCCTTCCAGCGAAACCCGCGCCGAGAAGGGCGGCAGGAATCCCAGGTCCGGCCGGCTGCCGACGGCCATCACGACGGTATCCGCCGGGATCCCGAACTCCGTCCCGGCCAGGGTGACGGGAACGACTCGCCCCCCAGCGTCGCGCCCGAACCGCTCCACCCGGAGCGCCTCAATTCCGGACACACACCCACCGCCGGGAAGGAACCGTTTCACCGCGGTCGAGGGGATGAGCGTCACACCTTCGGCGATCGCGTCCTCGACCTCCCACGGATGGGCCGGCATCTCCTCCCGGGACTCGATGCAGACGATGGCCGCATCGGCCGCGCCCAGCCGCAAGGCCGTCCGCGCCGCGTCGACGGCCACGTCCCCTCCGCCGATCACGACGACGCGGCCCGCGAGGCGTATCGGCCGCCCCCGCCGCACGCTTCCGAGGAGCGACCGGGCGTCGTGGAAGCCCTGCTCCGCCGTCCCGCTCCCCGGGACCGTCAGGGCCACGGGCGTGCCCGCCGCCACCAGGACGGCCTCGAACCCGTCCCGCTCCAGGTCCCGGAACGACCTGTCCCGGCCGATCGCGACGCCGCCCCGGAAGGCGACCCCCCTGGCGAAGATGCGCTCCAGGTCGCCCTCCAGCGCTTCCCGGGGAAACCGGAACTCGGGGGCGCCGTACCGCATCATCCCGCCCGGCTCCTCCTCGGCATCGAACACCGTGACGCGGCACCCCAGCCGGGCCAGCGTGTCGGCCGCGGCCAGCCCCGCCGGACCCGCCCCTACGACCGCCGCCCGGAGTGCACCCTCCCCCTCCGTTTCGATCGGGAGCGGCAGTACGCCGACGGCGTCCCCCGCGTCCGACGCGTATCTCTTGAGCTCCATGATGGCGATCGGCGCGCCCGATTCGTTCCGCGCGCAATCCCGCTCGCACGGGTGCGGGCAGGCCCTCCCGCAGAAAGCCGCGAACGGAAGGCGGTCGTGCACGAGCGCCAGCGCCTCGAGCGGGCGGTCCTCCCTGACCAGGGCGATGTAATCCGGGACCCGCACTCCCCCCGGGCAGGCGCTTTCGCATGGCGCCGCCGGGTCCCGCGAGCCCCTTCGCGCGTCCAGCCAGGCCAGCCTCCAGACCAGCCCGGCCGCGGCGAGGAGGGCGACGTGGCCGATCGCGAACCCTTTCCAGACGTTCAGCACGAGACCGAGGGCCAACGGAAGGAGCGACGCCCAGAACAAGCCAGTCCCATAGCGTTCCGCATAAATATGCCCCAGTCCCGGAAAGACCAGGGACAGGAGCCCCGCCGTGCGGCGGACCCGTTCCCGGCGGATCTCGAAGAGGAGGCGCTCCCTCTGGTCGAGGCGCCCCGGGCAGTCCTCGCAGCGCTTCTCTTCCCCCTTCCGCTCCGCGTCGCAGAGGACGCAATCCTTGTATCCATGGCGAAGAAGGTTTTCCGGGGCGAGAAAATCCATATTGCATTTATTCTGGGGCGTGCCGGGAGGAAAAAGCAACCGGGTACCCCGGCGGGCCAGGGCGGGCATGACGAGCATCGGTGAACCCGTTTTCTCCAGGAGGCGGGGCTGCCGTGATTGTCCTGCGCGCCCGCAGCGACCCCGCGGCCGACGGCCCGGCCGCGAACAGGCAGGCCTCCAGGGCCAGGGCGACGCGATCCGCCCGAATGGGGGACCTTGCCGAAAAGGAGTGCGCCGAAGGCCGATGCACCCTCAGTCCACGGCGACCGGTTTTCCCCGGGGCGGGGAAGCGGACAACGGAGGAAAAGCCAGACAGAAAGCGGCTACAATTCCCTTCTGTTCCGGCCTCTTTACCCCATCTTCTTCAAGTACTCGGCGATGGCGCTCGCGATCTCGTGGGACCGGAGGTTTCTTACTCGACCCCGGTGGATGATCTCCGTCAGCATCCCCACGTCCGCCGGCTTCCCTTTCGGCACCGCCCCCTCCCCTTCCTTCGACTTGAAGAGGCTCTTCACCTTGTCGCCCACCTTCATGGTTTCACCTCCCGGGCGCGGAGACTGCGCGGGCGCCCGCCGTTCACCAAATCGTTTCCGCCGTTCTCATGATTGCAGGATTCGACAAGTTTTCCAAGGGGCGGGGACGGCCGGCGACGGCACCACGCATCCCGGGAATAAGGGAACGTCGGTGGATTGATGAATTACAAAGAAAGAGGTGGCGTCCCCAGGGGGATTTGAACCCCCGTCGCCGCCGTGAAAGGGCGGTGTCCTTGGCCGGACTAGACGATGGGGACGCGTGTTATGGTGAGCCCAGTTGGGATCGAACCAACGGCCCTCTGATTAAAAGTCAGATGCTCTGCCAACTGAGCTATGGGCTCCCCCGGAATTGACCATTTTAAGTAGAGGGAGCCGAAAGTGTCAAGCCCGAAAGGGATTTTTCCGGATGATCGTCTCGTTCCGGTCCGCCCCCACGGACACGAGGGAGACCTCCACGTTGGTGATCTCCTCCAGCATCCGGATGTACTTCTGCGCCGCCTTCGGCAGGTCGCCGTATTCCCTCGCGGAAGAGATGTCCTCCTTCCACCCCTCCGCCTCCTCGTAGACCGGGCGGATCGCCTCGAACTCGGAAAGGGACATCGGGACCTCGTCCCTGCGGGCGCCCTCGATCTCGTAGCCGACGCAGACCTTGACCCGCGGCATCCCCGTCAGCACGTCGAGCTTCGTGAGCGCCACGCTCGAGAGCCCGTTCAGCCTCGCGGCGTACCGCATGGCCGGGGCGTCGAACCAGCCGCACCGCCTCGGGCGCCCCGTCGTCGCGCCGTACTCCTGCCCGCGGTCCCGCATCATCTGGCCGTCGTCGTCGAACAGCTCGGTCGGGAACGGGCCGCTTCCCACGCGCGTCGTGTAGGCCTTGGAGACGCCTATGACGGCGCTGATCTTCGTCGGCCCGACCCCGGACCCCGTGCAGACGCCGCCCGCCGTCGTATTCGACGAGGTGACGAATGGATAGGTCCCGTGGTCCACGTCGAGCAGCGTCCCCTGGGCCCCCTCGAACAGGATCTTCGCTCCCCGCTGTATCTCCTGGTTGATGAAGAGCGAGGTGTCGATGAGGTAGGGCTTGAGACGTTCCCCGTAGGCGAGGTATTCCTCGTACGTCTGCCGGAAATCGACTTCCTCCGCCCCGTAGTAGTTCTTCAGGAGGAAGTTCTTGAGCTCCAGGTTTTCCCTGAGCTTCTCCCCGAAGACCTCCGGCCGCACGAGGTCGCAGACCCGGATGCCGACCCGGGCCATCTTGTCCTCGTAGCAGGGCCCGATCCCCCGGGCGGTCGTCCCGATCTTCCGGTCGCCGAGCTTCTCCTCCCTCCCCTTGTCGAGCGTGATGTGGTAAGGGAGGATCACGTTGGCCAGCAGCCCGACCTTGAGCTGCGCGTCGTCCGCGAGGAACCCGCGCTCCTTCAGGCGGTCGATCTCCGAAAAGAGCACCTTCGGGTCGACCACCACCCCGTTGGCGATGACGCACCTCTTCCCCGAATGGAGGATGCCGGAGGGGATGAGATGGAAGA
>DCUH01000129.1:0-7712 GCA_002327765.1 bacterium UBA2219 | reverse complement strand
CTTCATCGCCCCACTGGGCGCCGACCACGATGACCGTTTTCAACCGCTGGACCGCCTTCCCGAAGAGGTTTCTAGAAGACCAGGTAGCTCGCCGAGGTCACGTTGGGAAGCTTGCCGAGCTGCGCGAGCACGTTGTCGGGGATGGCGTTGTCCACGTTGTAGAGCGACAGCGCGGTCCCGCCGGCCTTCACCCGGCCGAGCTGCAGCCCGGCGATGTTGATCCCCTTCTCGCCGAGGAAGGTGCCGAGCCGGCCGAGGACGCCGGGGACGTCCAGGTTCTCGAGCATGAGGATCCCGCCCGAGAGGTCCGCCTCGATCAGGAACTCGTTGATCTGGACGACCTTCGGATGGGCGCCGAACACGGTGCCGGACACGGTGAACGCCTTTTCCTCGGTCACGGCGATCACCTTGAGGAGGCTCGCGTACGGGTCGGACTTGCCGACCTTCGACTCGCTGATCTTGATCCCCCGGTCCTCCGCCACCATCCGGGCGTTGACCAGGTTCACTTCCTCGGTCTGGAACTGCAGCAGGCCTTTCAGCACGGAGATCGTGATCGGGTCGGTGGAAAGCTTCCCGACCTCGCCGTGATACTCGACCTTCAGCTCGCGGACGGGGGCCTTCAGAAGCTGCCCGTGGAACGCGCCGAGGCGCTCGCCGAGGAGCAGGAACGGCTTCAGGGCGGGAAGCAGCTCAGCCGACACGGAGGGGAAGTTCACCGAGTTGCGGATGGTCCCCTTCTTCAGGAAGTCGCAGATCTGCTCCGCGATGAGGATCGCGACCTTCTCCTGCGCCTCGGTGGTGGAGGCCCCGAGGTGCGGGGTCAGGATGACGTTCGGGTTCTGCAGCAGCGGCATTCCCGGGTCGGGCGGCTCGGTGTTGTACACGTCGAGCGCCGCGCCCTTGACCTTCCCCGATTCGAGGGCCGCCAGCAGGTCGGCCTCGTTCACGAGGGCCCCGCGCGCGCAATTGACGATGCAGACCCCGTCCTTCATCTTCGCGATCGAGGAGGCGTTCACCATCCCCTTCGTCTCGGGGGTCAGCGGGGTGTGGAAGGTGATGAAGTCGGCGCGGCGGTACAGCTCTTCCAGGGGCACCGTCTCGACGCCCAGCCGGTTGGCGTCCTCTTTCGACACGTAGGGGTCGAACGCGACGACCACCATCTTCAGCCCGACCGCCCTCTCCGCAACCACCTTCCCGATGGCGCCCAGGCCGACCACGCCCAGGGTCTTGTCGGTGAGCTCGGTGCCCAGGAACTTGTTCTTCTCCCACTTCCCGGCCCTCATCGAGGCGGTGGCCTGCGGGATCTGGCGCGCCAACGCCATCATCATCGACAGGGCGTGCTCGCCCGTCGTGATGGTGTTGCCGCCCGGAGTATTCATTACGACGACGCCTTTTTTCGTGGCGGCGATCTTGTCGATGTTGTCGGTCCCGCTCCCTGCCCGTCCGATGACCTTGACCCGGGTGGCATGCTCGAAGGTCGCCGCCGTGGCCTTCGTCGCCCCGCGGATCACCACGGCGTCGTAGTTGCTGATGACCGCCGCCAGCTCCTCGGGGGTCATCTTCCCCTTCACGTCGACCTCGATCCCCTCTTTCAGGAATACGTCGATGCCCACCTGCTGCAGGTTGTCCAGCGCCAGGACTTTCATGCGCGTCATCTCCTGTTGGGTGTAGGTAACATTTTTCCGAGCAAACTCAAGTTATTAACAGACACGGGAACAAAAGTCAAATCCTCTCCCCGCGCGCCGCCGCGACCGGTTGATCCCGGCGCAAACGGCGCGAAAGGGGAGCAACGGGTAGGTGTCGATCGACGTGTGAAGGCGATCGTTGCGGGGGCCCGCGAAAGGAAACGGGCGGGGGAACCCGAGGTCCCCCCGCCCGGCAGCCCTTGGAAGGGCCGTGGCGCTTGTTTCGGAAAAACGGTTACTTCGCAGCCGGGGCGGCCGGGGTCGCCGGAGTCGCCGCAGGAGCGTCGGCCTTCTTCTCTTCGGCCTTCTTGGGGGCCTTCTTCGCCTTCTTCGCCGGCTTCTCGGCCTTCTTCTCGGCCGCGGGGGCGGCGGCAGCCTTCTCGGCGGCGGGGGCGGCCTTCTCAACCGCGGGGGCGGCCTTCTCGGCGGCGGGGGCGGCGGCCTTTTCGGCGGCGAACGCGAAACCGACCATCGACAGCGCGAACGCGACGGCCACGAACAGCGACATCATTCTCTTCATTTCTCTTTCCCTCCAACAGGTTTTTTGGGCAACTGGGAGTTATGGTATTCAAGTACGATGCCAACGGAGGGCAAAGACACAACGTGCCGACAATCCACAATATTTTCCTTGAGACCGGCGCGGCCCCCTGAAGCGGCCTCCCCAAAAGGAGTACGCCTTCCCCATTTCGGGAACCGGCCGGGCGCAAAAGGGCGTCAGGACGGGAGGATGCCGAACTTTTTCAGCCGGTATATGTAGGCCTTGTAATTCATATGAAGCAGTTCCGCGCCCCGGGTATGCACGCCGCCGGAACGGCTCACCGCCTGCCGCAGCAGATGCTCCTCCACCTTTTCGATATCCACCCCCTGGGGCGGGAGATCGAAGGCCTTGGGCGGGACGGATTCCGCACCTTCCTTGAGCTCCTGGGGTAGCTCTTCCGTACCGATCTTCCCCCCCTCGGCCAGGACCGCCGCGCGCTCGATGACCGAGGAGAGCTCGCGGATGTTGCCGGGCCACGGGTAGCGCATCATGAGACGCATGGCCTCCTTCGAGATCTCCCGCACGGGCGGGACGCCCTTCTCGCCGTGCTTCCCCAGGAAATGCTCCGCGAGCACCGGGATGTCCGAGATCCGCTCCCGCAGCGGCGGCAGGTTCAGCTTGACGATGTTGAGGCGGTAGAAGAGGTCCGTCCGGAACCTTCCCTCCCGGACGGCCTCCTCCAGATCGCGGTTCGTCGCGGCGACGATGCGGACGTCGGTCGGGATGTTCTCCTTCCCGCCCACTCTCCGGATCTCCTTCTCCTGCAGGGCGCGCAGCAGCTTCGCCTGGGTCTCGAGCTTCACCTCGGCAATCTCGTCCAGGAAGATCGTCCCCCCCTCCGCCGCCTCGAACAGTCCGATCTCCCTGCGCACGGCCCCGGTGAACGCCCCCCGCTCGTGGCCGAAGAGCTCGCTTTCGAACAGGGTGTCGGGGAGGGAAGCGCAATTGACGGCGAGGAACGGCTTCGTGCTGCGGCCGCTCAGCGTATGGATGTTGCGGGCGATGACCTCCTTGCCCGTGCCGCTTTCCCCCGTGAGCAGGACCGTGCTGTCGCTCCTCGCGACGCGCGGAAGGATCCTCTTGATCTCCCGGAGCACGGCGTGCTCCCCCAGGATCGGCACGGGGCCGGCGGCCAGCTTCTCGGACAGCATGCGATGGGATTCGCGCAGCCGGAGGTTCTCGATCGCCCGACCGATGATGATGAGGAGCCGGGCCCGGTCCACCGGCTTCTCGAAGTAGTAGTACGCCCCCTTCTTGATCGCCTCAACCGCCGTCTGGATGGTGCCGTAGGCGCTGGTGAGGAGGATGGGCATGCCGGCGTTGCGGGCCAGGACCGCGTCGATCAGCTCCTCCCCCGTCATGCCCGGCATGATGAGGTCGGTCAGCACCAGGTCGACGTTCTCCCGCTCGAGGACCCGGAGCGCCTCCTCCCCGCTCCCGGCCAACAGGGGGTTGTACCCCTCGCTCTTGAGGATCGCCCCCAGGATCTCTCTCTGGTTCCGCTCGTCGTCGACGACCAGGATCGTCCCCTTCATGCCCGCCCCTCCCCGGACACCGCGCCCGGCAGGACAACCCGGATCCGCGTCCCCTTGCCCGGTTCGGACTCCAGCAGGATCTCGCCGCCGTGCGCGTCGACAATCTTCTTCGTCAGGATCAGCCCGAGCCCCAGCCCCGAGGGCTTCGTCGTGAAATACGGCTCGAAGATCCTCGCCCGATCCTTTTCCTCGATGCCGACCCCCGTGTCCTCCACGACGAAGGAATACTTCCCCTCGTCCCACTTCCCTCCCGAAAGGCGCAGCTCCCCGCCGTTCGGCATGGCCTCGATGGCGTTGAGCACGAGGTTGAGGGCGGCGCGCCGGATCATGTCGGGATCGACGTTCGCGTCTCCGCCCTCGCCGAAATCCCTCCGGCAGGAGATCCCGTTCGCGGCCAGACGCTCGCGGGCCATGCGGAGAACCCCGTCCAGGAGATCGTCCATGCGGACCGGCGCCCGGTGCACCTCGGCGGGCCGCCCGTACATGATGAAGTTGGTCACGAGGTCGTTCAGCCGGCCGATCTCCTCCTTGATCCGCGCGATCACCTGCCGCTTCTCGGTCTCCGCCTCGGGCGTCGCCGGCGGAGACAGGGTGTCGAGGTGGTCCACCGCGAGCCCGATGAAATTCAGCGGGTTGCGAATCTCGTGGGCGACCCCCGACGCGAGGTTACCCAGGTTCGAAAGGTACTGGCTCTCCCGCACCTTCTCCTCCAGCTCGCGGTTTTGCCGCAGCCGGGCGATCATCTCGTTGAACGCCCGGGTCAGGCGCCCCACCTCGTCCTTCCCCCCGACGGGCAGCTCCTGCGACAGGTCTCCCGCCGCCACCTTTTCCGCGGCGAGCGCCAGCCGCTCCACCGGGGACACGTAGTGGGAGGCGATGCTGACCGCCAGGAGGAGCCCCAGGGAGAAGATCATCAGGGTGGTGAAGAACCTCAAGTAGAGGTTCTTCCGGATCGGCTCCGTGAAGTCGTCGATCTGGAACCGGGCGTGCATGTACCCGAGCGATTCCCCGCCCACCTTCACGGGGATCACGAGGTGCTTGGACTGGATCTTCTCCCCCGTGTCGTCCCCGAAGGAGGCGGTGATCACCAGCGGCTTCGACGGGAGCTTGATCCGGGCGGGGCGCCCGATCGCCTTCGGGTTGGTGCTGTCGATGACCGTGTTCTCCTCCACGATCGACACTTCCCGGATCCCGGACTTCTTCAGCGACGCCACGTAATACTGGAGGCGGTCCTCCTCGGAGAGCCCCGTCGTCGTGAGCTGCTCCACGCTGACGCTGATCGCGGTCGACAACTCGAGGAAGCTCTTCTCGATCTCCCTGCGCAACGCCTCCCGCCCCGTGTAGTACGGGATGAAGACGGATCCGAGGGAAAAGAGGAACAGGACGAGCATGATCAGCGAGAGCTTGAACCGCAATCCCCGATCGCGCAGCGGCAAACCCGTCAAGAGCAGTTTCATGGAACCTCCAGGGGAAAGGGCGGGAAGCATCGCCATTTTACCGCCGGGCGCGACGGGCGCACAATCCCGCGCTCGAAGTGTATCAAGGGGTGCGGTCCTTATTGTAAGATTCCGGATGGACGGAGGTCCGGCATTGCGTTATCGGTCGGGAGACATCCTCAAGGTCCTGGCGTTCCTCCTGTTCGCAGGAGGCGCGGCGTACTTCCTCCTCGGTACTTCCGCGGGCGAGTTGCTCCGCACCCACGAGGGAAGGAAGGCCCTCGTGGAGCGACTGGACCATCTCGTGAAAACGGCGGGGCCGCTGGGGCCCGCGCTGTTCATCGCGCTGTACGCCGTCGCGAGCCTGTTCGCCCCGGTGACGCCGTTCACCATCGCCGGCGCCGTGATCTTCGGGAAATTCATGGGGATGTTCTACAACCTCGCGGCGGACGTGGCGGGGGCCTCGCTGGCGTTTTTCCTCGGCAGATACTTCTTCCACGGGCTGGCCAGGAGCTTCCTGGAAACCAAGCTGCCGTGGCTCGACCGGAAGGTCGAGGAGGAAGGGTTTTCGGTGATCTTCTACCTGCGGCTGTTCTGGTTCCCCTTCATCGTCCTCAATTACGCCGCGGGGGCGACGAGGATCCGTTTCCGCGACTACTTCCTGGGGACCGCTCTGGGGATGGCGCCCGCCGTGTTCATCGTCACCTACTTCGTCGGCGAACTCCGCGATCTCGTCGCCAGATACCGGCAGCCGTCGGACCTAATCGCCGTGCCCATACTGGCGCCGGTCGGCCTGCTGATCGCCACCTTCTTCATCCCCGCCGTCGTGAAGCGCCTGAAGAGATCCCGCCCGGGGTGACGCTTCGCCGCGAGCCCCCTCACCCGTTGGAGAGGACGGGCTCCCACGTCATCAGCAGCGGGGTATAGGGATCGACGATGTACGGGTGCTTCGGAAGGACCCGCGCGGCGAACCCGTACCGGCCGCTGCTCGCGCAGGGCACCTCCACGCGGTATACCTCCTCGTCCCCCTCGCGCTTTTCGTGGGTCGCCGCGAGGATCGTCCCCTCCCGGATATCGCCCCCCGCCGTATAGGGGCCGTGCCGCACCTCGACGGCCACGTCCTCCGGCGACAGTTTCCCCAGGCGCACCCGGATGGTCGCGCCGACCGTCTCCCCCACTTTCATGTCCCTGTGCTTCCGGAGCTCGTCGACGCGTATCGCCACCCCGGGCCATGCCTCCGCGATCCGCGACCGCCATGCGGCCAGCTCCCTCGCGTGGGCGAACCCGTCGCCCGAGAGTCGCCCCCCGGCGCGGTGGGCCGGGAGGTAGCAGGTTTCCGTGTACTCCCGCACCATCCGCTGGGTGTTGAAGTACGCCCCCAGCTTTCGGATCGACGCCTTCATCATGGTGATCCAGTCCCGCGGGAGTCCGCCCCGGTCCCGTTCGTAGAACAACG
Organism: bacterium UBA2219; assembly: GCA_002327765.1. GTDB lineage: Bacteria > Desulfobacterota > Deferrimicrobia > Deferrimicrobiales > Deferrimicrobiaceae > UBA2219. The sequence goes on along the minus strand of DCUH01000129.1, from coordinate 1,062 downwards.
GGACGACCTCGTTCTCGAGCAGGTTGAATAGCGCTTCGCACTCCAGCCGGTCCTGCTCCTCCGGGTCGCCGTACACCTCGCCGCTCCCGATCGCCCACCCGACGTCGGGAGAGTATCCCTCGTCCCACCACCCGTCCAGCACCGACACGTTCAGCGCGCCGTTGGCCGCGGCCTTCATGCCGCTGGTCCCCGACGCCTCGAGCGGGCGGCGCGGGGTGTTCAGCCAGACGTCCACCCCCTGGACCATGTACCTTGCCACGTTGATGTCGTAGTCCTCGACGAACACCATCTGGTTGCGGACCCTCGGATCCGAGGCGAAATGCTTCACGGACCGGATGATCTCCTTGGCCGGAAGGTCCTGCGGGTGCGCCTTCCCCGCGAAGATGATCTGCACCGGCCGCTTCGGGTCCGTGAGGAGGCGGATAAGCCGCTCGGGCTGCAGGAACAGGAGGTTGGCCCGCTTGTACGTGGCGAACCGCCGCGAGAAGCCGATCGTCAGCGCGTCGGGGCTCAAGACCTCGTCCGCCGCCCTCTGCAGCGCCTGGCCGGCCCCCTGCCGATGAAGCTGATCCCGAAGCCTCTTCCGGGCGAAGAAGACCAGCCGCTCGCGCCGGTTCTCGTGGATGCGCCAGAGCTCGGCCGGCGGGATCGCCTCCACGCGTTCCCACACCGACGGGTCCCCGGGCTTCTCGAGGAACCGCGGCCCCATGTAGCGGGTGAAGAGCTCCGCTACCTCGTGGCTGATCCACGACCGGGTGTGGATCCCGTTGGTGATGCTGCGGATCGGGACCTCCGCCTCGGGAAGCCCGGGCCAGAGCCCCTTCCACATCCGCCGTGACGTCTGGCCGTGCAGCTTCGCCACGCCGTTGGAAAACGCCGCGGACCGCAGGGCGAAGACGGTCATGCCGAAATCCCTGCCCCGGGGAGGATGGATCTGCCCCATGGCCAGAAGCTCCTCCCACGGAAGTCCGAGGGGCCTGGCCTCGGGCTCCAGGTATTTCCGGAGCAGGTCCGAATCGAACTGCTCGTTCCCGGCGGGAACGGGGGTATGCGTGGTGAACA
>DCUH01000086.1 GCA_002327765.1 bacterium UBA2219 | reverse complement strand
TGCAGTAGACGACGTCGAGGTACTGTTTTTCCGTGATGTTCCCGTCGCGCGCCCGCGTAAGCTGCATCACCTCCCCCTCGGTGAGAGAGACGAGGGTGCGCGCGTAGATCCCCAGGACGTCGATGTCGCCGTCGTCGGTCATGAGCTGGGAGGCGCGTGCGAAGAGGAAATCGCCGACGAGGATGGACACGGAGTTGCCGAACACCATGTTGGCCGCGGGCTTCCCGCGGCGGACCGTGCCGAGGTCGACCACGTCGTCGTGCAGCAGGGTCGCGGTGTGCATGTATTCCGTCACCACGGACATGACGGTCCGGCGGGGGCCCCGGTAGCCGCACGCGTCCGCGCAAAGCAGCAGGACGGCGGGGCGGATCCGCTTCCCGCCCGACAGGGTGATGTGCTTCCCGACGACGGGGATCAGGGGGACCGGGGACTCCAGGTTGGAGACCAGCGCCCGTTCGACCGCGTGCAGGTCGCGGCTCAAATATCGGAAGACGCCGTTGATGTCGATGTCCGCCCCCCCGCGTGCGATGACTCATTATATTACAGGATTTCCGGGGCGAAACGGACCCGGTTCCGCTACCATGGGAAGAATGTACGAAAGGAAGGACGCCTGGTACAGGCAGGCGAAAAAGGAAGGGTACCGCTCCCGGGCGGCGTACAAGCTGGCCCAGATCGCCGGAAAGGAAAAGGCGGTCCGCGCGGGAGACCGGGTGATCGACGCGGGCGCGGCCCCCGGCGGCTGGAGCCAGCTCCTGCTCGAGCTCGTCGGGAAGCGCGGCAGGGTCGCCGCGGTCGACCTGCTCCCGATGGACCCGCTCCCGGGGGACAATTTCCGCTTCTGGCGCAGAGACCTGTCCGACCCCGCGCTCCCCGCAGAGCTGGCCGCCTTCCTCGGCGGGCGGGCCGACGTCGTCCTCTCGGACGCCGCGCCCAACACCACCGGCAGCGCGTTCACCGACCAGGCGCGCTCCGCCGAGCTGGTCCGCACGGTCTTCGCCCTCGCGAGGGAAACGCTGAAAGACGGCGGCACGTTCCTCGCCAAGATCTTCGGAGGGGCGGACGGTGACGCGGTGTTCGCGGAGCTCAAGCCCTTCTTCCGGGAGCTGCGGCGGATCCGCCCCGAGGCCACCCGCAAGGGGTCGTTCGAGCTCTATGTCCTCGGGAAAGGCTTCAAGGGTGACTGAAAAACCGGAAATGCCGGGTCATTCCCCCGGAAGCATGCGGACGGCGTTTTCCAGCGCGCGGTTGAACTCTTCGGGGCGGCTCATCATCAGGAAATGGTCGGCGCCCGGAAGGACGATGGCCTCGAAGGAAGCCATGTGCCGGCGGTTCGCCTCGTAGTTCACCGGCCACAGGTCCCCGTTCACGGCGACGACGGGGACGCGGACCTTGTCGAACACCTTCGCCGCATCGCCCGTGACGTATTGCCCCATCCCCTCCTCCAACGCGCTCAGGGCGACCGCGGGAGGCGCGGCCGCCATGTCCGCGAGGATCCATTCGCGCAGCGGCGGGTCGGTCTTCGGCGAGATCATCCCGGAGACGAACTTCCGGCTCCCGGACCGGAAATCCTTCCTCAGCGGGGCGATCATCTTCCTCATCTCCTCCCGGGTCATCGGGTATTCGACGTTTTCCAGCGTGTCGACGGCGATCAGCCCGAGGACGCGCCCCGGCAGGAGCCGCGCCGCCTCGGCGATCACCGCGCCGCCCATCGAGTGGCCGATCAGGACGACTTTCCCTGCATCCGCCGCCTCGACCACGGCCCGCACGTCCTCCCCGAAGGCGGCCATGGAATATTTTTTCCTGCCCGCCCCGGAGTGGCCGTGCCCGGCCAGATCGAGGACGACGACGCGGTGCTTCGCGGAGAACGCCGGAACCTGGGCGCGCCAGTAGCGGGAATCGCAGCTCCAGCCGTGCACGAACACCAGCGTGGGCTCCCCTGCGCCGTGGACCTCGAACGAGATCGGGACGCCGTCTTTCGATGCGGCGAACCGCGGCCACTCCGTCCGGGCCTGCGACGCCGCCAACACCAGGATCAGGAGCGCGAGCGCGCCGTGCCGCATCGCCCTCATCGATCCGGTCCCCTTTCCGGGGCCGCGTCATCGTCCAGCACCTCGCGGACCTTCTCGGCCAGCGAGCGCACCGTGAACGGCTTCGGAAGGAAGGACACGCCCTTCTCGAGGATGCCGCGGTGGGCGATGACGTCCTCTGTGTAGCCGGACATGAACAGGGTCCGGATTCCGGGCCGGACCCGCTCGATCCGCCGCTGGAGGTCCCTGCCGTTCATCCCGGGCATGATCACGTCGGTCAGCAGCAGGCGGATCTCCCCGGCGTGCCTCTCCGCGAGGCGGACTGCCGCCTCCGGGGTGGCGGCGCCGAGCACATGGTACCCCTGCTCCTCCAGGATCCGCCCGGCGAGGGAAAGGATCTGCTCCTCGTCCTCGACCAGCAGGACGGTTTCGGTGCCCGGCGGGAGCGGCCCGACCGCGGCCTCGAAGGCCTTTTCGGCCTCCTCCGGAACGCGGGGGAAGCAGACCTTGAAGGTGGTCCCGATCCCCGGCTCGCTGTAGACGCTGATGAAGCCTCCGTTCTGCTTCACGATCCCGTACACCGTGGACAGGCNNGTCGTGAAGAACGGCTCGAAGATCTGCGACAGCGTCTCTCCATCCATCCCCCGCCCGGTGTCGCTGAAGGAGAGCGCCGCGTACTCCCCGGGCAGCGCCTCCCCGTGGGCCCTGCAGTAGGCCTCGTCCACCGTGGCGTTCGACGTCTCGATCGTGATCGAGCCCACTCCGTCGATGGCGTCCCGCGCGTTCACGGCGAGGTTCGCGAGGATCTGAGTGACCTGCGACGGGTCGATCCGCACGTTCCACAGCCTCTCGCCGGGGCGGAACGCGACGCCGATGTCCTCCCCGATCATGCGCCGCAGCATGTTCAGCTGCTCGGAGATCGACTCGTTCAGGCCGACGACCCTCGGCGCGACGATCTGCTTCCGGGAGAAGGCGAGAAGCTGCGCGGTCAGGGCGGCGGACCGCCGCCCGGCCCTCATGATCTCCCGGAGGTTCGACGCCACCGGGGAGCCGGGATCGAGGCGCCCCAGCGCGATCTCCGAGTAGCCCAGGATCACGTTCAGCATGTTGTTGAAGTCGTGGGCGATCCCCCCGGCGAGCCGCCCCAGCGCCTCGAGGTTCCGTGAATGCCTGAGCTGCTCCTCCATCCGCCGGCCGTCGGTGACGTCGCGCCCGATCTCGATCACGTCGACGACGCGTCCGTCCTTCATCATCGGCGTGGTCCGGATCTCGACCTCCCTGCCGTTGGGGGTGACGAAGTTCCCGTGCGCGGGCTTGCCGCTCCGGAACGTCTCGCCGGCGAAGCACGGGTCGCAGGGAGCGGACCTCCCGTGCCAGAGGGCGAAGCAATGCTCGCCGATCAGCGCCTCCGGCTCCCGCCCGAGGGCGGAAGCGGCGGCCCGGTTGGCCCAAAGGATGCGGTGGTCCGGGGAGATGCGCATGACGCTGTCGGGGATCGCGTCGAGCAGGCCGTGGAACTGCTCCGACTGCACGCGGAACTCCGCCTCGCTCCGCCGCAGCGCCTCCTCCGCCCGCTTGAGGTCGGTGATGTCGAGGTTGGCGAAGATCAGCCCCTTCGACAGGTCGGACGCGTCGATCGCGGCGCCCGTGAGCAGGACGTCGATCACGCCGCCGTCCTTGCGCACCCACCGCGTCTCGACCCGCGAGATGCCCTTCTCGAGGATCTGCCGGTAACTTTCCCTGCCGACCCGCTCGAATTCCTCGTCCGTGAGATAAAGGGCCCGGGAGGTTTTCCCGATCAGCTCCCCGCGGCCGTACCCGATGAGCCGGACGGCCATCTCGTTGCCTTCCCGGACCCGGCGGTCGACGATGAAGCTGATCCCCACGGGCACGGCGTGGTAGACGGTGCGGAGCTTCGCCTCCTTCCGCGCGAGCTCGGACAGGAGCCGTTTCCGGTCCCGGAGCAGGTCCCGTTCCCGCAGCGCCCTCCGCACGATCCGGGGCATGGCCGCGATCCCCTCCGGGGTGGCGAACACGTAATCCAGCGCCCCCCGGCAGAGGGCGTCGACCGCGTCGGACTCGTCGCCGGGGTCCGCGAGGATCAGGAAGGAGCACGGGGCGTCTTCGGGAAGGGCGGCCGCGACGTCGAGGCCGCGTCCGTCCGGAAGCCGCGCGCCCGCCAGGACGATGTCCGGCGGGTCGGTTCCCAGGCACCGCCGGCATTCCGCGAGGGACCGCGCCGTCGCGACGGCGAAGCCGGTCCCCGCCCCCTCCAGCGCAAGCCGCACGGCGTCGGCGCGGGCCGGGTCGGCCTCTACGACGAGGACCCGGTTCCCGCCGGCCTTCACGCGCGGCCCTCCGGCGGCCCGCCGGCCTTGCCCCCGGCGCGCGAAAGCGCCTCGCGCACGTGCCGCACGGGAACGAGCTCGAGCGGGAACTTCGCGCCCAGCCGCTCCGCGTTCGAGGCGGGCAGGAGCACGCGATTGAACCCCATCTTCGCGGCCTCGTTGAGCCGCATCTCCGCCATCGGCACCGCGCGCACCTCGCCCCCCAGCCCCACCTCGCCGAACGCCGCCGTCCCAGGCGGGATCACCCGGTCGCGGAAGGAGCCCGCGAGCGCCATGCACAGCGCCAGGTCGGCCGCGGGCTCGTCGATCCGGATGCCGCCCGCCACGTTGACGAAGACGTCCTGGTCGTGGAAGCCGACCCCCGCCTTCCGTTCGAGGATGGCGCACAGGAGGATCACGCGGTTGAAGTCGATCCCCAGCGTCGTGCGCCGGGGCACGGGGAGGAACGAGCGGGAAACCAGCGCCTGGACCTCCACGAGCAGCGGCCGCGTCCCCTCGATCGCCGGGAAGACGAGCGTCCCGGAGGTGTCCCCGGACCGCTCCGACAGGAACATCCCCGACGGGTCGGCCACCTCGGCAAGCCCCTCGGCGCGCATCTCGAAGACGCCGATCTCGTTCGTCGAGCCGAACCGGTTCTTCACCGCCTTGAGGATCCGGTACGGGTGCCCCTTCTCCCCCTCGAAGTAGAGGACCGTGTCGACGATGTGCTCGAGGACCCGCGGGCCCGCGATCGCTCCCTCCTTCGTCACGTGCCCCACGAGGAAGACCGAGATCCCCGCCTTCTTCCCGAAGAAGACCAGCCGCGCCGCGCACTCCCGCACCTGCCCCACGGAGCCGGGCGCGCCAGAGAGGTCGGGCGAGAAGACGGTCTGGATCGAGTCGACGATCATCGCCGCGGGGGAGAGCTCCCCGGCGGCGGAGAGGATCCGCTCGAGGGAGGTTTCGGACATCAGGTAGATGCCGCCGTCCGAGATGCCGAGCCGGGAAGCGCGCAGCTTCACCTGCGCCTCGGACTCCTCTCCGGAGACGTACAGCACCGTCTTCCCCTGCCTCGCCAGCCCGCGCGCCGCCTGGAGGAGGATGGTGGACTTTCCGATCCCCGGGTCGCCGCCCAGCAGGGTGGCCGACGCCGACACCACCCCTCCCCCCATGACGCGGTCGAACTCGGCGATGCCGCACGAAACGCGGACGGCGGCGGTCTCCGAGACCTCGGACAGGAGCACCGGCTTCGTGACCGGGAAATCCGGCACGCCGGGGCGCCGACCGGGCGCCGGGGCGGAGACCTCCTCGACGATGGTGTTCCACTCGCCGCACCCCGGGCACTTCCCGACCCACTTCGGGGACGTGGTCCCGCACGCCGTGCAGGCGAACTCGACTTTTACCTTCGCCATTTCCGCGCCACCTCGACGGCCACCTCGTCGAACGTGGCCGCCCCGCCGCGCACAATCCGCTTCACGTCCTCGTATTCCGGCACCGGCCGGACCGAGCCGTCCGGCAGCGTCGCCTCCTTCACGCGGACGCGCCCGAAGCGGGTCTCCACCTCCCCAACGGCGCGGTCGAGCTTCAGCCGGTCGCAGGCGTGGTACCGCAGGCCGATCGCCGTGGACAGGGAGAACACCGCCGCGGAAACGATCTCGAGCCGTTCCTCTGGGGCCAGGATCCGCAGCACCCAGCCGGGCCGGTTCTTCTTCATCGTCGCCGGCAGGACGGCGACGTCGAGCGCGCCCGCGTCGAGCGACCGCTCGATCAGCAGCTCGAACCGCTGGGGGCTCATGTCGTCGATGTTCGCCTCGATCTCGAGGACGCGGTCCCTGCCCGGGGCCTTTCCCGCCGGCTCTCCCGAGACGACCCGCAGCATGTTGGGGCGGCCCGGGAGCTCCCGGTGCCCCAGCCCGATGCCGACGCCCCGCGCCGTCATCTCCGGCGGCCGCCCGAAGGAGGCGTCGAACGCGCACAGGAGCGCCGCCCCCGTGGGGGTCACAAGCTCTCCTTCCCCCTCGCCGAAGCGCCAGGGGGCGCCCGAAAGCAGCTCGAGGGTCGCCGGCGCGGGGACCGGGATCTTCCCGTGCTCCGACCACGCCTCGCCGCTGCCGCCCGGGAGGGGCGAGCAGTGCGCCGCCTTCGCGCCGGCCAGCTCGAACAGGAAGCAGCCGGAGACGACGTCGACCACGGCGTCTACGGCGCCCACCTCGTGGAAGTGCACCTTGTCGATCGTCGTGCCGTGGACCTTCGCCTCGGCCGCTCCCAGCAGTTCGAAGCAGCGGATCGCCCGGGCGAGCGTCTCCGGCGGCAGGGAAGAGGACGACAGCAGGGCGACGATGTCGGGGAGGTGGCGCGCGTGCTTCGCCCCGGCGGAGACGTTGACGTGCACGCGGGTCCCCGCCATCCCGCAGGATCGTCCCCGCTCCACGATCAGACGGTAGCCGGAGATGGGGAGTATCTTCAGGGCCTTCCGCAGCTCCTTCTCCGCGCCGGTCAGCGACAGCAGCGCCGCCGTCGCCATGTCGCCGGCGATGCCGGAGAAGCAGTCGAAGTAGAGGAGCGTCACAGCCGGTCGATGACCGACGCCAGCACGCCGGCGCCGAAGCCGTTGTCGATGTTGACCACCGCGACCGTGGGGGCGCACGAGTTGAGCATCCCGAGAAGCGCCGCCACCCCCCCGAAGCTGGCGCCATAGCCGACGCTGGTCGGCACGGCGATGACGGGCTTGTCGGTCAGCCCTCCCACCACCGAGGCGAGCGCCCCCTCCATCCCCGCCGCGACGACGATCACGCGGGCCTTGCGAAGCAGCTCTTCCTTCAGCAGCAGGCGGTGGATCCCCGCCACGCCCACATCGTAGAGCCGCTCCACGGCGCTGCCCAGGAATTCGGCCGTCACCGCCGCCTCCTCCGCCACCGGGATGTCGGAGGTGCCCGCGGTCACGATGAGGACGATCCCCTTCCCCCGGGGCTCCCTCTTCCCGCTCGGGATGACCGCGCAGCGGGCCTTCGGGTGAACCTGCGCCCCGCGGAACGCCCGGCGGACGGCCCGGATCTTCTCCTCGGTAAGGCGTGTGATCAGCACCCCCGTCCCCGCGCGGCGCATCGACCGGGCGATCGCGAGGATCTGCTCCGTCGTCTTCCCTTCTCCGAAGATCACCTCGGGGACCCCCTGGCGGATCCCCCGGTGGTGGTCCACGCGGGCGTCCCCGACGTTTTCGTAGGGAAGGCGGCGCAGCCGCTCGAACGCCTCATCGACGGAGACATCCCCGCCGGCCACGGCCGAAAGCAGCACTTTCAGTCGATCTCCGGTCATCTCCCCGTTCCCCGCCCGCCGCCCCGGCTCATTCCGGGCCCCCGGCTCCGTTCTCCGGCGGCGGACCCTCTTCCTCCGGAGCCAGGCGACGCACCCTGACCTCGAGGACCGCGCGTTCCGAAACCCTCTCCGCCCGAAGGAAAGCCCCCGGGACGTCGAACGTGTCCCCCGCCGAAGGGATCCTCCCGGCGAGCGACGTGAGGAAGCCGCCGACGGTCGTGTATTCCCCCTCCTCGAGCCGTATCCCGGTCTCCTCCGCGAAGCGGCCGATCTCCATCCGGCCGGGGACGATGAACTCGTCGTCCGACACCTTCGTATAGTATTCCATACGGCGGTCGTACTCGTCCTCTATCTCGCCGACCACTTCTTCCACCACATCCTCCGCGGTGACGATCCCGGAGACGCCGCCGAACTCGTCCACCACGACCGCGAAGGAGCTCCGCGCCTCCCGGAACGACCGGAGGAGTTCGTCGAGCGGCATGAGCTCCGGAACGAACAGCGGCTTCCGCAGGAACGGGAGGATGGAGGCATCGGGCGGGCTCCCGGCGATGTCCAGGACGTGCAGGTACCCGACGACCTGGTCCACGCGGTCCCGGTACACGGGGTAGCGCGAGTAGCCGCTCTTCGCTGCGGCCAGCGCCGCTTCCCGGCAGGACGCGCCCTCCGGCAGGGCGGCGACCTGGGGAAGCGGTCGGTAGACGTCGAAGACCCGGGTCTCGCCGAAATGGAAGGCGCGGCGCACCATGACGCGCTCGTGCGACTCGACGTCGGAGCCTCCCCCGTGGGTCATCTTCAGCATCAGGACCAGCTCCTCCCGGGTGACAAGGCCCCGGAGCGGGAGGACCCCGCCGAACGGCATCGCGATCACGCGGGCCACGAAGGACCCGGCGGTGACGAGCGGGTAGAGAAGGACCTGCGCGAACCGGATGACGCGGGCGGCGGCGGCCACCAGCCGGTCGGCCCGCTGCCGCGCGAAGCTCTTCGGCACCACCTGCCCCAGGACGATGACAAGGGGGGTGTAGGCGCAGACGGAAACCCACTCGGCGTACTTCCCGAACAGCGGAAGGAAGTGGGACGTGGCGATCACGCTCCCCAGAACGATGAAGAGGTTGGTGGTGGTCAGGGTCGTCGCGAGGACCCGGTCGGGCTCGGTCAGCATGGAGAGGGCGAGCTTCGCCCCGCTCTCCCCGCGAAGCGCGCGCTCCTTCAGCCGGTGGCGGTCCGCCGAGACGAGCACCATCTCGGAGCCTTCGTACAGCCCCTGGAACAGGAGGCAAAGCGCGATGAGGGCCACGGACTCCATCCGCTACTCCCCCTCCCCGGCGGCCGACCTTACGCCCACCTCCGTGATGCGGACCCCTTTGAGCCGCTCCACGGTGACAACGAGCCCGGCGACCACGATCCGGTCGCCGCGCCCCGGGAGGCGGCCGAACTCGTGCAGGAGAAGCCCCGCCACGGTGTCCCATTCCTCGTCCGGCAGCTCCGTGCCGAAGGCGGCGTTGAACCGATGGATCGGCGTCCTGCCCAGCACGCGGGACGAGCCGTCGGGGCGGGCGACGATCTCCTTCTCCTCCCGGTCGTGCTCCTCGTTGATATCCCCGAACAGCTCCTCGAGGACGTCCTCGATCGTCACGATCCCCACCTGCTCCCCGAACTCGTCCACCACGACGGCGATGTGGACCTTTCTCCGCTGGAACTCGCGCAGCAGGAGCGGCAGCTTCTTCACGGAAGGGACGAACAGCGGATGCCGCATGCGCCCTGCCCAGTCGGGGACCCGCACCTGCTCCGCCATCGTGCGGAGCAGGTCCTTGAAATGGAGGATCCCGACGACGTTGCGCCGCTCCCCCTCGTAGACCGGGATCCGCGACTTCCGGTAGACGCGGTATTGCGCCACCAGCTCCTCGTAGGGGAGGTCGCGCGGGACCATGAAGACGTCGGGCAGCGGCGTCATGACCTCCGCGGCCCGCTGGTCCGTCATGTCGAAGATGTTGTGGATCATCTCCTTCTCGCCGGGGTCGAGGGTGCCGGTCTCCTCCCCGATGTCGACCATCGCCCGGAACTCGGCCTCCGAGAGCATCTCCCGGGAGTCCTCCCCCCCCGGCACCCCCAGCAACCGCAGGATGCCCGCCGAGAGACTCTCGACGAGGAACCGCAGCGGCGCGATGGCCTTCGAGAACGTCATGAGCGGCGCGGCGAGCAGGAGCGAGAACGCCTTCGCCCGAGGCCAGACGATGCTCTTCGGGGCGATGTCCCCCAGCACGAGGATCCCCAGCGTCCCGGCGGCGAGCGCGGCCGCTTCGCCGTACCTTCCCGGGAGCCGGGGAAGGAGGAGCGCGGCGAGCACCGAGGAGATCGCGACGTTGACGATGAGGTTCCCGATCAGAATCGTCGAAATGAGGCGGGCCGGGTTCTCGAGCATCTTTCCGATGAGCTCCGCCTTCCGGTTCCGCTCCTCCTTCCACTTCTCGAGGTCGACCCGGCGCAGGGCGAAGAGGGCCGTCTCCGTCGCGGAGAAGAAGGCGGAGGCCAGGAACAGGAACGGAAGGAGCAGGACCTTCATGGGCGTGCGGGAACGACGGGCGGCCGCACGGGAACGGACCGCCCCTCATGCGTCGGCCGGCGCGGCCCTNNCCGCGGATCCTGCCGCGGGCCGCGCCGGGATCGTCGGAGCCGTCGGGCATCAACGCGTTTTCCGGGCTTTCGCCGCCTTCTTCGCGGGCGCGCGTCTGGGCGAGGGCTTCTTCCCCTGCGCCCGGAGGAACGGGTTCCGGGTCAGGGCGACGGGAAGCACGTCGTCCATGCTCTTGACCAGGGAGAAGCGGACCTGCTTCGCCTCGTGGCGCGGGATCTCCTCGAGGTCCTTCCGGTTCTGCTCCGGCGCGATGACGTGCGTGATCCCGCCGCGCAGCGCCGCGAGC
>DCUH01000005.1 GCA_002327765.1 bacterium UBA2219 | reverse complement strand
TCGCGGGTGTGCGCGTGGGCATCCGTTTCTAGAGGGGATGAAATAATGGAGACCAGCCGATCCGTGAATTTGCCCCCGCCGGCGCATGAAGGCGGAACGAGGGCGATGACCCTGACGCCGGTCGTCGGCACGCCGCGACGGGAGTACGCCGAGGCGCTCATCCCGCTCGACTGACAGGAGCCGAAACGATGCCGGATCAAATTCCTTCGGCCATGAAAACGTGCTCGATCGCCATGCGGTTCGACCCCGCAACCGTCCCGCGCGCCCTGGAGCTTCTCTTTTCGGCAAGCGGCCCGATCCGGGACAAGCGGGGATGCAAATCGTGCCGGGTTCAGAAAGACGCGGCGGACCCGTGCCTGGTTCGCTACGCCGAGGAATGGGTTTCGGAGGACGCCTTCCGGCGCCACATCCGGTCCGAGGAGTTCTGGCGCGTCCTCGTGGCGATGGATCTCTGCTCCGAGGAGCCGGAAGTCGAGATCGGGGACCTGTCCGTCCGGTACGGGATGGAAGCCTTGCGGAAGATCCGCGAAGAGTAGCCGGGCAGGGAGAAAAGGGACGACGATGGGGGAGAAGAAATCTTTCCTGGTGGGGTTTTTCGCCCTCGCGCTGTTTACCTTGGCGGCGACGGGGATTTGCGCGGCAGCGACCGATCTGGCCCGCCCGGATGCCGGGGGAGCCCCGACCCGGGTCCAGGTCGGGCTCTACCTGGCGGACCTCTACGAGATCTCCGGGGGCGACCAGACCTTCGGCGCCGACGTGGTGCTGAAGGCCGAGTGGAACGATCCCCGCCTGGCCGGGCGCTGGACCGGTCTCAAGAGCATGGGGCTGGACGAGGTCTGGCACCCCCGCCTTCAGCTGGTGAACCAGCGGGGCGTGAGCGCCACTCTTCCACAGCGGGTCGAGGTCGACCCCTCGGGGCGGGTTCTCTACCGGCAGCGCTGGTGGGGCCGCTTCACGGGCCGCATGGACTTCCGGCTCTTTCCCATGGACCGGCAGCGCTTCCACGTCCAGGTCGTGAGCCTGGGCTACCCGCGGGGCGAGGTGGAGATGGTCCCCTCATCGGAGGCGAACGGGGGGGGCAAGGCCGCGACGCTTTCCCTGACCGACTGGGAAGTGGGGCCGGCACGCATGGAGATCCGGGACTACGAGTCGGGCGTGGGCATGAAACCTCTCTCGGGGGTCGAGCTGGCCTGGGACGGCCAACGGCACTTCGGGTACCACGCCGTGCAGGTGATCCTGCCTTTGGTCATGATCGTGCTCATGGGCTGCACGGCGCTCTGGGTGGACCCCTCGGTGGTGAACACCCGGATCAGCGTGTCGGTCACCACCATGCTGACGCTCATCGCCTACCGGTTCGCCCTCGGGCGGCTCGTTCCGAACCTCCCGTACCTGACCCGGTTCGATTACTTCACCCTCGGATCGACTGTGCTGGTCTTCCTGATGCTGGTGGTGGTGGCGTGGTGCGCCTACCTCTTTGGACGGGACCGGAAGCCCCTCGTCGACCGGATCGACCGGTGGGCCCGGATCGGGTTCCCGGTCCTCTACGCGGTCCTATGCCTTCTGGTGTGGTGGAGGTGACCGTGAGCCGAAAAGACGTCCAGCCCTGCTTCCACGTCATGGCGAAGCCAACCGGCGCGGCGTGCAACCTGCGCTGCGACTACTGCTTCTTCCTGAAGAAGGAGCGGCTTTACCCGGGGAGCGAGTTCCGGATGTCCGACGAGGTGCTGGAGAGCTACGTGCGGCAGCTTCTGCAGGCCAACGAGGACCCCGAGGTCACGGTGGCCTGGCAGGGGGGCGAGCCCACGCTCATGGGGCTCGACTTCTTCCGCAGGGCCGTCGAACTGGAGAAGAGATACCGCAGGCCCGGCGTCTGGGTGCACAACACCCTGCAGACCAACGGCGTGCTCCTCGACGCCGAGTGGTGCCGCTTTCTGAAGGAATACGACTTCCTGGTGGGCTTGAGCCTCGACGGCCCCCGGGAGCTCCACGACGCCTACCGGCACGACCGGGGCGGCGGGCCGGTCTTCGACCGGGTCGCCGCCGCCGTACGGCTCATGAAGGCGCAGGGAGTCGAGTTCAACATCCTGTGCACGGTCAACGCCGCCAACGGCGACCATCCCGGGGAGGTCTACCGCTTCTTTCGCGACGAGATCGGCGCTTCCTACATCCAGTTCATCCCCATCGTCGAGCGGGACAACGATACGGGCTATCAGGAGGGCACGGCGGTGACCGGACGCTCGGTGCGGCCGGAGCAGTTCGGCCGGTTCCTGATCGGTGTCTTCGACGAGTGGGTGCGCCGCGACGTGGGCCGGACCTTCGTCCTAAACTTCGACTGGGTCCTTGGCGCCTGGGTGTACGGGCAGTCCCCGGTCTGCGTGTTCCAGCCCACCTGCGGGGGGGCGCTCGTGCTCGAGCACAACGGCGACCTCTACTCCTGCGACCACTTCGTGGAGCCGGAACATCGGCTCGGAAATATCCTGGAGACCCCGATGACGGAACTGGCCATGTCGGCCCGGCAGCGCCGGTTCGGGGAGGCCAAGCGCGACACCCTGCCGCGGATGTGCCGGGAGTGCGAGTTCCTCTTCGCCTGCCACGGGGAGTGCCCGAAGAACCGCATCCTCGAGACTCCCGACGGCGAGCCGGGGCTGAACTGGCTCTGCGCGGGGCTGAAAGCGTTCTTCGCCCACAGCAGGGGACCCATGCAGGCCATGGCGGACCTGGTGCGCCGGGGGAAGCCCGCGGAGCTCGTGATGGGGCCCATGAGCCCCGGTCCGGGCGAGGAAAGGTAAAGGCTTGGGAACATCGCGCGAATGGATGGAGGCCGCCGACATCATCCGCACCGTGGCCCTGGATATGACATTGACCGTCGAAGTGGAGGGCCGTTGGCCCTGGCAGAAAGCGACGGAAAGGAGAAGCTGACCTTGCTGGAACCTCTGGGTTTTCTCGACGGCCTCATGGCCCGGTTCCACGGGCCGATGAGCTTTCGCCTGTTCCTGCAGCCGCTCGTGGCGCTCTTCTTCGCCTTCCGGGACGGCAGGAAGGACGCGCGGGAGGGGAAGACGGCCTTTTTCTGGGGACTGTTCAGCGACCCGGAGAACCGGCGGGAGATGCTGCGGAGCGGCTGGAAGTCGATCGGCAAGGTGTTCGTGATCGCCGTCGTTCTCGATTTCGTTTTCCAGTTCGTCGTGTTCCGCGGAATCCGCCCGGGCGGGGCGCTGGTCACGGGGATCGTCCTTGCGATAATCCCCTATCTCCTGCTCCGGGGCCCGGTGAACCGGCTTTGGCCGCAAGAAAAAACCGAGGGGGATAAATCATGAGCAGCGAAGACAGGAGACACCGTTCGCATCTTCCGATGCGGAACACGACGCCGGCGCGGTTCATCCCGTACGACGCCAAGGACCCGGACATGGTCGTGACCCCGATCGACCAGCTGCGGCCGCCGGCGGGCGCTCCCAACGTGCTGCTCGTCCTGATCGACGACTGCGGCTTCGGGGCGCCCAGCGCCTTCGGCGGCCCGTGCCACACCCCGACGGCGGAGAAGCTGGCCGCGGGCGGGCTCAAGTACAACCGCTTCCACACCATGGCGATCTGCTCGGCGACGCGGCAGGGGCTGCTGACCGGCCGCAACCACCATTCCGCCGGCATGGCCGGCATCACCGAGATCGCCACCGGCATGCCGGGCTACTGCTCGGTGCGGCCCAACTCCATGGCACCCCTGGCGCAGACGCTCAAGCTCAACGGCTACAACAC